>NZ_LT608328.1:3413368-3717632 GCF_900095795.1 Petrimonas mucosa
TCGTGACAGTACCCTTGAGGTTGACGATCAATTGTTGCAAGAAGCCATTAAAAACGGATTTGTCTGCACTACAGACATAGAAGCCATCCGTGACTGCAACTTCTATATTGTGGCTGTACCCACTCCAGTGGATAAAAACAACAATCCCGATTTGCGACCCCTTTATGGAGCCAGTGAAACAGTGGGCAAGGTGATCTCAAAAGGGGACATTGTAGTATATGAATCTACCGTTTATCCGGGAGTTACCGAAGATGAATGTATACCGGTTGTAGAAAAAGTAAGCGGTTTGATCTATAACCAAGATTTTTATGCCGGATATAGCCCAGAGCGTATAAATCCGGGCGATAAAGAGCATACGGTTGAGAAAATATTAAAAGTTACTTCAGGCAGTACTCCCGAAGTAGGTAAAATAGTTGACAAGGTTTATGCATCTGTAATAACTGCAGGCACACACCTTGCACCAAGCATAAAAGTTGCTGAAGCAGCTAAGGTTATTGAGAATGCACAGCGCGACATCAATATTGCCTTTGTGAATGAGCTTGCCAAAATATTCAACAGAATGAACATCAACACGCAAGATGTACTTACAGCAGCAGGCACAAAATGGAACTTCCTTCCGTTTAAACCGGGTTTAGTGGGAGGTCACTGTATTGGAGTAGACCCATACTACCTTGCACAGGCAGCACAACGATTGGGTTACAATCCGGAGATCATTCTTTCCGGAAGACGCATGAACGACGGGATGGGAGAGTATGTGGCCGATCAGGTGATGAAGCTGATGCTCAAAAAAGGGATACAGGTGCTTGGCTCAAATGTATTGGTTTTAGGCTTTACCTTCAAGGAAAACTGTCCCGACGTGCGCAACACCAAGGTGATTGACATCATCAAAACGCTGGAAGAGTACAATGCCAACGTAACCATCTATGATCCCTGGGCCAATCCAGCCATTGCAAAACATGAATATGGCGTAGAGATACATAACGAATTGCCCGTAGGCTCCTATGACGCAATCATTCTTGCTGTTGCCCATGACGAATTTCAAAGGTTGGATACTGCAAAATTTACCAAGCACAATTGTGTAGTGTATGACGTAAAAGGGGTTCTTGATAAAAATGCAGATGGAAAGTTATAATTTTATTACTAATGTGATTCAGTATTTAAAAAATTAGATAAATAAAAGTGATGGCAATTCTTCCCATCGTATGTATAAGTAATCCTTTCTTGTATCTTACTTTTTGCGCTCTTTGAATAGTTGTTTTTTCATTTAGCCAGTTGAAGAATGATTCTATGGGTTACCTAACTTTTGAAACTACCGTAGAAAACAAGTCATTATAAGCTTTTTGGTATTGTCTCTACTGTTCGGATTACCCCTTGATTGCCTTGATGGAAGTGAACATTTCGATATGCTGTTTTTGTTTCCTGTCATAATTGAAGTATTCAAAATCGGAGTATATTTTGTCTCCAAAAATTATGATATCGGATATATAATCACCCCAAGCCTGTTAAAAAACAGTCAGATCGTTATCTTCGGCAGCAGTAAACATCAGAGATTCGGGAAAGGGGATTGTACCTTCCCTATGCAAAGTCAGTGCATAGAATAGTACTAATTCTTTGTTGAACAGCACCCTTTGGAGGTTATTTCATGGGCTACTGTTCCTTCCCGTACAAGTTATCACGGGCATGGAATCGACAAGGGATATACCCCTGTCACAATCATCCGGCATGAATGAAGATATCAATCTCCGGGATAATACCTTGAAGGCTTCGTCAAGACGGTTTAATCTGAGATTAAAAGTCTGATAAGGAGGTAATTTGGGAAACCAGGAGGGAAGATATTCCGATGCAAAGTTGTATATCTCCCTGATCTGGAAATATTTTTGACAATGTCCTGCAAACAGGTAGATAGTCATTATTTCCTGGTCGGTGAGAGCTGGATTCGAATTATTGCTGTATCTTTGACAGTAATATTTCAATTCCTGGTCGTTATAAATCACATATATACATATAAATCTGTATCAGTTTAAACTCTTTCTCGCTGGGAGTCATACTTGAAAAATAATGGAATCATTCTTCTAAGTTAATGATTTTCAGCGGATTGAACAAGCATTCAACACCTTTATTTTATTGATTTTAAATACTTTAACTATATAAACTTGCGAGCAGTTTCAACTACTGATTCGCATTACTATTATTAATTGAAACGTAAATAATATAATCCATTGGTCTCAACATTCAATTTGTGATCAACGATAGTAATGAGTAGTAGCTTAAAAAAACAAGCTGTTAGTGGTGTTTTTTGGACTTTTGCCCAACAATTTAGTGTGCAAATAATAAACTTTGTTGTACAGATTATTCTTGCACGACTTTTAATGCCTGAGATGTTTGGACTTATAGCCA
This sequence comes from Petrimonas mucosa, assembly GCF_900095795.1. Lineage (NCBI taxonomy): Bacteria > Pseudomonadati > Bacteroidota > Bacteroidia > Bacteroidales > Dysgonomonadaceae > Petrimonas > Petrimonas mucosa. The sequence goes on from NZ_LT608328.1 coordinate 3,415,766, forward strand.
TGCTATCGGTATTTATCGCCATTGGACAGACATTGATGGATAGTGGTATGACTAGTTCACTTATCCGTACTAAAGACCCTGATCAGTTGGATTATTCAACTGTATTTATGACAAACATGCTCATAAGTGTAGCAGTCTATTTGCTTGTCTTTTTGATAGCATCTAATATTGCTGCATTTTATAACCAATCTATACTCAAGGACATTCTAAGGGTATATGCTCTCAGTTTCGTAATCCGTTCATTTGTAGCGGTACATGTAGCAAAGCTCACGAAAGAGATGAAATTCAAAACTCAAATGAAGTTGCAAATACCTTCCACTATTATAGCAGCTATTGTAGGAGTTACTATGGCTTACAAAGGTTTTGGAGTGTGGAGTTTAGTATGGCTTAACCTTACGCAGACTATCATTTTTACGATACAGAGTTGGATCTTCATACCATGGAAACCTTCACTGAAGTTTGATAAAGAGAAATTCAGACATCATTTTAATTTTGGATATAAAATGACTCTTTCAAGTTTAATAGATACGATATATAAAAATATATATAATATTATAATTGGAAAATTCTTCAGCCCAACTATAGCTGGATTTTATAATCAAGCTGACCATATAAGAAACCTACCAGTGACACAGATGGCTTCTGTTTTAGAGAAAGTTACATATCCTTTCTTCTCAAATATTAGCAAAAGAGAGCAATTGAAAAGCGCTTACAAAAAAGTAATGAGACTTTCTTTTTTTATTTCAGTTCCATTAATGATGTATTTAATTGTTGTCGCAAAAGACTTATTTTTTGTTTTATTTGGGGAAAAATGGCTGCCTGCAGTGCCATACTTTCAGATACTTGCAGTTGCTTCAATTATACGTCCTTTACACTCTTACAATTTAAACATACTGAAAGTAAAAAATAAAAGTGAATTATTCTTAAAACTAGAAGTCCTAAAAAAGATAATTGGTATAATTGCTATTGTTATATCTATGCCTTTTGGTATAACTGCTTTAGTATGTTCTTATACAATCGCTTATTATGTGATGATTATACCTAGTATGCATTATAGCGGGCGAGAGATTAGCTACAAAATGAAAGAGCAATTGACAGATTGTTTCAAAATATTTTTAATAGGTTTCTTTTCTGCCATAGCAATCTATTTTGTGAATAGATATCTTGAGTATTTGAATGTAATCCCTATTCTATCTTTATTTATTTTAGGTTTACTCTATTCATTTATTTATATATTACTTATTCTATTTTTTGAGAAAGAAATTATACTTATCATAAAATCAATTATAATCGACTTTCAAAAAAACTGAACCACTATGGATTGGAAATCCATAGGTTTGTTTTCGACTATAAGTCGTTTGAGTTTCGACCAAGGTCGATTAAAAGTGAACAACTAAAGTTACGTTCTTTGAAATACCGTTTCATTCCAGGATAAAGTTTTCGTTGGAATTGGGATGATCCCCATGGTGATCCAGGTACGTGGACAACATCTCGTCAGTGATGTTACCCACACTCCAGCAACCATAACCGATTGCCCAAAAATGATTCCCCCAGTAGCGACGCTGTAGCTCGGGAAACTCCTGAAGCAACATACGTGAACTGCGACCTTTAAGACGCTTAACGATATCGCTAACACTTAACTTCGGGGGATAACTTATGTGCAAGTGGATATGATCCTTGCTAACAACGCCTTTCAGCATAGCAATGTCCAACGAATTACTCACCTGACGTAGTATGTCACGACAGCGCAATTGAACATCACCGGTCAGAACCTTGTAACGATATTTCGTTATCCAAACCAGGTGAACTTGTAGATTGTATACACTGTGACTACTTTTGCGGTGTTCCATATAACTTGACTTTCTTACAAAAGTAATGAATATTTGTAGAAGCTAAAGCCTTGCACTAAAAGTGCATAGTTTTAACTAACGAACTTGAAAAATAAACTATTTAGTTATGATATTAGATAAGGCAAAACTCTTATTCAAAAACTCTTATCTCGGCACACCTTTAATAAAAATTAGATATTTATTATATCGTTATGTAAAAAACAGACAAATTAGCAGTCATTTTGTTTTTGACAAAAATGTATTGAACTCTGTTGATAAGGATAGAATCAACTTTTTTGGCTATTATAATATATCTCCTGAAAATGAAGAAGGTGACATTTTATATCTGAAAGTAACAAATGAGGATGTGAGAGGTAGCCTCGTAGAACCTTCTCAGATTATGCTGAAAGATAAAGAAGGGAAAATCACTAAAATAGCTAAGACAAAGGTCTGGAATTGGCAACAAGGCTGCATGCTACAGTGGTTACCAAAAGATAACAAACACATTATATTTAATGATCTAGATAACTCTTCAGATAACTATATATCAAAAGTGATTGACAAAAGCGGCAGGATTATAAAAATGTATACTATACCAATATATAGTGTAAGTAAGACAGGTAAATATGCCCTTTCGTTAAATTTCTCTCGTTTGGCAGCTATGCGTCCAGATTATGGTTATTTCAATTTACCTTTTAATAATTTACCTCCTGATAACGAAGATGGTATTTGGTATGTAGATTTAAAAACTGGTACAACAAGTCTGCTGCTTACTTTGGAGCAATTAAAAGCTTTTTCATATGTCAAAACGATGTATGATGCCAAGCATAAGGTAAATCACATTGACATTGCTCCTGATGGAAGTAAATTTATGTTTTTACATCGCTGGATTGGTCCAAAAGGAAGATTTACGCGATTAGTGGTATGTAATAAAAATGGAAGTAACCTGAAAATATTAAATGGAGATACTATGGTATCACATTGTTGCTGGTTAAACAGTAGTGAAATTCTTGCTTTTTGCAACTACAAAGGAGATGTGGGATATTATAAATTTGATTTGAATACGGAGACAGCAATGTTATATTCAAAGCTGCTGCCCAGAGTAGATGGTCACCCCTCTATATCGCCCGATGGCAAATATATTATTACCGATACATATCCTAATTTATCCAGGTTTTCTTCTTTATACTTATTTAATATAGAAAAGGAGGAGATAAAAAAGGTAGGTGACTTTTATCAATCGCTGCGCTATAATAAAGAAATAAGATGTGACTTACATCCTAAATGGGATACAAGTGGTAATAAAATTTATTTTGAATCAACTCATCAAGGGAATAGAAAGTTATACGAACTAATTTTAAGATAAAGAGAAAATTAAAACAATGTCAGTAAAAATCAGTCGTAACATTATATATGTTGATTGTACGAATTCAATTGATAATATTCGAATTGCTGAAAAAAGCATTTGGGTAGATGAAATACCTAAACAGGATTACAATGTTTATTATCTACTGATGAATGATCGAAAAAGCAAAATAGCTAAAGACAAAAGCAATAATACAACTATAACACGAAGATATCGTTCATTTGTTTTATCTTACATTATTTTTGTTTTCAATCTTATCAAATTAATTAGAAAATTGAATCCATATTTTATTGTTGTAAGAAATCGAGTTGATTTATCTACCTTCGTTTTTCTTTTATCGAAAGTTTATAAATTTAGATTTATTTATATAAAAGCATTTCCGGTGATAGAAAGCTATCTATTAAGAACAAAAAACACTATCAAACGTCTTTTCTTACAACTCTCATTGAAATGGGAAGTATGCATAATGAGAAGAACACACGTTTTGATTGTGAGGAGTGAAAAATATAAAGAGTATTTATTAGAAAAATTTAATGTAAATAGAGAAAGTATAATTGTACCAATGGGAATAAACACTTCCATGATTGAAGAAATTGACCGTGATGAAAAGGAGAAACTGAGAGAAGAATATACCTTGAAAAAACCTTTCACTGGTATCTACTTTGGAGCTATGAGCAAGGGTAGAAAGGTGGATTTTGTTATCGACATACTACATGAAGTAAATAAAAGAGCCAATAATTTAGATTTCTTAATTGTTGGTGGAAATGAAGATGATATAGAAAGATTATCAAGCTACACACAGAACAAAGAGCTTAATCTCCATTTTACAGGAACAGTCCCAAGAGAGAAATTATTTAAATTATTGCAAATAGCAGACTTTTCCATATCAGCTATTCCACCCATAGAGAGATTTATAATTTCCTCACCTACAAAGGTATTCGAGAGTATGGCCTTGAAATGTCCTGTGTTGGCAAATAAAGAAATTATTGAGCAAAATGAAGCTATCACACAATCAGAAGGAGGAGTCTTACTTAATTATAATAAAGAGGAGTATGTTGATACAATTTTTCAAATTTTGGATGGGAAATTTAATTTAAAAAATATGGGAGATAAAGGATATCAGTATGTTATTCAAAACAGAAGCTATGAAAAAATGGCTGCGAGAATCATTGAAGAATTAGAAAAACAGGAATAAAAAGTTTTAATTATTTGATATTTCTACACGCAATAATAATATGTTGCAAAGTTTTATAGTATATGGTTTTTTAGGTTTTTCGATGTGGTGGTTTGGTACTATTGCAGCGAGACGAGAGCGAATTAATTTACGTGCAGGACGTAAAACGCCATTTCTGACTTGGGAAATAATTATTCCTTTGTTATTTTTTGCTTTTATCTCTGGGGTAAGATGGAAAGTCGGAACAGACCATCAAAGTTATTTAGAAGGTTACAGAGTTTTACTTAACGGATTTGAGCCAAAAAGAGAAATTGAAGGTCTATTTTTGTATATTTCTAAAGTATTTGCAAATCTAAATATACATTTTTCCATTTGGTTTGGTTTTTGGGCATTTGTCCAGATTATCTTTCTCTATTTGGCATTTAAAAATGAAAGGTATTTACTTCCATTTATTGGTATAGTCATAGTATTAGGGGGTTATTACTTAGGCTGGATGAACGGCATAAGACAAACTATTGCAGCATGTATGTTTGTCTTTAGCATTCAATTTATTAATAGTCGAAAACCGTTACATTATTTTCTAACTATTTTCATAGCTACCCTCTTCCATAGGTCTGCAGCATTATTATTCATTTTTTATTTTATACCTCAAAGAGACTACCTCAAAAATAGATACATAAATCTATTACTATTATTATGTGCAATTATTATTGGTTCAAATCCTTTCTGGATTGGTATTATGGACAACACAGAAGGATTGTTGCAATTTATTGGATATGAAAGATATGCTGATAAACTAGACTATTATATGTTCGAAAGGCAAAGAGAAATGAACTTGGGTCCTCGTCGTATATCAAGGATCCTCCTCGGAGCTTTGATTATATGGTATCATCCGCATTTAAAAAAACTGTATGCTAACACCAACTACCAAGCTTACTTTAATCTTGGTCTAGTAGGCATATTGTTTCATAATCTTTTTGCAAATACTGCTACTGTTTTCTTGCGACCAATAGGATACTTTACGATTTTTTTAATTCCTACTACAGCATATCTTCTTTATTATTTGAAGCATTCAAAAATTAGAGGAATTAATTTGGTATATATTTTTGTGTTTTTAATAGCAATTTCGTATATATTTTTTGCTATTATTGCAGATAGCCGTCTAGGAGATACTGATTGGACTAATTATAAGTTTTATTGGGACTATACATAAAATACTTATAAAGTAAAAATAATGAATAAACTAGTATTTAAAAAATATGAGTTTAATAACAAATTTTCTTTGTTAGAACTTTTGGCGTTTAAGTGGAAACACCTAAAGACCAGGGAATTAAAAAATAAATTCGAATGGCGTTACGAACAGAATCCATATAATAAAAACAATCCATTTATTTATGTAGCTCTTAATGGTGAACAAGTTGTTGGTTTCAGAGCTTTCGTAATCCAGCATTTTATGTTAAGAAATGTTCTTTATAAAGTCTTTAATCCTGCTGATGCTATTGTACATCCTGATTTCAGAAGAATGGGAATATTCTCTAAATTAAACGAAGCTTTTCTAACTGATTTGCAACATGAAACAAATGCCATTGTATTAAACACATCATCTAATAATTTATCTACACCGGGTAATTTGAAACAAGGATGGCAATCAATAAATTATTGTAACAGATATGGTTTCAAAATAAATCTCTTATTAACTTTCAAAAATCTATTTGGTATTTCCAGGAAGCATAATAATCAATTTGAAGAGATTATTAGAAAGTATAAAGACAATAAATTGATTTTTACAACACAATTACGAATTAATGATATTGTAACTTTGAATCGTAAAAACAGAAATATCAATGTAATAACTCATTATCGAGATCAATCATTCTATAATTGGCGATATGCTTATCCTAATCAAAACAACTATTTCGCATATTATTATGAAGAAGAAAAATTAATTGGTTATATAATCTTTAGCAAAAGATCAAAATTTCAATTCATGATTGAAGAATACATTGCCCCGACCAGAAATATTTTCAAAAGATTAATGTGTTTTAGTTCCCGGTATTTTAGAATCTCAATAATACGGAGTCATGTTTTCTCTCAAAATGAAAAACAAAAATTTAAAAGTATCGGGTTCATTTTCGAACCGTTAAAACTAATGACTACAATAGGAAAGATTAGGCTACCATTTTTAGTACGTCCTATAAGCCTATATCCAACCGACAATAATTTCTTAATAGATAACCATATAGATATTCGTGATTCTGCTAACTGGGACTTTGCACAATCTGCAATACACTAAACATTAGAATATGAAGTTACTTCCTAATATTATCCTCAACTTTCATGCAATTAAAGATCCACATTGGTTCGAAGATATCCTTAAAATCATCAAACGTTTTTATAATCCTATAAGTTATGAAGATATAGAAAATTACTACTTGCAAGGTAAAAAAATAAACCATGCTTGTCATATTACCTTTGACGATGGACATATTAGTTTTTATAAAACAGTATTTCCATTACTGAAAAAGTATAACATATCTGCATCTATATTTGTATCACCCAAAGTAATTTCGGAGAGAATCAATTTTTGGTTTCAAGAAATAAGTGATTATGATTTTGACATCTTAAATAGTATTATTAATAATCGTTTCGAGTTTAAGAGTTTTGAAGCCATTCCAGTAAAAACCAAATTAAAACGCTTGAAGATAAATGAAATTTGGAATGTAATTTATGAGTATCAGAAGCAAACCAGTACTCAGTCAAAGTCATGTGTGAATATGAATTTAAACCAAATCAAAGAAGTGTATCAATCAGGGTTAGTACATATTGGAGCTCATACCATGAATCATCCTATATTAAAAAATGAGAGTGTAGATACTGTTGAATATGAAATTAGCACATCAATAACAGGACTAAGCTATCTACTTGATGCACCTATTCATTCCTTTGCATACCCAAATGGCAAACCTGGATTTGATTTTGGTGGACGTGAGATAGACATTTTAAAGAAAAATGGTATTAAATTAGCCTTTTCAACTATTGAAAGAACCTTTAAAAATGATGACGATTTATACCGTATTCCAAGAAGTGGTTTTGAAGGAGGGAGTATACCTTATATTTATTTGAAACTTTTATCTGGAGGAAACTTGGATATTTTAAAAAAAATGTTGAATAAAAAAAATGATATCTTGTATAGATAGTTTACAGGATAATACACTCTATACTAGTATTAAAATTTATCACAGCAAATACAATTTCCATATTAATGTTTAAACATAAAATTCTTATCACATCTCCATCTCTCAATACAGAGAAAAATATTGGTGGGATTTCTAATCTGACTAGGTTGCTTATAGATAATAACAAAGAGGTAGACTATACACACTTCGTTGTAGGAAAAGAGGACACTCAAGAAAGGAATCATAAGTGGTTTATATCGCAGTTCAGGAAGTGGGTTGACTTTCACAAAACACTGCGAAAAGAAAAAATAGAAGTTGTTCATATCAATATACCATTGGGTAAGTTTTCGATAATTATTAACTACACATTGATTATTATAGCTACCCTGAATCGTAAAAAAATTGTTGTTCATCTTAGGGGTGGTAAGTTGAGTTTAAATAATAATATTAAGTTTTTTCAGAAGTTTATAATCAAGCATAGTCTCAAATTAGCGGATACAGTAATACTTTTAGGCGAGAAAGAGCGAAACTTTACAGCAAGCTATTATAAAATTTCACAAGCAAAATTGCAGGTGCTACCAAATGCAGTTGTTGTGCCAAAAGAAGAATTAATAAATAACAAAATATCCACTCGTTCGGGAGAAGAGGATATTATTAATATTCTATTTATTGGTAGGATTGACCAGAATAAAGGACTGAATGAGATTGTTGAAGCTTTTGAAGATATCAAAAAAAAATATTTTTCATTTCGGTTTATCTTAGCTGGTACAGGTCCAGATAAGAAATGGTTCATAGAAAGGTGTAAAAAAACATTAGGCGAAAAATTTCAGTATATGGGAGTAGTGGATTATTTAGAAAAACAAAAACTATTTATGGAAACAGATATTTTCATCTTACCTTCTTATTTTGAGGGGCTCCCAAATGGATTACTCGAAGCTATGGCATATGGTGCTGTACCAATATGTACCCCTGTAGGGGCGATTCCAGAAGTGGTGTTTAATACAAATAATGGTTTATTGATTGAAAAGAATAATTATAAACAACTGGCTCACTCGATAAATACACTGCTAGGGAACAGTAAATTACGATACAATCTGGGTAAAGAGGCATACAAAACAGTGAAAGATAATTTTTCATTAGTAACCTATATAAAGAAATTGAATAATGTTTATAACGAATTGATATAGCGAATGAAATAGGAATAAATTATATGAGTAAATTTTATATAGATAAAATAGGTATTGATATCACCAACCTACAGGATGCACTCGAAAAGATCATATATTTTATAGATAATAAGAAGTTTGGATATATATGTGTAACAAATAGTAGGACTGTACATTTGGCGAATCATGATGACGACTATTTAAAAATACAGAATAAGGCATTATTGACAGTTCCTGATGGAGTTCCTTTGGTTTGGATTGCAAGAAATTTAGGTTACAAAAGTGTGGATAGAGTTTCGGGACCTGATTTGTTTCCAGCAGTTCTTGAGTTATCTAAATCAAAAAAATATTCACATTATTTCTATGGAAGTACCCCCAATACTATAGCTAAGATTGAAGAAAAAATGAAAAGGAACTATCCTTCGCTAGAGGTCAAGGGAGCAGTATCACCACCATTTCAACCTATAGCTGATTTTGATATTGACGCATTAGCTGTAGAAATTAATCGATTAAAGCCTACATTTTTTTGGTGTGGATTGGGAGCTCCAAAGCAAGAGCAATTAATGGCATTACTACAACCAAAACTTGAGTCTACAATTTGTGTTGGTGTTGGTTTAGTTTTTGAATATTTTGCTGGTACTGTTAGCAGAGCTCCAGTCATAATCCAAAAATTGGGTTTAGAGTGGTTACATAGATTATTACAACAACCAGTAAAAATGATTCGATTTATAAAACCATTCATGTGGATAAGTGTCAATCTCTTCCAATCATTTTTCAATAAAAACAATCCAATATATTAAACGACATCATAAATAGATATGAATATAAAAGAACAATCATGGCGTGAAGGTAAAACTAAGGAAATGATAAATGAGGTTTTATCTGGTTTTTTTTCATTATCTTTTTTAAAAGCTATTATGGCAAGTATTGCATACTACATTCATGAACATGTAATATGGAGAAAGAAAATAAAATATCAGGGTGACTACAGAATACACTCTCGTGCCTCTATCAGAAATGCTCAAAACATATATTTAGGTAACAACGTGCGTATCACAATGGATTGTTGTATCTGGGCAGAGCAAAACTCTAAAATTATTTTCGGAGATAATGTCTTGGTTGGACCAGGAGCTAAAATGTTTTGCGGCAACCATGGCGCAAAGTTAAATGGTGTGCCCATGGTATATCAGGAACGAACCGAAAAAGATATTACAATAGGTAATGATGTGTGGATAGGTGCAAATAGTGTAATAACATCGGGAGTAAACATAGGAGATGGTGCTATTGTCGCAGCCGGTTCTGTGGTTACAAAAGATGTTCCTTCGAATTGTATAGTGGGAGGCATTCCGGCTAAGGTGATAAAAAAAAGAAATTAATCTATAAAATTATGAATATAGGATATTTGAAAAGAACTATTGCTAGTTTAGGATACTATTGCACTATCTTTCAAGATAGTTTATTGTTTTACGGTGGCAAGATTATTGGACGGTTTATTTTTCCATTTGTAATCATTCTGAACTTTAAACAACATATTAAACATATCTCATATTATTCAGAGTGTGAGCTCAAAAGTCCACTAAGAATTTTCTGGGAACAGTTTATATATATATTACAAAAAGGTGAAATAAATAGGGTTTGCTGAATAATTGGCATTTGTGTTGTATATCAGTAAATTAGTTGGTAAAAAATTTGCATAACTGCAAGAAATTGAGTATTTTTACTTCATAAACCTTGCATTTTATGATACGATACAAGAGCTCCAGGCAGCTTTCAATTTCAGAGTTCAAGATGCCCTTTGAGGCAAAACTGGATGAGAATAACCGGTGGGTTATTCTTTCAAAAATAGTTCCCTGGGAAGAGTTCGCCCGGCTTTATTACAAGAACTTCAAAAGCAACCGGGGTGCCCCCACCAAAGATGCCAGGCTTGTGCTGGGAGTAATCATCATCAAGCACATCATGAAGAGTGACGACCGTGGAGTAATAGAGATGATACAGGAGAACCCCTACATGCAGTATTTTCTTGGTCTCGAAGCTTTCACCTATGAACAGGTGATGACACCGTCACTGCTGGTCTCCATCAGAAAGCGAATCGACCTTGATGTCTTTGAATCATTGACGGACGACTTGATAAGAAAAGGGTTGAAGCTAAAAGCCGGGGCAAATCAAGAAGTGGTTGACAAGGATGCGAAGGATGAAGAAGATGATAATGATGACGATCCCGATCCGCATCCCGGGAACAAGGGGAAGCTCCAAATGGATGCAACGGTCTGTGATGCGGATATCAAGTATCCCACCGATCTGGATCTGCTGAACGAGAGCCGCCAGAAGGCAGAAGAGCTGATCGATGAGTTGTGTTTGAAACTGGGTATTAAAGATAAACCCCGTACATACAGAAGGGTTGCACGCAAGGATTTTTTGAATGTGTCGAAAATGAAGAGAAAACCAGCCAACGTGTTACGAAAAGCGATACGCAAGCAGATCAACTACCTGAAACGGGATGTGCGGACTATCAACGGGATACTGGACACCATAAAGGATAAACCGATTCCCCTCGACCGGCGGCAACTAAAGTATTTTTTTGTCATCCAGCATCTGCTGGAACAACAGGAGACGATGTATAAGAAGAAGAGCCATCAAGTAGAAGATCGCATAGTGAACATTCATCAGCCACATGTTCGCCCCATCGTCCGTGGTAAAGCCAAGGCCAAGACGGAGTTTGGCGCCAAGATCAACATCAGCCTGCTGGATGGATATGCCAGGGTGGATCATTTTGACTGGGATGCCTTCAACGAGGGGCAGGATCTTCAGTCACAGGTTGAACGCTTCAGGAAGTTGACTGGGAAATATCCGGAGCTGGTTCAGGTGGATAAGATATATCTTACCCGGGAGAACAGGCGGTTTTTGAAAGAGAAAGGAATCCGCTTCACCGGGGAGCCACTGGGACGAAAGCCGGCAAAAGAGATCAAGAGCAGATACCAAAAACGTAAAGAGCGACGAGAGACGGCGGAACGCAACCAGGTTGAAGGGAAGTTTGGACAGGGCAAGCGTGGATATGGTTTAAATGATATCCGGGCCAGACTCTCCTCGACGTCAAGGAGTTGGATAGGGGCTATCATTTTTGTGATGAATCTGATCCGGCATATGAGGGATATTCCCTTACCTTATTTTGTCTCGTTACTACAGAAGTTAATGATAGTGAGAAATATAAACATTTATCCACTCGGGCCACAAATGAAATTGTGTGCCTGATTGGGAATTAATAAGCAGACCCTAAATAAGAACTATTTTATTTTTGGATTTGATAGAAAATCCAAAAATGACTTTAAAGAATATGTCCCTTGGTTGACCTTCACTCATGCACGTAACAAAAACAATCAGTTGCCAAAGAAACCTGTCTATGATTTTAATAATGATGTGTGCTTAGTAAGAGATAAATTTGTTTTTGAAGCCTACTGTAGAAGTATTGGTATTAACACCCCACTGAATATAGGGTTAGTAAACAAAGGGAAATTCTATTCTATATCTGAGAAATCCTATAAAACCATTGAATCTATAACAGAATTAAATATAAGTGCTTTTTGCAAAAAAAACATAAGTTATGGAGGAGGAATGAATAGAAACATATTTAAGCTGATGATTAACGATGGCAGCATTTACATAAACAATGAGTTATCTGATTTGAAAAACTTAATTGCTATTTTTGGTAACGATCACTGGATAATTCAGCATAGTATTAAAAATCAAACTGAAGCATATGCCCGGTTTCATCCTCATTCTATAAATACTACAAGAATTGTAACAGTTCAACATAAAGGAGAAGTTAAAGTATTATGTGCTTTTTTCAGAATGGGAGTGAATGGTAGACATACAGACAACTGGTCTTCTGGTGGCATCTTGTGTGGAATCGATATCAATGATGGAAAATTAGAGAAATGGGGGCTTTTTAAACCAGGATATGGGACTAAAAGTTTATATCACCCAAATAGTGAAATAGTATTCGAAGGATACAAATTACCTGATTGGGAGGAGATGGTTCAATATGTAAAAAAAGCTCACTCTCTATTTTATGGAATACACTCAATAGGTTGGGACGTGGTTGTGACCGATGATGGTATAACATTAATAGAAGGTAATGATAATTGGGACACTATAGACGCACAGTTCTATAAAGGAGCAAAAAAGAGTTTTGATAAATATTTCAAATAAGTGAATATTCTAACATTCGACATTGAAGACTGGTATAATGTTGATTTCATTACACAGGATTTCAACTGGGACAAGTATGAGGTAAGGATTCACGAGGGGGTAGATAGAATTCTTGAACGACTGGAGAAGGACAATATTAAAGCGACTTTTTTCTGCTTGGGTTGGCTGGCTGAGAAGCATCCCGATGTAATCAGGCGTATAAATTATATGGGGCATCACATCGGCTGTCACTCGTACCAGCATCAACTGGCTTTCAGATTTACCCAAGAAGAATTCAAGATGGATACGGAAAAAGCCAAGAAACGAATAGAGGATGTGATTGGAAAGGAGATTAACGCTTTTCGCGCACCCGGTTTTTCAATCACCAAAAATAATCTATGGGCTCTTGATATATTAGTTGAGTTAGGGTTTAAATACGATTGTTCGATTTTTCCGGCTAATCACGATTATGGTGGTTATCCTGACTATGGAGATACTGGTCCAACGATCATTAAAACGCAAAATGGTGAAATAAAAGAATTTCCTATTAATTTTCATAAACTGTCTGGTAAGAATATTGTATTTTCTGGTGGTGGTTTCTTTAGATTATTTCCTTACTGGCTCATAAAAAAATGGAGTAAGAAATCATCATATCTTATGACTTATTTCCACCCAAGAGATTTTGATGCGAATCAGCCCATTTTTGAGAGTCAGAAAGGTATAAGGAGATTCAAATCATATGTGGGCCTTAAAAATTCATTTTCTAAATTCGACAAATATCTTACTGATTTTGATTTTGTGAATATTGAGATGGCTGATACTAAAGTGGACTGGAAAAGTGTAAGAATAATTGAAATATAATTTTATTCTTTTTAATAAAGCAATCGCAAAGTATAAATCAAATATAAATGACAAAAAAAGCATTGATCTCAGGTATCACCGGACAGGATGGCTCTTACTTAGCGGAGTTTTTAATTGAGAAGGGTTACGAGGTGCATGGACTGCTTAGGCGGTCTTCTTCGTTTAATACGGGGCGTATTGAGCATCTTTATCTTGATGAGTGGGTGCGTGATATGCAGCAGAAGAGGTTGGTGAACTTGCATTATGCTGATATGACGGATTCCAGTTCGCTGATAAGGGTGATTCAGAATATTCAACCGGACGAGATTTACAACCTGGCTGCTCAGAGTCATGTGAAGGTGAGCTTTGATGTGCCTGAATATACGGCCGAGACAGATGCGGTGGGGACATTGCGTCTGTTGGAGGCGGTGCGTATCCTGGGTCTTGAGAAGAGTACCCGCATCTACCAGGCTTCTACTTCAGAACTGTTCGGACTGGTGCAGGAGGTGCCGCAGAAGGAGACCACTCCTTTTTACCCGCGCAGTCCTTATGGTGTGGCCAAATTATACGGGTTCTGGATCACGAAGAACTACCGAGAATCGTACGGCATGTATGCTGTGAATGGTATCTTGTTCAATCACGAGAGCGAGCGACGGGGGGAGACTTTCGTTACCCGTAAAATCTCCATCGCGGCTGCAAGAATTGCACAGGGGATGCAGGACAAGCTTTACCTGGGTAACCTGGATGCCATGCGTGACTGGGGTTATGCGAAGGATTACGTGGAGTGCATGTGGATGATCCTGCAGCACCCGGAACCGGAGGACTTTGTGATTGCGACCGGTGAGATGCATTCCGTCAGGGAGTTTTGTACCCTGGCCTTCGCTGAAGCGGGCATCACCCTGCGATGGGAAGGTGAAGGGGTGAATGAAAAAGGAATTGACGTAGCCACCGGCAAAGTGCTGGTAGAGGTGGACAAGAAGTACTTCCGTCCGGCCGAGGTGGAACAGCTGCTGGGTGATCCTACCAAGGCAAGAACGTTGTTGGGGTGGAACCCTACAAAGACATCCTTCCCCGATCTGGTACAGAAGATGGTGGCACACGACATGCGTTTCGTGCGTAAGTTGAAATTGAAAGCGGAGATTGACGAGGATTTACAATAATTTTGGCTGAACTGGCAATGCGACGACTGCTTTCTCTTCCCCCCAATGCCGTAAAGGATTATACCCAACTTCACCACCGTAGCGAGAAGGAGTGGTTTTGTACCTCGGACCCTCGGGACAAACGGTTGGGATCGGGGAGTGGTACTACCTGGTTGCTGGAAGAGTGTTACCGGGAGGAGCATCCGGGAATAGATTTTAACGACTGGCTCTCTGCAGAGAAGCGTATCGTGATTCATGCCGGCGGTCAGAGTCGTCGCCTTCCTGCCTATGCGGTGACGGGGAAGATTAGTCTCCCTGTGCCCGTATTTCGTTGGGCAAGGGGGCAACGGTTGTCGCAGGACCTGCTGAGTCTGCAGCTCCCGCTTTATGAGAAGATCATGGAACAGTCGCCCGCTTCACTGCGTACCCTGGTGGTGAGCGGTGACGTATACATCCATGCAGAGAAGCCCTTGCAGGAGATCCCGGAAGCGGATGTGGTCTGTTATGGGTTGTGGGTGGATGCTTCCCTGGCAACACGCCATGGGGTGTTCGCTGCAAGAAGGGAGACACCCGAAGAACTGGATTGCATGCTTCAGAAGCCTTCCTTGCGGGATTTGGAGAATCTTTCGCATTCGCACTTCTTCCTGATGGATATCGGCCTCTGGTTGCTGAGCGACCGGGCGGTACAGCTATTGCGGGAACGATCCTATGGGGATGGGGAGAAGATGCAGTTCTATGACCTTTACAGCGAGTTTGGACTGGCATTGGGAAATCGTCCTGCCATCAAAGACGAAGCGATTAACAACCTTTCGGTAAAGATTCTACCCCTGAACGGAGGTGAGTTTTACCATTACGGGACCAGTCGTGAGATGATCTCATCTACACTGGCGTTGCAGAACAAGGTGTATGACCAGCGACTGATCATGCACCGTAAGATTAAGCCCAACCCTGCCATCTTCACCCAGAACGCGGTGGTGGAAGTCTCCTTCACGGAGAGCAACCGCAACATATGGATTGAGAATGCTTGCGTGGGTAAGCATTGGAACCTTTCGGCCGATCATGTGATTACCGGGGTGCCGGAGAACGACTGGCAGGTGAACCTGCCGGAGGGGATCTGCATTGACATGGTGCCGGTGGATGAGACAGGTTATGTGGTTCGTCCCTATGGAATCAATGATGCGTTCAAAGGAACCGTTGGCAGCAGGGAGACGATTTGGATGGGTCGCCCGATCCGTCAGTGGCTGGCAGAAAAAGAACTAACATCCGAAGTGCTTGGGGGGGACGTTATAGATCTCCAGCAATGTCCGCTGTTCCCCTGTCTGGAATCAAAAGAAGAAATGGAGAAAGTGCTTCAATGGATGATTGGAACAGAATCCTTATCCGCTGAAGGCAAAGATATTTGGCTTCGCTCCATACGCTACTCAGCCGATGCGTTGATGGATCGGGCATCACTGTCCCGCTTATATGCCCAACGGTCGGAATACCGACGGAAGAACTATCCGATGTTGGATCAGAACTACGAGAAGAGTGTGTTTTATCAGCTCGATCTTTCTGATGTAGCAGAAGATTATGCGCGGCTGCAGTTGCCTGCGCCGGGGGCGCTTCCTGAAGAAGCGGATAGCATGCAAAAGATTCACAACAGGATGCTTCGCTCCCGCATTTTCTCGTCGCAGGGCGACAGCCTGAATGCGGAGAAGGAGGAGTCGAAAGCTTTTTCGCTGCTGCGAAACGGGTTGATCAAAGCAGTGACGGGTGAGAAACGTGTGCCGAAGTTGGCAGCGCTTCCCGATCAGATTGTCTGGGGCAGGAGTCCGGTGAGAATTGATCTTGCGGGAGGGTGGACCGATACGCCTCCTTTTTCGCTCTACGCGGGTGGGAGTGTGGTGAACATGGCCATTGAACTGAATGGACAGCCGCCACTGCAGGTTTATGTGAAGCCTTGTGCCGAGCATCACATCGTGTTGCGCTCCATTGATATGGGTGCTACAGAGGTGGTGAAGACATTTGAGGAGTTGCGTGATTACCGCAGGCTGGGATCACCCTTCTCCATTCCCAGAGCAGCATTGGCCCTTTGTGGCTTTCTTCCTGAGTTCGCGGGTGAACGGTATGATTCACTGGAGCAACAACTGAAAGCTTTTGGTGCAGGGATAGAGGTTACCCTGCTTTCAGCCATCCCTGCCGGATCGGGACTGGGCACCAGTTCAATTCTGGCAGCAACGGTATTGGGAGCACTGAACGACTTCTGTGGCCTGCAATGGAACAAACAGGAGATTGCAACGATCACGTTGGTGTTGGAACAGTTGCTCACCAGTGGTGGTGGCTGGCAGGATCAGTATGGCGGCATCTTGCATGGCGTGAAGCTGCTCGAGTCGGAACAGGGCTTCCTGCAGAAACCTCAGGTAAGCTGGTTGCCGGAATCCGTCTTCAGGGATTCATTGCAGACTCCCTGCCACCTGTTGTACTATACAGGCATCACCCGTGTGGCAAAGAATATCCTGGGTGAGATTGTCCGGTCTATGTTTCTGAACGAAGGACAGCATCTCTCCATCCTACATGAAATGAAATCACATGCCAAGGATATGGCTGAGTGCATTCAGCGGGGCAATTTTAACCGTTACGGAAAACTGGTGCTGAAGAGCTGGCAGCAGAACAATGCGCTGGACAGAGGGACCAATCCCCCGGGAGTGGCTCAGATCATTGATCTGGTCAAAGATTATACCCTTGGGTACAAGCTACCCGGTGCGGGAGGTGGGGGCTATCTCTACATGGTTGCCAAAGATCCGGACGCTGCATTGCGGATCCGTAAGATTTTAGAGGAGAACCGTCCTAACGACAAAGCTCGTTTCGTGGAGATGCAACTCTCCCACAAAGGATTCCAGGTGTCGAGGTCGTAAAATAAAATAGAATGAAAATACTTATCACCGGTATCAACGGCTTTGTGGGTACCAACTTCACAAATAGCTGGTTCAGGAACCATAAGATAGTTGGACTGGATATTCATCAGCCTGAAAAGGAGGGTGTGGAACGCATATTCGGCTGGGATGAGCTGGGTAAGGTGCCTCCGGTGGATGCGATTGTGCATCTGGCAGGTAAAGCTCATGACACGAAAAACAGGAGCGAAGCGCAGGTTTACTTTGATGTGAACACCGGCCTTACGCAAAAGATATTCGACTACTTCCTGCAATCGGATACTCGGACGTTTATCTTCTTCAGCTCGGTGAAAGCGGCTGCGGACAGTGTGCCGGGTGATGTGCTGACGGAGGAGGTTGTACCGGCGCCGGTGGGTCCCTACGGTGAATCGAAGATCAGGGCGGAGGAGTATATCTTAAACAAGCTTTCAGCTGTTAGCGATCAGCTATTAGATAAAAGAGTATATATTTTGAGGCCCTGTATGATACATGGGCCGGGGAACAAGGGGAACCTGAACCTGCTCTATAGCGTGGTGAAGAAGGGAATCCCGTGGCCGCTGGGAGCCTATGAGAACCGTCGCTCGTTCTGTTCCATCGAGAACATCTCTTACGTGGTGGAGCAGCTGATTGTGAAAGAAAACATTGCGAGTGACATTTACCACGTGGGGGATGATGAACCGCTCTCTACAAATGAGCTGATTGGGTTGATCAGTAAATCGGTCGGGAAAAAGTCGCGTATCTGGAAGCTCCCTAAGGGACTGATGGATGCCGCTGCTTCGGTAGGTGGAACACTGAAGTTGCCGCTGAATAAGGAACGGCTGCGCAAGCTGACAGAAAACTACGTGGTGAGCAACGTCAAAATTAAACAGGCGCTGGGCATCGAAAAAATGCCGGTATCTGCCAAAGAAGGGATGCGAAAAACGTTGGAGAGTTTTAGGTAAAAAAGCGAGTCTCATTGTGACTTTTTATGAGGTTTGCAGAATATGTTAGTAAATTAGGCGAGTTAAATATTTCGAATATTACACATAATTCGAATATTTCGTTTATATTTGCAGTTACAACATAAAAAAATACAGTTATGGTAACGACAAATGATATAAAAAGGCCTAATAAACGTGAGCGAAAATTAGCTCAGGAGTCTTACACTTCTCTCATTTCCTCGATTGAACAGTTAAAATCGGACCAGGCCGAAATTGAAATTGAAGAGACCAGGGAGAGAATTATTCTTCCTGTAAAAGCATTGAATTTATTAGGAGAAATATTAAAGGCAATGAGTCAGGGTAAACCTATTTCAATAGTACCTATTGCAACGGAAGTGACAACCCAAAAAGCTTCAGAGATTTTGGGATGTTCAAGACCCTATCTCGTGAAATTACTAGAGGAGGGAAAAATTGAATATACAAAAGTAGGAAAACATCGTCGCATTAAATATGAGGATGTGATCGACTACAAAAAGAAAATGAAAGAGGAGCAAAAGAAACGGCTCATCGAGATGATGCATGCAGATGAAGATCTAGGGCTTTATGATTCATAGCGTTCGATTTACGGCAGTCCTGGATACCAATGTGATTTATCCGGTAATTATCAGAGACCTTCTTCTCTGGTTTGCCTATTATGATATGTATACTCCAAAATGGAGTAATCATATTTTTGATGAATGGAAGGACGTGATGCATAGAAAAGGAGTTTCACCAGATGAATCAGAAAAACGTACACTCAACCTGAACAATGCCTTTCCCGATGCTTTGGTGACACATTACGAAACCCTTATTGATCATCTTGAATTGCCGGATGAAAAAGATAGGCATGTATTGGCCGCAGCTATCAAAACGAATGCACATGTAATTGTTTCAAACAACATAAAGGATTTTCCGGAAGATGTTCTGGATAGATATGGCCTGAAAATTAAAACACCCGATGATTTTCTGACGGATATCATTGACTTGAATACTGAAATTGCGGTTGAGGCTTTCAAAGAGATGGTGCTTAACAAAAAAAATCCTGAATTAGATGAATATGAAGTGTTGGACTGTTTAAGAAAAAACGGGCTGAAAGATACTGCCGACTACCTACATGCCCTTCTTTAATTCGGGTCTACTGAATAATTGGTGTTTTCGCTGAAAATAGATATATATGACAGAGAACCATGTGGTGAACAACGGGAAAATAAAGCAAGCACTGGGCATCGACAAAATGTCGATATCGGCAAAGGAGGATATTCGAAAAACGCTTGATAGTTTCAGATAACAAGGGAGAATGAGTGCAATAATAATATATTTGATCGTCTTAGTTTTGCTGCTTGCGGCAGAACTTTTTTATTTCCGGATAGCAGATCGATTTAACATCATCGACAAACCGAACGAGCGGAGTTCGCACAACTATATCACCATCCGAGGTGGAGGGGTCATCTGGTGGGTAGCCGCCCTACTCTACCTGTTGTTTAATCTATCCGTAACGGCCGGGTGGTTTTTGGCTGGAATTACGTTAATTGCAGGTGTAAGCTTTGTGGATGACGTAAAAGGGCTGGGACAGAAAATGCGCTTGCTCTTTCACCTTCTGGCAATGAGCTGTGCATTCTACCTGGCAGGTGTCTTCGGGAGCTATCCTTGGTGGGCTATAGTTATCGGCTACGTAGTGTTTATTGGCATCGTCAACGCGTACAACTTTATGGATGGCATCAACGGGATCACAGGACTCTATAGTATCGCAGTACTGGCTTCGCTGCAGTATGTTAACCTGTCGTACGGAAATTTTGTGCCACCGGACCTGATCTGGTACCCGATGATTGCTTCTCTAGTATTCCTTTTCTTCAATTTCCGGAAGAGAGCCCGGTGCTTTGCCGGAGATGTGGGAAGCGTGGGCATCGCTTTCTGGATTGTGACTCTACTGCTAATATTGATCATAAAAACGGAGAACCTGATATGGATTGGCTTTCTGATGGTTTACGGAATAGATACAGTAATAACTATTCTGCATCGTATCTACTTGAAACAAAATATCATGGAGGCGCACCGGCTCCATTTCTACCAGATACTGGCGAATGAAAAGAAAATACCTCATCGATTGGTATCGCTGATCTATTTCACGGTTCAGTTGCTCTGCTCGGCACTTATCATCCTTTTTTATCCTGTGCTGGGATGGGGTATCTTTGTAATCCTGTTGTTGCTTTTGATGGGACTTTACATGATCAAGTTCCCGATGATGAACGCAAAAAAGTGTGATGTATGCTGATTGACGATGATTTACTCGATAAAGTTACGGAACAGGCAAAAGCCAGTCCCCGACTCCGCATGAATTACAACCTGCACGATTCGCTGGATGCGAAAGCGCAGCGGCTACTGAACGCGCTGGAGCCGGGCACGCTGCTGCCGATACACCGACACCGCCATACGGCGGAGACCTATATCGTGCTGCGGGGGGCCATCAAGGTGTTGTTCTATGATGAAAACAAGATGCTCACCGATGAGTTTATGGTAAGCCCTCAGGAAGGGAGTTATGGTGTTCACATCCCGGCAGGGCAGTGGCACACGCTGGAGGTGCTGGAGAGTGGCACCGTGATCTTCGAGGTGAAGGATGGGCCATATATGCCGCTAGGGCCGGAAGATATCATCCTGTTATAGGAATGTTCATTCACACTAGGCGAGAATCGGAAATTCTTTATAGAATCGAAGCAGGGATATAGTTTCTGTCCGTAGTTTGGAACGAACGAATTTCTTTATATCCTCATCCATTAATTCCCCTAAGCCATTCAACATACCCCGGTCACTCATGCTTTCGAGATGCTCGATACATTTCTGTATGTAGTCAACCAGTGGCATTTCCATACGAGTTTCAACAATATCTTTGTTTATCGGCGTTCGTTTCTGCATGAAAAACCAACTGTCAAAGATATCGCGATTCGTCACTTCTCCACGGTCAAGCATAGCGCAGAGTTTATGGGCAAACATGTCCGAAGCGACCATTACCTGCATATTGATACCCAGCAGGTTTTTTATTTCGTACCGGTTATTCCACTGCCGGCTGGATATTTCCACTTTCAATTTCCGTTCGCCGGTGCCATAATCCAATACGATAATCGGAGTAGATATCTTTGAGTATCTGCATCAGAAAAAATTTGTGTTTGTTGATACTAACCATTTGCAAACAGTTTTTTTACTTTTGCCGTAAGAGTGTTGGAATTATATTCCGGCAAAAGTTTAGTTATTAAATTTTTGTCAAGGGGATTCAGGTTGTCGAAATAGTATTCCTTATTCAAATACAAAATGTCCAGAAAAGCACGTTCAGGTGTGGCAATGTTTACATTACCGGTTTGGATGATACCCTGTGTGACAATCAGGATTTCACCCTTGATTTTTCGATAGGCATAGATGCGGCCTTCGATATCTACACTCCGGCTCAAATAGCTGACGACGGTTATCCGTTCATCGTATTGAAAGATAACGCCGGCCTTTTGCAATACATATTCAAGCGAGATATAAGATGGAGTATAAAGTGTACAGGCCAACTCTTCGGGTTTATATCCGGGTTTGGCGTAAATGCCCTTTCGCGGACGAAGCAGCTTCCCTTTGCGGACATAATAATTCAATCGCTCATTCAGCTTCTTGAATTCGCTCTCTCCGATGAGCATGGCAACATCGTTCAGCGAGAACACAGTTCGTGTATCGCTGAAAACAGACAAAATCAAGTCCTTATTTCGAGAACTATTCATTGGATTAATTTCAATGTCCAGTTCACAAAACTATGAAATAACGCTGATTTGTCCAAATAATATGTGGAATAGATTTCCTATCTTTGTAATTATTCACCGATTAGAGACTTACCACGATGATTTTACCACACATTATTGAACAGATCATGGTTACCGCCTTTTATACGAAAGGGGTGATCGGGTTAAACAGGCTGGATGAGGATGACCTCGAACAGATCCCCATCCTCAGGCAGGTTGTCTGCCTCTGCCATTTTATCAGGGAGGAGAACGGTACCTTGAAGCTGACAAACACGGGTAACCTGCCGCTGAAAGTGGTCAGGGAGATGTATCTGACGGGTGTCCGCGACTGGTACTACACGAAGTATCCCGAAAAGAGAATCAAGGAGACCGACGCGCGGTTTGTGATGATTGCACGCGACCTGGCAACGGTGTCGGGGATCATCCGAAAACGGAATAATGCGCTTTTATTGACAAGGAAGGGGGAGAAGCTGCTCGCAGACCGGCAGTTGCTGCTGGAGACGCTGATCCGCGACTTCGTGCACCTGTTCGACCTGAGCCGATATGATGGCTATGAGTTTACACCGGGATTGGGATTTCGGGATGCCGGCCTTTCGCTCCTGGTGTTCGACAGGGTGCGCAGGCAGATGCCCGGGGAATCGCCCTCGGACATGGATTACGCGAAGGGGTATTTCGACATGCGCCCCGATGCCTATGAGGGCATGCGGAGCATCGACTGTTACCTGTTCAGGACGTACCGGAACTTCATGGAGCTGTTTGGCCTGGTAACCACCGACCAGAAATGGAACAGGGAGGAGAATCGGATGGTCATGACAATCCAACCGACCCCGCTCTTCGACAGGATGATTTCCATCAGGGACGACTATGACCGGATTGGTGTGAGGATGAGCCCCGAGCTGAAGATCTGCAGGTTGAAGATCACCTTGAGAGGTACCAATCCCCCGGTGTGGAGACGCATACAGGTGCCTTCATCCATGCTGCTGAGCGATCTGCATTACCTGATCCAGTACATCATGGGATGGGAGGACGCGCACCTGCATGAGTTTGAAAAAGAGGAGGTTTGCTACACCGATGAGGTGAACGAGGAGCTGCCTTCGGTGCAATATGGTGGCATAAGGATTGCGGACCTGCTGAAAGAGATCGGCGACAAGATGATCTACCGGTACGACTTCGGTGATAACTGGCAGCATGACATCGAACTGGAAGAAATGACGATCCCGCAGGTGGGGCGTGAATATAGGGTCTGCACGGAGGGAGCGCGAAGATGTCCCCCGGAGGATTGTGGCGGTGTACACGGATATCAGCAGATGCTGCAGATACTGAACGACCCGGATGATCCGGAACGGGAGGAGTATCTCTATTGGCTGGGTGGTCCTTATGACCCGGATGAGTGGAAATCTTCCTTGTTAAACCTCAGCTTGCATGTTTCTGCCGATTGAAGTTTATCTGCCGGCACATGCAAAAATAAAAGAATCATGCGTCGTCAGGATATGCTGGATAGTATGCGCCCGCCTATATAACAGCAGCACCGTTTACGTTTCCAAAATTTTCAAGATCGATTACCGATTCTCCTGTTTTTTCGAATATACCAATCATTTTAATGGTCCATCTATGGGATTGTTACGAAAGTGATGATTGTTATTGGTTGAAATGGCGATGTCTTGGATAGTATCTGAACTTACAGAACTTGATATTTCTAAATTTGTCTCTTCAATGATTATGCTATTTATGGATGAGCTACAAATCAAATCAAAATGAAGTCCCTTTAGCTCAAAGTCAATATTCACTAACCGACAAGGGCATCATCCGTTTTAAAACCAATATTTTCGTGCGGAAATTGATTTACAAACTCATCAAACATCTTACTCTCCCACGCGATATATCTTTCATTCAAATAATATACATCATTAGGCACGACTTCCACAAAGGTACAAACGCTGCACACGCTTGGGGTTCACCTTGTAACCCAGGCCACGCAAGTGCTGCGTCATCCGGGGAACACCGTAAAACGGGGTGGACGTATATTGCTTGTCGATCTGCTTCATCAGTTCTTCATTGTAGGAACCATCTTTCAGGGGAGAATAGTAGAAGCTGCTGCGGGGAACATCCAACAAATCGCACTGCAGTGAAACACTTATAGAATGCGTCTTGTCGATTTTTGCCATCCGCTCTTTTTTACCTATTTCCCCAATACTTTTTTTAAGAAGTCAACCTCCAGTTGAAGTTGCCCCACTTTCTTGAAAAGGGCATCTTTCTCCTTGTCATCCTCCGTTTTGGTGGTGCCACGTTCGAAAACGGCATCCGCATTCGATAAAAACTGGCTCTTCCACGTGGAGATCTGGCTCGGGTGCAAACCATACTTGCGACCGATCTGCTGGACAGTCTCCCTTTCCTGTAAGACTTCTAAAACGATCTTCGTTTTAAAGCCGGCACTGTAACTTTTTCTTTTCTTCATCTCAACAACAAATTTAATACTTTTTTTAATGATACTTGTTGTCTAAGATTTGGGGGGAATTATATAATCTTGTTGTTTGCATAAAATGTATTAATTTTGTAGTTGACTATCAAAGAACTCAGTTTCATGAACAAATTGTTTTATTTAATTTCATCTATAATAATAATTTTAGGTGTAATTTCCTGTAATAGTGCCAAGAATGTGGCATATATACAGGGTGCCGGTGAAAATGATATGGCGGG
Organism: Petrimonas mucosa; assembly: GCF_900095795.1. Classification (NCBI taxonomy): domain Bacteria; kingdom Pseudomonadati; phylum Bacteroidota; class Bacteroidia; order Bacteroidales; family Dysgonomonadaceae; genus Petrimonas; species Petrimonas mucosa. The sequence goes on from NZ_LT608328.1 coordinate 3,440,973, forward strand.
CTATGTGCAGACCGGCCCTATGTATGATGCACGCATTTTGCCTAAGGATCTGCTGACGATTACAGTGTCGGCAACCGATCCGGAGGCCGTGAAACCTTTTAACCTTACTGTGCCTAGTTTGACTACCGGTTCAAGTACCTACTCTCAACCTGCGCTGCAGAAATATCTGGTGGATAATAACGGACAGATAAATTTCCCGGTATTGGGTATGGTTACTCTTAGCGGATTGACTAAAAGGGAAGCGGAGACGAAGATTACGGGACTGCTTCAAAAGTATCTGAAGGAGCCTCCGGTGGTGACTGTGAGTTTTGTGAATTACAAGATCTCGGTACTGGGTGAGGTGGCTCGTCCGAACACTTTTACTATTGTGAATGAGAAGGTTAACATCTTCGAAGCATTGGCCATGGCGGGTGATATGACTATCTATGGTAAGCGTGATAACGTTAAGGTTATCAGGGAGGATGCTGATGGCAACCAGAGTGTGATTGTGCTGAACCTGAATGATCCTTCTATTATTCACTCTCCCTACTATTTTCTGCAGCAGAACGATGTGGTGTATGTGGAGCCTAACAAGACAAAAGCGAAGAGTTCGGAGATTGGAAGTGCTACAAGCCTTTGGATTTCAGGTACATCAATATTGATATCGCTGGCGGGACTGCTGGTTAATATCCTGAGAAAATAGAAAAACTCATTCTTTATTTAATTTACTATTTATTATTCTATAATGACTGATTTGTATTCAGGGTCAACGCATAAAAAAATCAGAAAAGACAGTGTTATCAACAATTTATCCGTCTGGTTGTTAATAACTTGTGTTGTTTTGAGGCAATGTAAATGCGTATCTTTGCCTCAAAAAAGACATGACAAGTCCAGCCACTTCTTTGCACCGGTATTTTGAGTGCATTCCCGACCACCGAATCAACAGGAACAAGAAACACCTGCTATCCGACATCATAATCCTGTCGATACTCGCCGTTATTTGTGGGGCGGAATCGTGGGATTCAATTGAACTTTTCGGCAAGACAAAACTTTCATTCCTGAAAACGTTCCTCAAACTGCCCAACGGTATCCCCTCACACGATACGATTAACAGGGTGTTTTCCAGTTTACGTCCACGTCTTTTTGAAGAAGCTTTCATCAAATGGGTTGATTCTTTAAAGGATGAGCATATCACAAAAGAGGTTATCAGCTTGGACGGCAAGTGTATAAAAGGGTCCAAAGACAGCTTTCATGAAAAGAACCCCATCTACATGGTCAGCGCCTGGGCATCAGAAAACCAATTGGTCCTGGGCCAACTCAAGGTGGATGAGAAAAGCAATGAGATCACGGCCATCCCGTTATTGCTGGACCTGCTTGACATAGAAGGAAGCATTATTACCATAGATGCCATTGGTACCCAAACGAAGATTGCTGAAAAAATCATAGAAAATAAAGCGGATTATATCCTTTCGGTCAAGGGTAACCAGAAAGAGCTTTTGTCCCAGGTGGAGGACAGTTTCAACCGGCATAATCCGGACTCGGTCGATCAGGTGACGGAAAAAGGGCACGGACGGATTGAAACACGTACCTGTGAAATTATCTCGAACCTGGGTTTCATCGACAACAGGGAACACTGGAAAGGACTCAAGACGATTGTCAGGATTACTGCCCACAGGGACACGGGTAAAAAACAGGAGACCGAAACCCGTTTCTACATTAGCAGTGTCATTGACCAAGCAGCAAACTTCAACACTTTTATACGTCAGCACTGGGGCATTGAAAACAAACTCCACTGGACATTGGACATGGTTTTTGACGAAGACCGGCAAAGGAAAAGGGCGAAGAACTCCGCCCAAAACTTTTCCTTCATCAGAAAAATAGCACTCAACCTTCTAAAACAAGACACATCGAAGGGTTCTTTGGTTTCAAAACGTCTCAAGGCCGGGTGGGATGACAACTTTTTGCTACAGTTGTTGAAAATTTAAATGCGTTGACCCTGGATTTGTATTCCGTATCGGAACAGAATGATTTAGAAAATAGCGAATCGATCTCCCTACTGGAGATAGTTTTGAGATTTGCACGCTACTGGAAATGGTTTGTGCTGGGTATCGTACTTGCGCTTGCCGGAGTATCTTTGTATCTGAGATATACTACTCCTGTATATAATATTTCGTCAAGTATAGTTCTAAAGGAGGCGAGGGATCAGCGTATGGAGCCATCGATAAGTGGGATGGATGGTATTCAGCTGGGTGGACTTGGTGCTGTAACTAATCTGGAGAATGAGATTTATATCCTGCAGAGCCGGTCGATCATAAGAAATGTAATTAATCGTCTTAATCTGCATACCTCTTATGTTGTGAGTGGAAGGATTAAGAGTAACGACCTGTATAAACGGAGTCCGGTGATTGTGAGTATGGATCAGGGGAACCTGGATAAACTGACTCAGAATATCTCTTTCAATATGACTACAAATGAGAGTGATGGTACGATTACTATCTCGGGTCTTGAGAATGAGAAAGAGGTTGATACTGTGTTTACTACGTTACCGGCTATAATTGATACTCCTCAGGGTCATATCAGCTTTACAAAAAGACCTGATACCGAACTGGGGCATTATGAGATGAATGTGGTTATAATGCATCCTAATGAGGTGATCGGCCATTATAGAAAAAGGTTGTCTGTTCAGCAGGCATCGAAACAGGCTTCTGTGCTGAATCTGTCTATTAACACTCCCTATCCTGAAAAAGGTAAGGATTTCCTTAATATGCTGGTGGAGGTGTATAACAACGAAACCATTGAGGATAACAAGATGGAGGCATTTAATACTCAGGCTTTTATAAATGAGCGTATTGCTATTATTGACAGAGAGCTGAGTGATGCTGAAAGGAGTGTGGAGGATTATAAACAGCAGGAGGGTTTGAGTGATTTGCAGATCGACCTTCAGCGTAATATGCAGATGGGTAGTCAGTATGAGCAGCAGCTTGTGCAGGTGGAGACTCAGCTGAATATTGTAAACTCGCTGAGTGAGTATGTGAGAAATCCTAATAATGCGAATAAGACTATTCCTGCTAATGTGGGTATTGAAGATCCTAATCTTGCTGCTACTATTAGTGAGTATAACAGACTGGTTCTGGAGCGTGAGCGTCTGTCGCAGAGCATGACGGCTGACAACCCTGCAATGATAAGGCTTGAGGAGCAGATTGCGGGGCTGAGGGAGAATATTAACTCTTCCATCAGCAGTGTGCAGCAGGGGTTGAATATTCAGCGCCGTGATGCACGTAACCAGGCTAATATATATGGTAGACGTATTGGTGTGATGCCAACTCAGGAGAGGGAGTTTATGGAGCTTTCACGTGAACAGCAGATCAAGGCAAGTCTGTTTTTGATGCTGTTGCAGAAGCGTGAGGAGAATGCTCTTGAACTGGCTGCTACGGCTAATAGTGCAAAAGTGCTGGATGAAGCTCTTACCGAAGGTCAGGTGTCTCCACGAAAGATGATTCTGCTGCTTGCTGCATTGATGCTTGGTGTGCTGATCCCTGCAGGTATTATCTATCTGAACGAGCTGCTGCAGTATAAGGTTCGTACAAGATCTGATGTGGACAGACTCAGCAAGGTTCCTGTACTTGGCGAAATACCTAAACATAAAGAGGAGAAGAATGTTGTGGTGGATGAGCAGGGGAATGACTCAATTGACGAAGCTTTCAGAATGGCTCGCACCAATTTGCTGCTAACTTTGGGAACTGACAACAAAGTGGTTACAATCACTTCTACAGTTTCCGGTGAGGGTAAAACATTTGTTGCTATAAATATGGCATTGAGTACAGCATTCCTGAATAAGAAGGTGCTGCTGATAGGTCTCGATTTGAGAATTCCACGATTAAGGGAGTATTTGAAGCTGGAGACTAAGAATGGTATGACAAACTATCTGTCGGGCTTTGAGAAGAATATCGATAATCTGATTGTTCAATCGAGACTGCATCCTAACCTGTTTGTTATTACTGCGGGACCTGTTCCGCCTAACCCTGCTGAGCTTCTTTCGCGTCCTTCTCTGGACAAAGCGATCGGCAGCTTAAGGGAGGAGTTTGATTATATATTTATCGACTCATCTCCTTCGGCTCTGGTGACTGATACTCTGGTGATGAACAGGGTGACTGATGCTACCCTATATGTATGCAGGATGGATTTCTCAAGCAAGGGAAATATCAGGTTTGCAAACAATCTGATGCAGCAGAACAAGCTAAACAATATGTTGCTGGTGATTAATGATGTGGCTGACTTCCACCGTGGGTATGGTTATGGCTACGGGTATGGATTTGGTTATGGTTACGGCGACAAGAAAAAGAGTAAAAGAAGAAAGAAAAGCTAAAGGTTGAATATATTTTTAAAAGGTTGGTTCTCGTTTCCTAACGTCTGAACCAACCTTTTTTCTTTCTCTGTGGCATGGCTGAATGATTGATCATAAGCGAAAGTGGGTTGTCGTGACCATCAACCATGGCCTGTACAACATTATATATAACTCCCCAGTCGGGCAGTCCTCCCAGGTTTCGGTCATCAATAAAAAGATCAGCCTTGAGCTTGCGTGAGAAGTCCTGCTTCTCGATAGTCTCACCCCGATAGTTCTCGTTCTCAGCATAGAAATATAATCCTTGAGATGCACAGTATTCAACCGCCTCCTTTAGCAGATCGCCCCTGCGTACAGTCCACAATATCAGCCTGTGTCCATCTTTCTGAAGATGAAGTAAGGTCTCTATAGCAAAAGGTATTGGCTTACCAATGGCCGGGTATTCATGTTCCACAATAGTACCATCGAAGTCTACGGCTATAATCATAATCAGTTTTCCGTTTTTGTAATTCGGACAAATATACGAAATAAATAATACCATGAGAGATTATGAGAGATTATATTGAAAAATGATTATCCGCAATAGTTCCTATTGTAAATTCTTGATTTGAAATCAGGCGCACACGATACGGCGGCTATCAACAGCCTGTCAAACTGGTTCTCGCCGAAGTAACACCTGTTGAACTTGTAACAGAACTGATTGAGGTAGTACTGTAAATACTCGGGTTTTACCTTGTAATACACGCCCAGGAGCTGTCGTTTGGCATTGCTGATCGCGGTGTGTACCCAAGGCAGCACGTTAGGCAATTCCTCGTGTGGAACAACGGATGCCGTGTGTGAATGGACATGTTCTTTCAATTTAGTGTAAGAAGTTGAATCATCGGTGGTCAGATCCGCCGTGCTTTCGACATGCTCTTTGACATTCTTTGTAATTGTATCGGCTTTCAAGTCGTTGATGACTTTCATCTTCAGGTATCTGGCCTTCTTGGGTTTTTTACCCGGTTTGGGTTTTCAACCGTTTTGCTTTCAGCCATCACCAGGACCTTGGTCTTTTTTTGGCTTCCACGGCCGCGTTTCAACGGTTTCTCCTTCTCTTCAACGGATATCTCGGTGGAAAAGAAGGCGTCGTCCAGCTCGATGGCGCCCTCGAGCGTGTACTTGTCGTCACGCTTGCCCATCACGTCACGCAGTTTATTGACCATTTCCCATATGGGCTGGTAACGCTTGTGCCCCAGCTGTCGCTGTATCTCGGCGGCGGAAAAGGAGCCCTTGGTAGCCGTGAGCAGGTGCATGGCCACGAACCAGTAACGGTATGGCAGGTTGGAATGCTGCATGACCGTGCCCGAACGCAGCGTCTGGCGCGCTTGGCAACGCTTGCATTCGTAAGCCTGCTTGTTTTCCAGCCAATAATGCTCCTTACAATTACAACGACGGCAGGTAACTCCCATTTGGTCTCTTTGTTGTTTGAATTTTTCCCGACAGGTTTCCTCATCGGGGTAATTTATAGCAAAATCCAGGATATTCATAGCTTGAAATATTACATGTGTTCAGAATGTAAATATAATGAATATCTGTGATTTGTGTAAGCATTTGCGAACTTATTTATAACTATTTTTCCGCTAAATTCTTTAGGAATAACTGCGGATATACATTTAAGATTTTATCACTTAAACTGGAGAGTAGTGGCGCTGTCCTTATTGAAGGTCCAAAATGGTGTGGTAAAACGACTACTGCCGAGCAACATGCCAGGAGTACCTTGTATATGGACGACTCTGAGATCATGGAGCAAAATATGCGATTGGCCGGTATCAGCCCCAAGCGTCTTTTAACGGGTAATACCCCCCGGTTGATTGATGAATGGCAAATTGCGCCGCAATTGTGGGATACGATACGTTTCACCGTTGATCATAAAGATGGTTTCGGTCAATTCATTCTCACCGGCTCTGCCATTCCTGCTGATCGTTCAAAAATACACCATAGCGGGACAGGGCGCTTCTCGTGGCTCAGAATGCGACCTATGTCGCTCTTTGAGTCCGGTGAATCGACAGGAGAGGTTAGTTTGGAAAATCTATTCGCCTCTCCTGACCAGATTGAGGGAGAGAACCATCTTAACATCGATGATATTGCATTCTTGATTTGTCGGGGAGGTTGGCCTCAAGCGGTGAAGATGCGAAAAGAGATTGCGGTTTCAGTTGCGGGTAACTATTATGATGCTGTCGTAAACAATGATATTTCAAGAGTTGACGGTGTAAGCCGAAGTCCCGAGCGCGCCAAAAGAGTAATGCACTCCTATGCACGCGCACAGGGTTCACAAACATCTTTGAACGCAATACGCAGGGATATACTGGCAAATGATGTGGATACCTTCGATGCCGACACATTGTATGCATATATCGATGCCCTGAAAAAAATCTTCGTCATTGAAGATTCTCCTGCCTGGAATCCCAATCTTCGTTCGAAGTCTGCCATCAGGACGTCGGACACCCGTTATTTCGTGGATCCGTCAATAGCTACAGCCGCTTTGGGAGCAGGTCCGAATGATTTAATCAACGACCTGGCAACCATGGGACTCCTGTTTGAAACTTTATGCATGCGAGATCTCAGGGTCTATGCGGAAGCGCTCGGCGGTGAGGTTTACCATTACCGGGACAGTAGTGGATTGGAATGCGATGCTGTGATCCATTTCCGCAATGGTTCGTACGGATTGATTGAAATAAAGCTGGGAGGAGACAAGTTGATAGGAGAGGGAGTTGACTCGCTTCAAAAGATGGCCAAGGTCATCGATACTACGAAAATGAAAAGCCCTTCAATCAAAATGGTGCTTACCGGAACCGGGAAATATGCATATAAGAGGGAGGATGGAATTTACATTGTTCCCATAGGTTGTTTGAAGAATTAAAGACGGAACATCGACATCGAGCAATGACCGAATCAACTGGAAACGCTGCTGTTTCAGGCTACGATGCCCGGTCTGGATGAGGAGATCGCCTTCAGGGGGATCATGCTGGGCATGGATGACGCTTAAAAGCGGTAGTATCTTGATGGCACTCGTTTCTCACAACCTGGGGAATGTTAGTAGTCAGGTGATCAGCAAACGTAACGACGTCCCGATCTCTCCGGGCGTTCGTCGTTTTTAGGGGTATAGAAAATGATCGGGGGGCGGAGCAATGGGTGCTGCGATTTTGGAATCTGAATCGAATTCTGTAATTTTATGCGGGGATAGAAACAGATATCTGTGAGGGGTAGTATGAGCAATATAAAGATTTCAATACGTTTTTTTGATGACCGGGAGGTGCGTGCCATCTGGGACGAGGATCATGCCAAGTGGTGGTTTAGTGTGTTGGATGTTGTTGCCCTGCTTACCGACCAGGATGACTACACCAAAACGCGTAATTACTGGAAGTATCTCAAAGACAGGTTAAGGAAGGAGAAAAGTGAAGTGGTTAGTCTCACTACCCAGTTGAAGATCTTTGCCCCGGACGGCAAGAGGCGTTTCACCGACATGCTCGATCAGAACGGGATTATCTTACTGGGCAAGGAGTTCCCCTCAAAAAAGGCTAACAGGTTTATGGAGTGGTTCACATTCAGCGATGAATCGATTGACGGGAAAAGTAAAGCAAAAGCGTATGCATTGTTCGAGAGTTCTTTCATAGACAGCATTGAAGTGGGGACTACCAAGGGATTGCAACAGATTCACGCCTACCTGTTTGGCGGGTTGTATGATTTCGCGGGACAAATCAGCAAATCAAATGGATACAGATTATTTATCAAGAGAATGTTACAAGGCGATCATCATCGAGGCGGAGAAGCTGAGTCATGATCTGACGCTGCATTATGGGTTGTTATCCATCGACTGCAAGAACGAGGATGAATACATCGATAAAGCTGAACAAATGACCCGGGAGATCATGCAAGCTGACGATGCGGAACTGGAAGATCTGTTTTGGGGAAATCTGCCCGATAAAAAGAAATTTCAACGTACTTGCACAGATATACTTGAGAATATCGGGAAGGTAAGATCGATTCCTTTTTATAAGCGAAAATTTGATTTCTAACGTGATATTGTTGTGCCCTTTCCACAAATTGCGTAATTTTACCAGTCAAAAAAAGAATGTGGTTATTTCAAGATGTTGACTTGCCAATCAATTGAGAGATAACGCTTCTTTTTTTGTTATGACAAAATCTGCCTGAGCATGTTTGATCTATTCATATACAATGACATTAAGCCGGGTAAACTGCGGAAGCAGTTTGATAAAACGGTAGAACAACTTTCCCGGGGTGATTTTGTGTCGGCCGAGGTGAAAAAAATGAGAGACACGGGCTTATACCGTGCACGGCTGGATTATGAAAACCGCTTGTTGTTTCGTTTTGGCCGATACAATGATCGGACCTGTCTGCTGATCCTGGAGATCATCATGAATCACGCTTACGATAAATCGCGTTTCTTGCGTGGGAGCGGGGTGGATGAATCGAAGCTGCTCCCGGTAAGGAGTCAACAGGAGGTACCTGAGGGTGACCTGGTGCCGCTGACATTCCTGAACCCCCGGAACAGTCGTTTTCACTTGCTCGATAAGGTGTTGTCGTTCGACGACAGACAGGAGGAGGTACTATCCCTGCCCCTGCCACACATTGTGATTGGTTCTGCCGGGAGTGGTAAAACGGCTCTCACGCTTGAAAAGATGAAGTCGCTGACGGGAAGGGTACTCTACATCACCCTTTCACCCTTTCTCGCGGAAAACTCGGCTCGCCTGTTTTATTCGTTCAACTACGAGAACGACAAGCTGGAAATCGATTTCCTTTCATACCGTGAGTTCCTGGAGACACTGAAGATTCCCGATGGGAAAGAGGTCGATTTCAGGACTTTCGAGTCATGGTTTGCCCGACATCGGCAGGCTACACGGTTGCGTGACGCTCACAAGACCTTCGAGGAGTATCGTGGGGTGATCACCGGTCAGGATATCACCAAAGAATACCTTTCGTTCGATGAATACCTCGCGCTCGGCGTGAAACAGTCGATTTTTCCTGTCCGGGAACGTGAAACAGTGTACCGGCTCTTTGAAAAATACCTGCTTTTCCTGAAAGAGAACGACTTCTATGACGTCAACATCCTCACACACCAGTGGTTGTCTTACTGTAAGCCGGTATATGATTACATCGTGGTGGATGAAGTGCAGGACTTCACCAACATCCAGCTGCACATCATCCTGAAATCACTGAATAATCCTACCAACTTCATCCTCTGTGGTGATTCGAACCAGGTGGTGTACCCCAATTTCTTTTCTTGGTCGCACCTGAAGAGCATGTTTTACCGGAGCGGACTGATAGAGAACGAAGTGAAGATACTACGTGCCAATTACCGCAACAGTCAAACCATCACCACCCTGGCCAACAGGTTGCTCAAAATCAAGAACGCCCGATTCGGCTCCATCGATAAGGAGAGCAATTACCTGCTCACTACCGATACGGCGGTGAAAGGGGATGCCGTTTTCATTGAACAGGTGGGGAATGCGGTGGCCGACCTTGGACAAAAGACCCGCCAGTCGGTCAAGTATGCCGTGCTGGTGCTGCGAAACGAAGATAAGGCAAAGGCACGGGAGTTTTTTAAGACACCGCTGCTCTTCTCCGTGCAGGAGCTGAAGGGACTTGAGTATGAGAATGTGATCCTCTACAACTTTATCTCCGAAAACGCTGCCGAATATAACGCGGTGTGTGAGGGGGTGACCCGCGACAACCTGCTGGTTGACGAGCTGACCTACGCGCGCGGAAAGGACAAAACCGACAAATCGCATGAGATCTACAAGTTTTACATTAACGCGTTGTACGTGGCATTGACGCGTGCCGTGAAAAATGTATTCATCGTTGAGAAGTCCGGGGGACACAAGCTCCTCCGTCTGCTGGAGATAGCAGAAGATGCACCGAAACGTATCATGAAGGAGGAGATCTCATCGGCCGACGACTGGAAGATGGAAGCACGCCGCCTGGAGATGCAGGGGAAAACAGAACAGGTGGATGCCATCAGGAAAGGAATGCTGGCTACTGTGAAGCCTGACTGGGAGCCGATGACAATAGAACAGTACCGGATCACCAAAGAGGAAGCGCTGAACCCGGAAAACTTCAATAAAAAAGCGAAGGACAGGCTTTTCGATTTTGCCTTGCTCCACAACCAGGAGGTGGTGATACGGCAGCTGGCCGAGCTGAAATACAAACGTGCCGAACGTTTCGAAACGGAGCGTTCATCGCTCTATAGAAAATATTACCATCATTACAAGAAGGATAACCTGCAGATGATTCTCCCGCTACTCAACAGGTACGGGGTCGATTACCGGGATCAGCATAACTTCACCCCATTGCACGCGGCGGCTTTTGCCGGGGCGGTGAAGATTGCCAAAACACTGCTCAGCCACGGTGCCAGTCCCTCCTCCCTGGATACTTTCAGGAAGACACCCCTTCAGATTACACTGGAACAGGCTTTCCTGTCGTCCGATTATGCCAGGAACAGACTGGGTGAGATCTATCCCCTGCTGCTTACCGATGCCTTGAAGATCCAGACGGATGGGTTCCTCATCAAAATTGACCCTCACAAGGTGGAATACCTGCTGATTAACCTCTTCCTGGTTGTGCAACCGATGATACTGCAGAAGAAATCGTTTTATGAGGAGATGGCGGTGAAGATCGATGACCTGATTGAGAACTTGCAACATTTCTCCGACGCAGTGCTGCCTCCTCATCGCAAGAAACGCACCTACATGCTTGCATTGCTTGCCAAACATGAGATTGAGAGCAACAACCCTTACAACAAGAAGATCTTCAAACGGATCAGCAGGGGGAATTATCAGTTGAATCCTGATCTCGCGATCCTGATCGACGGGAATTGGGTCTCCGTAGTCGATATCTTCAACTATCGCGACCTTTCAGTGGTTGAGCTCAGGGAGCATGCCTTGCAGCGAGAGGTAAAAGAGATGGAAGCATTTCGCAAAAAGATGGAGAAGGAGAGGAAGAACAGGGAAAAATGGGGGTGGTGATCAGATAATCAGCTTTTTGCGATCAGCTAATAAGGAATCATCCTTGAATTGAATCATTCACTATATCGAAGACCAGCATATGACAATGGAGAGTAACGACTTACTGAAGGATATATTGGCACATACTGCCACAAGCAAGCTGAAACAGTTTATCAGCGAGTACGCAAACGATCATGCGGATTTTCGGAACGTTTTCCTGGAGAAATTCTCTCCGAAACCAAAGCCGAAGCCGGATTCCAAACATAAACAGCCTGAGGAGGATTACCCGAGAATAATCAAAAAAGCATTTGATGAAGGAGAAAGCAGGTCACATGGTAAATACCGGAATGATTATTATGATATAGGGTTCGATGCCGAAGCGGTGAGCAATAAGCTGGAACCGTTGCTCGACAAAGCGCGCTATTATCTGCGTCACGACAACAGGGAGGAGGCCATATGCATTGCGCAGAACCTGATCGATACCATTCCCGACTACTGGGATGAGAATTTCGACTACGAGGGGGATGTACAGGTGATATACGATGAAGCGATCGATCTGCTTGAAGATATCCTGAACGATGAACCCACTACTGAACAGATGGAGCTGATCTTCAGCTGGTACGAAAGAGTGATCGGTGATGAGAAACACAATTATATGGGATTGAATACCTCATTGGAGGTGCTGGAGAATTATTTTGCCGCAGATGCCGCGGGTGGGTTTGAACGTGTGCTCCGCATCGTTGACAAGCGGATCGCAATCTCGGAAGAATATGAGAAGCAGCGCGCTGTAGTGGAAAAGATATACTTGTTGGAGGAGAATAACCGGGAGGCGGCAGCGGATCAGACAATCGAGCAATATTTATTCTTTCCCGATGTCCGCGCGATCAGATTGAAGCGATTGCTGACAGCGGAGCGGTATGATGATGCCATCCGGTTGCTGCAGGAAGGAATACAGATTGCCCGGGAAAAGAAGACGATAGGTACGGTGAATGAGTGGCAAAAGGAGCTTTTGTCGATCTATACGCGTTTGAACAACCACGCAAAGATCGTGGAGATCACGAAGGAGTTGTTCGTGGAGGGCAAAGAACAACGTGCATGTTACCAGTCACTCAGGAAACTCACTCCTGAGGATGAGTGGCCTGACATGCTGACCTGGATATTGCAAATTTTATCGGAGAAGAGATATTACGACACGGGTGAGTTGAGGGCGGATATATACGTGGAACACAAGAGATGGGACGACCTCTTGCAGCTATGCCGGAATAGTGGTGTCGGGATGATCCGCAAGTATGAGAAACATCTCCGTCCCCGTTACCCGAAGGAGGTTTTTTCCATCTATCTGCAATATGTGCAACAACAGGCTACCATCACCGACAAAGAGGCCTACAAGCGGGTCGGCCAGACACTGATTTGGATGAAATCGTTCGAGGGAGGAACAGCAGTGGTTAGAGAACTGATCAACCAGTTCCGGGAGACCTATAAACGACGGCCTTACATGATGAAAGAGCTGGATCGGGTTTTTTGACCGCACTCCTGGAGAGGGGTACAGTTGCCATAATCTTACACAGTGATTGCCGGGCTCCCGGTTCTAAGAACAATCCTGCATCCGTTTTGTTGCGAGAAAATGTCAGGCGGTTGGATTGCCATGGATGAGAAATTTGAAAATCAATATCAAACGAATATATTTGCGCCCATAATAATGAAACCATACTTCTCATCGGTGCAGCATGCATGTACCGATGTGATCAGTAATATAACTTTTTTGAAAAATGTTCTAACCTCATTTTTGTTGTTTGTGTAGTTTTGAAGTCAAATATTGTAGTGGTTTTACTAACCATATTCTGATGAAACAGGATTATACTCATAATTGAGTTAGTTAATTTATTCAAGTTTCGCAAGTAAAAATTCAGTAAAAATAATCGCATAAAAAAACGGCACAGAGGCTTCTGTAATTCACAGATTATTAGTATATTTAAGCGTCAAAACCAAAAATACTAACAGCCCTATGCCGATATACAAAAGTAACTCCATTTTATCAGAAATCAGCGTTTTTTTCAAGAAAGATGATTCAAACAGTGCCCTTTTTACCCTGACGGATATGCTAAAAGGTTTCAACATGTCGGAGAAGGTCCTCTTCGGGAGCAGGAGCAAATGCAACAGCAAGTATTCCCTGCTGCAGGTGCTCGAGTTGCTGATTATGTTCCCCTGTTTCATGATCAAGAATCCTTACAATTATTGTCGATCATCCCTAAGCGGCTTCTTTGGCTGCGAAAAGGATGTTTTCTACCGTTTCGTAAACAACGAAATTTATGATTGGCGCAAGATACTCTACCACTTCACCATTCAAATATGGAACAAGGTTCGCGTGAGAAGTGACCACAAGCATCAAACTGTTTGCCTGATGGTGGACGATACCGACTTTCCCAAAACGGGAAGGCGTATTGAAAACATCGGTAGGGTCTATTCCCACCTGGGACACAAGACGATCCTTGGTTTCAAATCTCTCTTTCTGGGCATCACGGATGGCAAGAGCCAGTTCATCCTCGACTTCGCCATCCTCGGGGAGAAGGGCAGGAAGAATATAATACTCCCAATAATTCAGACCACAGGGTAAGTTTAATAAAAAACGATTAAATTTGCTCATTATGTCAACAAGAAGAAAGAAACACAGTGCAGCTTTCAAGGCCCAGGTTGCGATAGAGGCAATCAAGGAAGCTGAAACACTTAGCGAGCTGGCCAAGCGGTTCGATGTGCATCCACAAATGATCTCCAACTGGAAACGGGAGTTCCTGGTCCGAGGAGCAGAGATATTCTCAACCAAGGCCCCAGACGAGGAGGTTGCCAAACGGGAGAAGGAATTGTATGAGAAAATAGGCCGTTTGGAGGTAGAAGTGGATTTTTGCAGGAGGGCCTCAGAGCAATTGGGGATACTGAAGTCCTCAAAAAAATAGTATCCCCGAGAGATGATTTGAGCCAACGACGCCAGTGTGAGCTTCTCGGATTGAATCGCAGCATGCAGTATTACAAGCCTGCCGTAGAGGATCCTGCAAACCTCGAACTGATGCGTCTGATGGACGAAGAATACATGGAACATCCAACAAAAGGTGTTTTGGGGATGGTTGATTTCCTGCGTGCAATGAGTATCCTGACAGGTCCGAAGCGTGTCCGTCGATTGCTTCGTAAAATGGGCATCATGGCCATTTATCCGAAACGAAACCTCAGTAAGCTTGGATTGAGCAAATACATTCATCCCTACAGGCTTAGAGGTCTTGAGGTCACGCACTCGAATCATGTATGGTGCATCGATATCACGTACATACCCATGGCAAAAGGATTCCTTTACTTGACGGCTATCATTGATGTATATAGCCGGTATATTGTTGGCTGGGACATTCACAATACGCTGGATGCTGAAAACAGCCTGAATGTGCTTCGTAAGGCAATCCTCGTGCATGGCAAGCCGGAGATTGTAAACTCTGACCAAGGCTCTCAATTTACGTGTCCAGGTTGGATAGCGTATCTTGAAAGCCAGGAGATCACTATCAGCATGGACGGGAAAGGCAGGGCGCTTGACAACGTCTGGATAGAACGCTTCTGGCGCACACTCAAACAAGAATATGTCTACCTAAAAGTCTCAAATAAAAGTTGCATATGTCAGGTAAAGTATTTATCTTTAAAGTGTTATACAAAAACAAACATTCACCCGACACATGCAAGACAAAAATAGTAAAAAAATCTCATTTACTGCCTGTTCAGTAAAGAAAAAGTTCAGTTCAGAACAATTAACATCATATTCAGGGTTAAGCGTAACCTCTGATTTTATCAACCATTGC
The DNA here is from genome assembly GCF_900095795.1 of Petrimonas mucosa. NCBI lineage: Bacteria > Pseudomonadati > Bacteroidota > Bacteroidia > Bacteroidales > Dysgonomonadaceae > Petrimonas > Petrimonas mucosa. The sequence goes on from NZ_LT608328.1 coordinate 3,456,128, forward strand.
GGTATTTATGGCAAGCTGGAACATCTTTTTCCAACCATCCGCCACAATGCAAGCCGTTTCAGCACAGCCCAAATACTCTCAAGTATCCTGTTGGCATCGTTGTGCGGTGTTCACCGTTTGAAGCGGATTGAAAACTTCACCTTTGACGCCTTGGTTGCCCGCTTGTTGAAGTTACCCAAGAACATTGACGAGGACACCATACGCCGCCATTTGACAGGTTTGGGTGAAAGGGGCGCCCGTTCGCTTCACGAGCTGTTGTTGGGTTTTACAGGCATGCAAGTTTCCCGTTGCGGTTTAAGCCGCTTGACACTTGATTGCGACTCAAGCACATTTACCGTTTACGGCAACCAACAAGGGGCTGAGGTGGGTTATAACTCGCATAAGAAGGGTTCGAAAAGCTATCACCCCATCTTATGTTTTGTCACGGAGATGAAACTGCTTGTCAATTCATGGCTCCGCCCGGGTTCAGCTTACACCTCAAACGGAGTTTGTGAGTTTGTCAAAGAAACCTTGGCCGCTCTTCCCCAAAAGGTGGAGAAGGTGTTTTTCAGGGCCGACAGCGGTTTTTTCAATGGTGGATTATTTAATTTGTTAGAAGACGGTAAACATGAATATTTGGTGAAAGTAAAGCTGAAAAACCTGAAAGATTTACTTGCCGGGCAGACTTGGCAGCCGATTGGCCCACGGACGGCGACCTGTCAGTTTACACATCAATGTAGCGGTTGGAGGAATCCCCGCATGTTTTATGCCGTGCGCATCATAAAGCAAATGGTTGAAGTCGATTATTTTGGCGAAAAACAATTTGTACCCGAGTATGAGTACTTTTGCTATTGCTCGAACCTGAAAGGATTGGATGCCTTGCAGCTCCATACCCTTTATGGATCCCGATCAGAGAGTGAGAATTGGATCGAGCAAACCAAAAACTCGCTTTGTGCGGGAAAAACCATCACGCATGATTTTTGGGTAAACGATATTCTTTGGCAACTTTCGTCATTTGCCTACAGTTTATCGGTGCTCATGCGATACCGGGGCGACTTTTGGGTTTGGCGTCAAGAGCACTCTACCTTCCGAGAATGGTTTATCCGAGTGCCGGGAAAAGTGGTGAAATCCGGCAGGCAGGTCACGGTAAAAATGCCAAAGGAGTATTACCGAAAAGCGGGGTGGCGTGATTTTGAGCAGCGAATAACGACAACGATGACCGGATGACGGATTTTCACTTAATCGTCCATCGCCATCTTTCGTGTCGTAAAAGGGTTTATGACAAGGAATTGCCATGCCTTGGAAGAGTGGTAATGTTAATACATATAAAAACGCCACCATAAAAAGTAAATCAACACGTTAAACGTGCAAGAAACAGTGAAGATGAAAAGAAAATAAAACGGTATCTCTCGAAAAAAAAGAGAAATTCCGCTTTGAAAACTATTAACTTGAGTTGGGAATTTTAAATGAGATTTTTAAGGTCTATATTTGTCCGGCCGGGAACGGCAACATACTGCGAAAAGGGTTGATTAAGTTTATCACCTATTACAACAACCGGCGACAGCATCAAAGCCTTGATAGAAAAACGCCCTTTTCCTGGTATGAGTATGCAGCCTGATTCGTTTCCATTGCAAACAAAGGTAATGCCTGTCCCGGAACCTGTCAAGGCTGTGACAAGCGACCTAAAGGTCGGCCTTGACAGAACCCGTTCCAGGCACAGAGAGTGGTTTACAATGGAAACGAACTAAACTTAAAAACGAGATCCTATGGTCTGACAAGTGGGGAGTAGAATAGAACAACTTCAGCATGAGCGACAAGGAGCTCGAATCGCGGTTTACCAAGGATAGAGATGAAGCGTCCCCCGTTGTAACGCGGGCAAAAGAGTACGGGGAGAGCAAGATCCAGTTGATGATAACCATGATAAAGCGAGCCATTAACAAGGGCATCCGCTTTGACTACCTGCTTGCCGACAGCTGGTTCACCTGCTCGGAGGTGATTCGCTTCATACGTGCCCGGCACATAAAGTGCCATTACCTGGGTATGATCAAGATCGGGAAGAAGGGAGTTACCAGGTACGGTTTTGAAGGGAAGGAACTCACCGCCCGGGCACTGATCAATCTGCTTGAAGCCAGGGGTGAAGCCAGAAGGAGCCGCAAGCTTGGTTGTCAGTATATTACCGCTGACGTTCGCTTTGCGGGCACAGATGTACGTCTCTATTTTGTGAAGAGAAAAAAGGAGTCCTGGAATGGAATAATGACGACCAACCTCTCCCTGGAGTTCCTGGAAGCCTATCGGATTTATGCCATGCGCTGCTCCCTCGAGGTCTTCTTCAAGGAAACCAAGGGATTGCTGGGTATGGGCAAGTGCCAGTCCCGGAACTTTGCTGCGCAGCTTGCCGCAACCACGATCACGGCCTTGCAATACAATTTGCTTTCCCTGGCCAAAAGGTTCACCAGTTATGAGACCATTGGCGGAATCTTCAGGGATGTGCAACACTCTGGCATGGAGCTCTCCGTAACGGAGAGGATATGGGGTATTATCCTCGAAATGGTGAAAATCATGACCGGGATCTTCTCCATTGAAGAGGAAGAGATCTTCGATGCAATCATTAATAAATCGGATAATCTGGCTCACTTTATCAACTTTTATGAACTAAAATCGGCAAGTTAGCAACTTGCGAAACTTGAATAATTAATTTCTCCGGCTGCATAAACCACATTCGTTTACCGTCCTCAAATCGATCAAAACTTTCCAGAGATAATCAGGTAGTTAATTTGTAGCTCTAATAAATAGCCATCCGTTGATTTTATATTTATATAGCGTAATTTTCCTACGATAATCGCGTTTATATTTTATTGTATGAGATTTTATTTGTACATTTGCACCGTACAATAGATAAAATCAACGATTATGATAGCAGAGTTCAGCATTGAGAATTTTTTCTCCATTAAATCAACTCAGAAAATCAGTTTTGAGCCATCGGCAGATACTTTTATGTCTGATGAATATTCGTATGAAGTTAAGGACGGGGTAAGATTGCTGAAAGTGGGAATCATCTACGGTGCCAACGCTTCCGGTAAAACGAATATATTAAATGCCATCGAATTTTTCAAGATGCTGGTTTTGAGAATGCCTAAAGACAGGACTGAGAAAACCGGGGTTGTCCCTTTCATGTTGGATGACACTTCAAGAAACGAAAAGACAAAGATGTCAATGGTGTTCTATATCAATCAGTCAAAGTACATCCTTAGTTTTGAATTGGATGCAAAGCATATCTATTCCGAGACATTGATTGTTTATGATTCCATTCGCCCGACCAAGCTGTATAACCGAAGTTATGATGCTGCGACAGATTCCTCGACTATCGACTTTGGCGTAAATCTGAAAATGACAAAGAAAAGCCAGGATGTAATTTCCGGCAACACTATCAATAATTGCAGTGTGCTTGCCGCATTTGGTAAAAGCAACGTAGAACGGACAAGGCTGAATGATGTGTACGATTATTTTGCCAAGCAGGTAAAAGATGTACTGGCACCCGGTATGTTGCTTTCGGGATATGTCAAATCACGATTGGATAAAGACGAGGCAGGAGATTTGAAGAAATTCATTTTAAATTTCCTGAAAGCGTCCGATTTCAATATAGAAGATGTGGTATTACATGAAGAGGAAGAGCTGATTACCCCTGAATTGGAACAACTGATTCAGAATGCCCCTATTGATAAAGATGCAAAGGCTGAAATGCTTAGAAAGGGGAAAATTACAAATACGGAACTGACCTTCAAGCATAAGGCGGGCGATAAAGTATATGATTTGTCGGAAGAATACGAGTCCAATGGCACCATGAGGTTCTTGGGAATGGCGGTGATACTGAATTTCCTGTTAAAGACCAATCGGTTTGTACCCATTGATGAAGTGGAGACAAGTATTCATTATGAACTGTTGGCTTATTTCCTGAAAGTCTTTCTGGCAAACAGTAACGGAACATCCCAAATGCTCCTTACCACACACGACATCAATCTTCTCAACGAGGATTTCATTCGCCGTGATACGATATGGTTCACCGACAAAGACGAATTTGGCGAAACTAAAATAGTACGCCTGTCTTCTTTGGGACTGCATAAGAATCTTTCCCCATACAATGCTTACAAGCAGGGAAAATTGGTAAAGTTGCCGTTCTTGGGTAGCCAGTATATCAACCTAAATGACTAATGATATGGGGCGGACAGTAACAAAAAGTATCGCCATCATAGGCGAGGGAGAAACGGAATGGTTTTATTTCGATTCTCTGAGGATTGCGTGTCGCTATCCTTTCAAAGTTGCGCCTGACTTTCCGCAGCACAGTGACATAAAACATATTCTGAAATTAGTAAAGTCCTATCTTAACAAGCAGTATGATTATATCGTTTGCCTGTTTGATATGGACAGACTATTTCAGTTTCCATCCGAAATGCAACTGTACCAACGAGCAAAGAAAGAGTATAGCAAGAAGAAATATGCCGGAAAGGTGATGTTTATAGAAACGAATCCTTGCACGGAATTTTGGTTTCTGCTCCACTTCTTGCCTAATGTGGCCTGTCGGCGATATGAAAGTTACGACCAACTGCTTCCCGAATTGCAGAAATATATGCCGGGGTATGAAAAGACAAAACGGTATTTCATACGCACCAACCTCTATAAATACCTGACAGAGAATGGCGATTTGGAACGGGCAATGTCAAATTCAGAAAAATTGAGTCAACTCTGCAAGGAATCGCCAGAGGATTTGAAGGCATATTCGGAGATTTATAAAGTGATAAAATTATTGAATAATTTGATAATATAATATGCTATAGATGAGTCCACTCCGAAAAGTCGGCGGGACAATTTAGTTGATAATTCTTTTGTACAATAAATTTTATAAAGCAGGTGAAATTCACCCAAAAAGTTCTTTGAAATATTTGCGTATATCATTATTATTCATTATCTTAGCGGTGTCTAAAACTGCATGAAATGTTTAAAAAATCAGACATCCATACTCAATTGGATCTGTTTTCTTCGCCAACGGAGTACTTTAGGGACTCCAAGAGGAAGAAATTCCTAAAAGAGGACTCCTGGCATAACCAGTTCAGAAAACAGGTTGTAATGCGAGTAGATGAGTCCATTTTCAGTGTGCTCTATACAGAAGGTAATGGCGCTCCCAATGCTTCCATACGCGTTTTGATCGGCATGATGATCCTCAAAGAGGGCTAAGGCTGGAGCGACGAACAGTTGTTCGAGAACTGTCAGTACAATCTTTTGGTACGCAGCGCTTTAGGATTAATGTCGCTGGAAGACGCCGAACCGGTACCCTCCACTTATTATCTGTTCCGCCGCAAGCTGGTGGAATATGCCAGGGAGCACGGTGAAGACTTGTTCAAAAAATGCCAGGCCCAAATTACCAGGGATCAGATACTGGAGTTCGAGGTAAGCGGCAAGCAGGTACGCATGGACAGCAAGCTGATCGGCAGCAACATCGCCTGGTACTCGCGTTACGAGCTGGTTCACGAGACCCTCCGCCTCTTTATCGCTGAAAGAGAGGAGCATATCTTTAAAAAGAGTCTTTCCAAAGAGATGTTTTCCCTGATTGAAAGCATCAGGAGTGAAAAGGGAAACAAGGTGGTATATCGCAGCACCAAGGCTGAGATCGACAGCCGCTTTGTAGAATTGGGCAAGCTGATGTACCGCTTTATCGAACTTTTCAAAAGATATGACTACGGGATGTACGGGACACTTAAGACTGTCTTGGAACAGCAATACGTGGTAAGCAGCGATAAAACCATCCTCCCTCTTGAAAATGAGAAGGTCAGCGCCAAATCCATCCAGTCGCCCCACGACACCGACTGCCACTACCGCGACAAGGACGGCAACAAGGTCAAGGGGTACTCGGTGAACATCACCGAGACATGCGATCAGGAACGTGACGGTCAAGAGGCGGCGTTGAACCTGATCACCGACACGCGGGTAAAGGAGGTTTCAGCCCCGGACAACGGTTTCTTTCAGCAAGCCCTGGAACAGACACGGGAAGTAATAACCGGCGAGATCGAGAAGGTGCATGCCGACGGGGCTTACAACAGTGCCGAGAACCGGGAGTACTGCCAAAGCGATGAAAGCGGCATCGACATGGTGATCACTGCCATTCAGGGAGCGATGCCGAGATATGACATCCGCCTGGATGAACATGACGATAGCAACCTGATAGTCAAAGATAACAAGACGGGGGAACTAGTACAATCGTACCCGGTAAAACCCCGGGGAGACAAGACGAAAAGGAAATGGAGGATCAAAACTGAAAAAGGAGATTATCGGTATTTCGATGAGGATAGCCTTCGGGTTTCCGCTTTAAGGCAGAAACTCAAGAAAATCCCGATAGAGGAAACCAATATCAGGAACAATGTCGAAGCGAGTATTTTCCAGTTAGGTTACCATTACTCCAACGACAAGAGCCGATACAGAAGCCTTGCCAAGCATAAACTATGGGCTTACTCCCGCTCATTGTGGATAAACTTCGTCAGAATAGTGAGATATATCACGCAAATATGTCAAAGAGCACTTTTTGGGCAAAAATTGCCTCAGGATATAGCTAATTTATGTTTCAATATGTACATTATTGTAAATATATTCTTAGTCAATAAAAGTAATCACATTTTTCCGGCGAAACTGCGTTTTTCAGTAATTTGAAAAAACGGGGTTTTCAGAGCGGACTCAACTATATTTGAGAAATAAATCAATTGTTTTCCGTGATATGAACAACTTATTTCTTTTAAATGATCGAGGAGGCCCATTCTGATGAAACGCATACTAATTCTAATTGATTACTCCAGTGAATTTAGCCGCCGTCTGCTGAAAGGATTAATCCAGTACTCGAACGACCATGGGCCATGGATATTTTATCGTCTGCCCACCTACTATAAAACATTGTACGGCAAAGAGGGTATCGTGGAATGGGCGAAAGAGTGGAAAGCCGATGCCATCATTGCCCGGTGGGACCACGAAGACACGAACCTACTGGCCACGTTAAACATCCCCATCATCCTCCAGAACTACAAATCCCGGAGCCCCTATTTCTCGAACCTCACCGGTGACTACATTGGCACGGGCGAAATGGCTGCACGCTTTTTCATTAAAAGGCGTTACCGCAACCTTGCATATTATGGTAACAAAGGGGTGATATGGTCGCGGGAGCGAGGCGAAGGGTTTCGGCGGGAAGCAGAAAAGGCGAACCTCAACTACTATTATTTTGAAACAGAGAACTTGAACGGTGAAGATTGGGACACCAGCCACATGAAACTTGACGATTGGTTGCTTTCACTTCCCAAGCCGGTAGGATTGTTCGCGTGCGACGATAGCTTCGCGTTAAGGGTATCGCAGAGCTGCACGATTAATAATATTCGAATTCCGGAAGAAATTTCGCTCATGGGAGTGGATAACGATGAGTTGATATGCCACCTTTCCGACCCTCCCATTTCATCGATCGTGACAGACGTGGAAAAAGGCGGCTACGAAGCGGGGAGATTGATTGACCGTATGATAAGCGGGGAGATCGAAGAACCCTTTAATATTATAATCAACCCTACACGGTTCGAGCTTCGTAAATCCACGGAAAAGTATGATATCACGAACGAGTATATTTCTCAGGTTGTCAATTTCATCGAGGACAATTTCACTACTAATATTGATATCGAGGGACTTACCGAGCTTGTACCTTTATCGCGGCGAAACTTGGAAGTAAAATTCAAAGAAGAGATGGGAACCTCCATTTACCAGTTCATCTTGAGTTGCCGGATCGACTATTTCGCTCGTTTGCTGTTGACTACCGACCGAACCCTTTTCGACTTGGCGCTGGAATCAGGATTTAATGATTGCAAGAATATCGCTCGAATCTTTAAAAAATTAAAGGGCTGTACCCCCACCGAATACCGAAAAGAATTCATGGATGACATCCTATAACGATTTTTGAAATCAACATTACGCTTTTAAAGCAATATTCAGCCCGTTAAAAAATACTTTTGTGTAATAAAGGCGTATAAATGCCTGTTTTTATTCTCATCACGAAATATAACACGTATTATAATGAGCAGTATTCCGGAAATCAAACATGTCAAGGACAAAAGTACCACCATCAAATCGATGATAATACTGGCACTTTTGTATTTTATTTTTGGGTTGGTATCATGGGTTAACACCATATTGATCCCCTACTTCGAGTTAACACTACAGTTATCGCGTTTTGAATCCTACTTGGTAACGTTCGCGTTTTACATTGCCTACCTGATTATGGCTATTCCTTCCTCTTACTTACTCAATAGAGTAGGTTACAAAAAAGGAATGATGTATGGCTTGTGGTGCATGGCAATCGGTGCCCTTCTTTTCGTGCCGGCTGCCTACTGGCGGGTGTATCAAGTTTTCTTACTGGGACTTTTCTTACTGGGAGTGGGCCTCGCGATTCTTCAATCCGCGGCAAACCCCTACGTCACTATCGTGGGCCCCATCGAGAGCGCGGCGAAACGAATGAGCATCGTGGGAACCGGCAACAAGCTAGCCGGCGTAATCGCCAACTTGATATTTGCAGCCGTGGTAATCCGCGAATCCGATCGCGAACTCATGCAGCAAATTGAAGCAGGCGTGTATACGGGGGCAGATTTAGATGCGGCGTTAAGCACGCTGATACAAGGGGTTATGACCCCCTACCTTATTTTAGGTATCGCCTTGTTCATTTTTGGCGTCATAATCCGTTACTCGCCGCTTCCGGAACTGGATCCCAGCGTGGTCAATAAACAGTCGACGGAGGATGAAGAGTCTCGGAAATCGATCTTCCAATACCCTGCGCTACTACTTGGCGTTCTCGCCATGTTTTTTCATATTGGCACCCAAATGATCGCTTTGGGGACGAGCATCCAATACGCGGGAACCATGGGTGAAAGCCTGGCTGGGCCGGCACAAAATATTCCGTCTTACACCATGCTTCTCACATTCGTGGGTTACTTCTTAGGAATTGCCCTCATTCCAAAATATTTAAAACAGCGGAACGCGTTGTTAATCTGCGCGAGCATCAACCTCATTTTGTCTGCTCTAATCATTACCACCACGGGAACCGTGAACTTCCTGGGAATAAGCACCGATATTTCGCTTTGGTACCTGGTAATGATGGGGCTCCCCAACGCGTTGCTCTATGCGGGTATTTGGCCCCTCGCCATCAGCGGCTTAGGAAAATACACCAACTTGGGATCAGCATTTTTGGTAATGGCGTTGAGTGGAAGTGCCATTATGCCCATCGTTTACAACGCGTTTTTCGAACTGAATAACGCGACGTTACCTGCTTTCGAGTCGATGAAGTATGCCTACTGGATCTTGATCCCCTGTTTTGCCTATATCGTATGGTACGCCGCATGGGGATACCGCATCAAGTCCTGGAAGAAAAATTGATGTGATAATTGAATAAAATCAGCAAATTTACAAATCAAATTAATTGATATAAATTATGAGCCAACGAACGATAATACAAAATGGGAAGGTGATTTTTCCCGATAAAATAGAAGAGAATCTTTCGATCGTATGCGAACAAGGAAAAATTACAGCCATAGTAAAACCGGAACAGGTAACACCGTCTGCAGATGATCGGGTGATCGACGCGAAGGGCAACTACGTTTCCGCCGGTTTCATTGATATCCACACGCATGGCGGTGGTGGCCACGACTTCATGGATGGAACCGTGGAAGCATTCCTCGGTGCCGCGGAAACGCACGCGAAACATGGCACTACCGCACTGCTACCCACCACCCTTACCAGCACAACCGAGGAGTTAATTAAAATGTTTGCCACCTACAAGGAGGCTGTAAAACAGAATAAAAAAGGAGCTAAATTTATAGGCCTCCACCTCGAAGGCCCCTACTTCGCGTATAATCAACGAGGTGCTCAAGACCCTAAGTATCTACGCAATCCCGAGCCGGAAGAGTACAATAGAATACTGGAAGCATCGGATGATATTGTTCGGTGGAGCTTGGCTCCCGAGCTGCCCGGTGCGTTAGAATTTGGGAAGGTACTTCGGGAGAAAAGTATCCTCACTGCCGTGGCACACTCCGACGCTATCTACGAAGAGGTACTCGACACGTTTGACGCCGGCTTCACCCTTGCCACGCATCTGTATTCCGGTATGTCCACCATCACCCGGAGGAACGCCTATCGTTACGCGGGTGTTGTTGAGGCATCTTACTTAATAGACGATATGGACGTGGAAATCATCGCCGACGGCGTACATTTACCGAAATCGCTTCTACAATTCGTCTATAAATTCAAGGGGCCCGACAAAACCGCCCTTTGTACCGATTCGATGCGAGGGGCGGGAATGCCAGACGGGGAATCGATCTTGGGTAGCCTCGAAAAAGGGCAGAAGGTGATCATCGAGGATGGGGTAGCTAAATTACCCGACCGCACGGCTTTTGCCGGTAGCGTGGCCACTACCGACCGGCTAGTTCGCACCATGGTAGAGATAGCAGAAGTCCCTTTGGTGGAGGCAGTTAGAATGATGACCCTCACCCCTGCTCGTATCTTGAAAATCGATCAGCAGAAAGGATCAATCCAGCAAGGGAAAGACGCGGATTTCGTTATTTTCGACAATAATATACATGTTTCATACACAATCATAGAAGGAAATGTCATACACAACAGCTAGTTCAGATGTAGTTACATTCACGAAAGGAATGTTAGAAGTTAGAATTTTTCATACCCGCGAAGCGATGGGTAAAGAAGCCGCGATCAATGTATCGGACTCCATTCAACGGTTACTTAAACAGAAAGAGGAGATAAACATGATTTTCGCGGCAGCACCCTCACAAAGCGATTTCATGAAGGAGTTGATCGCGGACAAGGCAATCGAGTGGAATAGGATCAACGCCTTTCACATGGATGAATACATCGGGTTAGAAAAAGAAGCTTCGCAAGGTTTTGGTAATTTTTTAAAACGTAACCTTTTCGATCATGTACCTCTCAAAAGCGTGCATCTTATAAACGGCCAGGCCGACGATCCCGAGGAGGAGTGCAAGCGATACAGCAAGCTTTTGGAACAGCACACGGTAGACATTGTATGTCTCGGCATTGGAGAAAATGGGCACATCGCGTTCAATGATCCTCCCGTGGCGGACTTTAAAGATCCCAAGCAGGTAAAGGTCGTGGAACTGGATATGCCTTGCAGGCAACAGCAAGTCAATGAGAATCTTTTCACGGGTATCGACTTGGTGCCTACTCATGCCATCACGATTACTATCCCCGGGTTATTACGCGGAGGAGAGATGTTCTGCATGGTTCCCGCGCTGAATAAGGCCGAGGCAGTAAATCACACCCTGAACGGTGAGATCAGCGAAGCGTGCCCCGCCTCTATCTTGAGGACAAAAAAAGGTGCTATCCTCTACTTAGACCGTGATAGCGCGTCATTATTAGAAACCGAGGAAGCATAATGTTGCTTCTCGTAGAAGAAATCAACAAAAAACAGGTGTTATGAAGTTAAGAATTATTTTATCGGTACTCTTATCGGGATTTTTGTTTGTATCCCACGCCCAAATGAAAATTGGGATAATCGGGTTGGACACCTCCCACTCCATCGCTTTTACCAAATTTATAAATGGAGCGGATAAAAAGGAGGAATATAAAGATTTTCAGATTGTGGCAGCCTACCCGTATGGATCCAAGTCCATTAAATCGAGCTACGATCGTATCCCCGGATACATCGAGCAAGTGAAAGAGATGGGCGTGGAGATTGTCTCTTCCATCCCGGAACTTTTGGACAAGGTAGATTGCGTGTTGCTGGAGACGAACGACGGCAATCTGCATTTGGAACAGGCCTACGAGGTATTCAAGGCAGGAAAAATCATGTTTATTGACAAGCCAATAGGCGCGAACCTGGCCCAAGCTATCGCTATCTACGAGTTATCCAAAAAATACAATGTTCCCATCTTCTCTTCCTCTGCCTTGAGATATGTACCGGAGAGCCAAAAACTCCGCAATGGAGAGTTGGGGGAAGTACAAGGTGTTAACACGTACACGCCCGGGACGCTTGAACCGTCGCATGCCGATATGGCATGGTATGGTATCCACGGCATTGAGGCACTGTTCACCGTAATGGGCACGGGGTGTGTATCCGTGAACCGGATGTCCTCCGAAGGATCGGATGTAATTGTAGGTCTTTGGGACGATGGAAGAATCGGCACCGTAAGAGCCATCCGGGAAGGACATAGGCCTTACGATGGGCATGCTTTCACCGATAAAGGGATCGTATCGACCGGTAAATACCAAGGTTATGAACCCTTATTGAGAGAGATATTAAACTTCTTCACGACCGGGATCCCCCCGGTGAGTGAAAAAGAGACATTGGAAATCTTCACCTTTATTGAAGCTGCTGACGAGAGTAAAGGCGCGAAGGGAAAGATAGTTTCAATGGAAGAGACCTTTAAAAAGGGAGCGAAAGATGCTCGGAAGCTAATCCGAAAATTAAAATAACTTCTTGTAATGAAAAAATGTTTCACCATCATCGCTGCTATAACTCTTTTATTGGTATCCTGTACCGGGAAAACCAATAAAACGGACATGAATCAAACAGTGTTTACGGGAGAAGCGGGGGAGGTAAAACTAATTATCCTCGCGCCGGGTCATTTCCATGCCAGCTTGCTTCAAAAAAGCAGGATGGAGCAAGTGAATGACTCGGTGCAGGTTTATGCAGCCGCCGAAGATGCCGGACTGCGCCAATATCTCTCCGCGATCGAATCATTTAACCAACGGGAACAAGATCCTACTCATTGGAATACAATCCTCTACACGGGTAACGATTTTCTTGAAAGGATGGTATCCGATAAAAAAGGAAACGTGGTTGTCCTCGCGGGGAATAACCGGGATAAAACCGAGTATATTCGGGCCGCCGTAGAGGCGGGGGTAAACGTGTTATCGGACAAGCCAATGGCGATAAGCCCTGCAGATTTCCGCTTGCTGGAAGAGGCATACCAAGTTGCCGATTCGAAAAACGTGATGCTCTATGATATGATGACCGAGCGATACGATATGCTTAACATAATTGAAAGAGAGCTGATCAACGATTCCGATCTTTTCGGGGAGTTACAACCGGGAACACCGGATGATCCTGCCGTTTACATGGAAAGCGTTCATCATTTTTACAAAGAGGTGTCAGGTGCCCCGCTGATTCGTCCCGCTTGGTATTACGATGTAGAACAACAGGGAGAAGGAATTGCCGACGTGACCACCCACTTAATTGATCAGCTGTTTTGGAAATGCTTCCCAGCTGAGCCGATCAACTATCAACAGGATGTTGGGAATATATCATCCACGCACTGGGCCACGGAGATCACCCTTGCTCAATTCAAGCGATCAACCGGGGAAGCTAGTTTCCCGGGTTATTTGCAAAAACAGCTTGACAATGGGTTATTAAAGGTGTTTGCCAACGGCACCGTCGTTTTTGATGTAAAGGGTAGCCACGTGGGCTTGAAAGTCCTTTGGAATTGGGAAGCGCCCGAGGGAGGTGGCGACACTTTCGTATCCGAAATAAAGGGCACCAAGGCGATACTACGGACAGAACAAAACAGAGAGCAAGGGTTCGTGAAACAGTTGTATGTTCAACGACCGAATGATATCGACAAGAGTGCTTTCGAAGAGAATTTAACGAAGTCCATTAACAAATTACAAGCGAACTATCCCTTTATCTCTTGTTCGAAAACCGGATCCGAGGGGTCGTACTTGGTCAATATTCCCCGAGAAAACAGAGAGGGACATGAGTCGCATTTCACGTACGTGGCCGAGCGGTTTTTCCAATATTTGGTCGATCGTGATATGCCGGAGTGGGAAATTTCAAACACGTTGGCAAAATATTTCATCACCACAAAGGCAGTAGAGGAGGCCAGAACAACAGACAACAATGAATAGCGAAAAAACATACACGAAATCGCAACTGGCCTTTTTACTGGTCCTACGATTCGCGATAGGATGGCACGTGTTGTACGAGGGGATATCAAAAGTACTCAATCCCCAGTGGACATCCGCTAATTTTCTACAAGAGTCGAAAGGTATCTTATCAGGCCTTTCAAGTTGGATTATTTCGAACGCCGATGTACTCGCCGTCGTCGACTTTTTAAACGTGTGGGGACTGGTTTTAATTGGGCTCGGTATTCTATTTGGGTTCCTTTTTAAGCCCGCCGCTATCGCCGGATCCATTTTGATATTTATCTATTACTTATCCGTGCCCCCCCTCGTTGGATATGAATACACGCTTCCTACCGATGGAAGCAATTTGGTGGTAAATAGAACACTCATAGAAGCGATCGCGCTTTTTGGATTGATACTGTTTCCAACAAATAAAATTTTCGGATTAGATTATTTTATCTATTCTCGTAAGAAAGGAAAACTCCATTATGGAAGATAGTAACAAGAAAGAGAGGGAGAACCTCGAGAGCCAACCTTCGCAAGATAAGCCTGAACAAAAGCCGGCAAAAGACATTTCGCGGCGAAACGCGTTGAAAGCGTTCGCGGGGATACCTGTTGCCGGAATATTTGGCTACGAATTGTTCAAGAAAATCAATCACGACACGGGTAAAAGGGACCGTATCACACGTGAACTTGGCCTGGATAAAATGGAATTCCCTATTCCCGATTACGGGAAAAAGGGTTCCCCCGATATTCTTCGGGTAGGCATAATCGGATTCGGGCGTCGCGCTGAACAGCTCTCTGCTGCTCTCGGATTCATGCACCCCGAGGAGGTAAAAAGAAGAAAAAACAATAATAGCCTGCAGAGCTGGCTTGAACAGGAGGATCTTGGCGTTGCTATTACTGGAATTTGCGATGTATTCGATCTGCACGCTGAACATGGTATGACCATCGCTAACAACAGCCTGCGTCACGGGGCATCGAAGCTCCCTATCAAACGCTATCGCACGTACCAAGATATGCTTGCCGACAAAGATATTGACGCGGTTATTATTTCCACACCGGATCATCATCATGGTTTCATGGCAATTGATGCCGTTAGGGCAGGAAAACACGTTTATCTTGAAAAAAGTGTCGCGCACACCGAGGAAGAGTTGAACTTATTATACAACACGGTAAAAGAGAGCAATATTACTTTCCAGCTGGGCCATCAAATAACGCAGAGTACCGTTTTCAAACAGGCAAAAGAGATTATCGACAAGAACGTGTTGGGTAAGATTACCCTGATTGAGACCACCAGTAATCGCAATACCGCCGAGGGTGCCTGGATCCGGCATTTAGATGCGGACGGGAATCTAAAGCCGGGCGATGAAAAGAGCATCGACTGGGAACAATGGCTAGGGAACACCCCCTATGTGCCTTTCAGTGTCGACCGGTTCTACAACTGGACAAAATGGTTTGCTTACGGTACCGGATTAATTGGCCAGCTATTTACCCATGAGTTCGACGCGGTAAATCAACTCATGCGAATTGGCATTCCTCATTCGGTCTCCTCATCGGGAGGGATATACTATTGGAAAGACAATAGAGAGATACCCGATAGCCTGCATTGCGTATTTGAATACCCCGATAAAGATTTAACCCTGTTATATAGCGGGAATCTGGCATCCAGTAGAAGCCGGGGACGTGTATTCATGGGGCACGACGCTTCAATGGAACTCGGGAACAACATTAAAATAACGGTCGATAGAAACTCAACGCAGTACAGGAAAGGGATATCATCCGGGTTAATTGAAACTTCATCACCCATGCTTACTTTCAATCCCGGTGCCGGACAAATCGACGCGGTGACTTCTGCTTCAGAAAAGTACTACGCTGATCGCGGATTGACCAACACGGTGATCAATGGACGGCAAATTGACGTTACCCATTTGCACGTGCGCGAGTGGCTGGATTGCATCCGAGAAAATAAAACTACCAGCGCGAACATAGAGGTCGCCTACGAAGAGGGGATTGCCTGCTTAATGGCGCACCGTTCATATCTTGAAAAACGTCAAATGTTTTGGGACGCAGAAAACAGAAAAATCGTTTAAAATCAAAGAGTAATACAATAAAAAACGTTTGAAAAATATAACAATATGACAACAAGAAGACAATTTATTAAAAATGTAGCCATAGGAACTGCCGCGGTTTCCGCGAGTAAAGTAGGCGGTGTTTTACCCAGCTTCAGCGCGTCGAGTTACCGAAACATCGTGGGTGCTAATGATCGCATCCGCATCGCGGGTATTGGTGTAAATGCCAGAGGCAACGCGTTGGCTAGAGGATTCGCCAACGAAAAGGAGCGGGGTTGCGTCGTGACCGATATTTGTGACGTAGACTCGAGAGCGATAGAAAAGGGAATTAAAACGGTTCAAGATGCAGCCGGCAACAAGCCAAGAGGGCATGAGGATATTCGAAAGATGCTGGAATCGAACGATTTCGATGCTGTTTTTATAGCTACTCCTGACCATTGGCACGCTCCGGCCGCATTGATGGCCATGAAAGCAGGAAAGCATGTTTACCTGGAAAAGCCAACCAGCCATAGCCCCGAGGAGAATGAAATCTTGATCGCTGCTGAAAAAAAGTACCGGAAGGTAGTCCAAGTCGGCAACCAACGCCGTTCATGGCCAAACGTGGCACATGCCATAAAAGAGATCCACGATGGCGTGATTGGTGAAGTTCATTACGGGAAAAGCTGGTATTACAACAAACGCCCTTCCATGGGAACCGGAAATGTTATTTCTCCCCCCGATTGGCTGAACTGGGAACTTTGGCAAGGGCCTGCCCCTCGCGTCGACTATAAAGACAATATTGTTCATTACAACTGGCACTGGGTGTGGCATTGGGGAACCGGTGAAGCACTGAATAACGGCATGCACTTTGTGGATCTTCTTCGCTGGGGCATGAAGCTCGATTATCCCGTGTCGGTGGATTCCATCGGTGGCAGGTACCACTATCAGGACGACTGGGAAACACCCGACACCCAACTGGTCAACTTCAAGTTTGCCAACGGCAAAGTGATGACCTGGGAAAGCCAAAGCTGCGTTCGTTCAAGTATATCAGGACATGGCAGTGGAGTAACTTTCTACGGGGATAAAGGTAGCCTCACGATAGGAGGCGGTAATGAATACAGGGTGTTTGACCTGGATAATAAACTGGTTAAACACGTGGATAGCAAGATGGTATTCGAAGAAGGGAACCTGGTGAATCCCACGCAAAGCCTTGATGCATACCACTTCCAAAACTTTTTCGACGCCATTCGTAAAGGAGAAAAATTAAACTCTCCCCTCACCGAAGCATGCATAAGTACACAATTGGTACAGCTATCTAATATTTCACACCGGGTAGGAAGATCGTTAAATATCGATCAAAGAAAAGGTACTATCGTGAAAGATAGAGAAGCGAACAAACTGTGGAAAAGAGATTATGCAAAGGGTTGGGAAATGAAAGTATAACATATATCCTGCTCTATGAATAAAGAGGCTATCACGCGAGATAAATCCCGGGTGCGTTCCATTGACGCGCTCCGGGGTTTTGATATGTTTTGGATTATGGGAATTGGCAGCGTGATAGTTCGTATGGCTGCCATTGAAAACACACCATTTTGGAGCGGGTTCGCCGCTCAGTTCGAACACCCGTACTGGAATGGTTTCACGCTATGGGATATGATTTTCCCCCTGTTTATGTTCCTGTCGGGCATGTCATCCCCTTTCTCTATCGACAAACAACTGGAAAGCGGAAGAACTCGCAAGCAAATATTGTGGAAGGTCGTAAAGCGGGGCCTCATACTCATATTACTGGGCATCATCTACAACACGAAAGGAATTGAGTTACGGCCTCTCACGGAATACCGATACGCGAGTGTACTGGGTAAAATTGGTGCAAGCTATGTTTTCGCGAACATCATCTATTTATACGCTAAACCCAATGCCAGAATTGTATGGTATGGGGCGTTGCTTATCGGGTATTGGCTGTTATTGAAATTCACCGCGGCTCCCGGATTCCCGGCGGGTGACCTCACGGAAGCGGGTAACTTTGCCTCCTACTTCGATCGGATCGTGTTACCGGGAGTATTGTCACGAGAAATTCACGATACCGTGGGTTTACTCTGTACCATCACGGGAGTATCCACCACCCTACTGGGAGTGCTCGCGGGAAGTTTTTTAAAGAAACACCCGATGGCCCCGATCAAAAAGACGCTGTGGTTTTGTATTGCCGGCGTGGGACTAATTTTGCTGGGACTCCTTTGGAATCTTGATTTCCCGATCAATAAAAACTTGTGGTCGAGCTCCTATACAGTACTTACAGGCGGTATTAGCCTATTGTTGTTCGCTCTTTTTTACTACATCATCGACATCAAGGGGTATTATAAATGGTCCTTCTTCTTTAGAGTAATTGGCATGAACTCGATATTTATCTACTTATCGCCAATCTTCATTAACTACTCCTATATTGCCAGGGCAGGCCTTCGATGGGTGGGGCAGTTAGCCGGCCCGTACGAAGCCCCGGTAATGGGACTTTGTACCGTATTCGTGTCGTGGCTGGTATTGTACTTCATGTACAAGAAAAAGATTTTTATTAAAGTATAACCGTTGAAAACCTCCATCTCTTATATCGTATTGCTCGTTTGCCTGTTTATTGTAGAACATGCAATTAGTCAATCGTACTATCACGAATATAGGAGGAAAAGCAACGCCTGGAGTAACCTATCCTCCTGTTTTAAACCTCCGGAACATCTAGAAGATCAACTGGGTGATTACCGATCTCCACTTATGTTTTATGATGGGCAAACCGTGGAAACGAAGGAAGATTGGACAAAACGTCGTGATGAAATTCGCTCACGGTGGATGAATATGATGGGCGAATGGCCTTCGATACTAGAAGAGCAGGAGTTTGATATTGTTGATGAAGAGAAGATAGAATCTTTTACGCGTTATAGAGTGCGATTTTATTGGACTCCAAATGAACAGACCGAAGGTTACTTATTTGTACCTGACAAAGAAGGAGAGAAGCCGGCTGTAATTTCCGTGTTTTATGAGCCTGAAACCGCCGCTGGAATAGGAGGGAAACCATACAGGGACTTTGCATATCAATTAGCCAGAAGAGGATTCGTTACATTATCATTGGGTACTTCGGAAACGACAAAAAACAGGACCTACTCTATGTACTATCCTACCAGAGAAGATGCAGACATTCAACCTTTATCCCTATTGGCATATGCTGCCTCGAATGCCTTAGAAGCATTGGCAAAAATGGACGATGTTAACGCGGATAAAATCGGTATAGTGGGACATTCTTACGGTGGGAAATGGGCCATGTTTGCATCCTGCCTATACGATAAGTTCGCCGCTGCGGCATGGAGCGATCCGGGCATCGTATTCGACGAAACCAAGGGATCGGCGGTTAACTACTGGGAACCGTGGTACCTGGGCTACTACCCTCCTCCCTGGGAAAAAATATGGAGCAAAACCGGAGAGCAAGCCAAAGGACTCTATCCGAGATTGCGTGAGGAAGGATTCGACCTGCACGAATTACACGCGCTTATGGCACCACGTCCTTTTTTGGTCTCAGGCGGCTCATCTGATCCTATTGAAAGGTGGATTCCACTGAACCACACCATCGCGGTCAACAATCTACTAGGATATACCCAGCGGGTTGCCATGAGTAATAGAGCGGAACATAGCCCCGATGCGCATTCAAATGAAATTATCTATTCATTTTTTGAATGGTTTTTGAAATAATATGCCTTTAGAATCTCGATTGAACCTTACCAACTCAAAAATATAAATTTTATGGACCGAAGAGATTTTCTGAAAAATGCAAGCATAGCGGGAATGATCACGATAATCCCGAGTCATGCCGTGTTAGGATTATATAAAATGAAACCAGTAAATTTTCTACTACTTGTTTTGGTTCTCTTTTTAGGATCTTGTAAGGCGCTGGCTACGGCCGAAAAAACGCCGGATCCTGATTTTCATCTATACTTATTGGTCGGGCAATCAAACATGGCCGGCAGGGGAGCGATCGACTCACTCTCTTTCCCTGACAATCCGCGGATATTGATGCTAACCGAAGAGAATGAATGGGTAGTAGCAAAAGATCCTCTCCATTTCGACAAGCCTAACATCGCCGGAGTTGGGCCGGGTTTAGCGTTTGCCCAAGAGATGATGAGATCCGAAAAAGACAAGAAGGTTCGAATAGGATTGATCCCTTGCGCTGTAGGCGGAACGAGCATCGATATGTGGCAGCCGGGAAAAGATGCTTACAATGGCCAATATTACCCGTACGACGACGCGATCGCAAGACTTCATGCAGCAATGAAATCAGGGGTTGTAAAAGGGATAGTATGGCACCAGGGAGAGGGTGACAGTAACCAAGAAAAAGCAGCAGTTTATATCGAAAAACTTGAGGAATTAATCGACCGATTTCGGAACGAGTGTGCCAACCCAAATATTCCATTCGTGGCCGGGGAGCTAGGCCATTACAGAGACAATTATATGTTAATCAACCGTGAATTAAAAAAATTGCCGGACCTAATTCCACACACGGCTATTGCCACGGCAGGAGACTTAAATCACAATGGCGATGGCACACATTTAGATAGTGAATCTGCCAGAGAATTAGGCGAAAGGATGGCTATTGAAATGAAACAGCAATTATTAAACCCGCACTACAAATGAAAACGAAAAAGCGGTATAATTGGCTTCAACTTCAAAGGATCTATCTCGGGCATTCACGAAATACTGCGTCGACAGGGATTAATGGATGGAGTATGGTGTTTGAATCCAAATGAACGTCTATCGCCGGGTCAAACCGAGGAACTAGACCGGGTAACGGCTCAATATAAACAGTGGACGGATGACGAGTACGTGAAAGAATTCATTTTATCAGATAATGGAACTGCATGATAAAATAAAAATGATGGCATCCGAGATAAAGGATGATGTGATCGCGATAAGACGGGAATTGCATAAAAACCCGGAACTTTCATTCAAAGAGTACCGCACATCGGCATTCATCAAAGCATCTTTGGACGAATTGGGTATCCCCTGGGTGTCTATCGCAAACACGGGTGTGCTGGCTACCATCGAAAACCAACCGGATAGTGGTGAAATCATCGCGTTGCGTGCCGATATCGATGCGCTCCCGATTCAGGAAGAGACGGGTTTCGAGTTCCAATCCATCAATCCTGGAGTGATGCATGCTTGTGGGCATGATGTTCACACCGCCTCTCTTTTGGGTGTTGCACGAATATTACAGCTATTAAAAAGCGAATTTAAAGGGACCGTCAAACTGATTTTTCAACCCGGGGAAGAGATTCTGCCCGGGGGTGCTACTAAACTCATAAAAGAAGGGGCATTATCCAACCCGAAGGTACAGACAATTATCGGACAGCATGTGATGCCTTCGTTAACAAGCGGAAAAGTAGCGATCCGTAAAGGAAAAATGATGGCCTCGATGGATGAAATCCGAATTACGGTGAAAGGAAAAGGAGGGCACGGAGCTCAGCCCCATGAAAATCGGGATCCTGTTATCGCTGCATCTATGATGATCGTCGCCCTTCAGCAGGTAATAAGTAGGCATAGCGATCCGAGGATTCCCTCGGTTCTTTCCTTTGGAAAAGTCATCGTGAACGGTGCTATTAATATTATCCCCGATTCGGTACATGTGGAGGGAACCTTCCGAACCTTCGATGAATCGTGGCGAGATAGGGCCCATGGAATTATAAAAAACATGGCTTCTTCTATAGTTTCCGGGCTTAATTGTTCGTGCGAAGTGGATATCAAAAAAGGGTATCCGTCGCTTTATAACAACGAGAAACTGACCGATGCTATCCACTCTTTTATGAAAGAATACGCCGGACCGCAAAATGTATTAGAAGCGGATATATGGATGGCATCCGATGATTTCGCGTATTACTCTCAACAGGTTGATGCGTGTTATTACATGCTTGGAACGGGATTCGAGGATAAAACCAATGGGAGCCTGCATACTTCAACCTTGGAGATTAATGAAGAGGCTCTTGAGTTCGGGATGGGGCTGATGGCTTACCTTGCCATGAGAAACTTACTACAATAACGCTATGACTAACAACGCTCTTCACTCATTAAAGGGAACGATTAAGATTGAATCAGTTGATTCACAATTTGAAAGAGAGCCTCTGCTAAGTCCTTTTGGCTTTAAGGGAGGTTGTTTGTCGGAGTTATGGCAATCCGTCAGTTACTTGAAGAGCGAAAATGGACACCATTCCATCGGCTTAGGGACGCAGAGTGTGTTGTGGTCCGATGAAAATGTGTTTTCATCGAGTTCAGAAGCGGGTGGAAATGCAAGTATGTATGCATTAACGGAACGAGCCCTTCAATTACTCCGAGGCCTTTCATTCTCCTCTCCCATGGATATTATTGATCCCTTGTTCGAGGAGATATATCGATATGGAGAAGTCATCACTAATAGCCCAAATTTACGAAAAACGTTTGCCTTAAACTCCTTGGTGTCTATCGACAATGCTCTTTGGCTACTTTACGCGAAAGAAAATGGAATCACCACTTTCGATGAATTAATCCCGACAGAATACGCCTCTACTTTCTCAGAAAAACACGAAAAGCTGGCAGCTATCCCACTCATTTCATACAATGTAACTCCTGAAAAACTTAGGGAAGAAGTGGAGAGGGGCTATTTCTTCATGAAAATTAAGATAGGTCAATCCGGAAGCCAGCAAGTGATGTTAGAAAAAGACAAACAGCGGTTATTGGAAATACACTCGGTTTTGAAGAATATTCAAACTCCCTATACCCAAAATGGAAAATTGCCCTACTATTTCGATGCAAACGGCAGATACGAAACAAAAGAGTTACTGAATCAGTTTTTGGATTACGCTGAAGAGATAGGTGCATTTGACCAGATCGTGGTTATAGAGGAGCCTTTTCCTGAACAACTGGAAATGGATGTGTCGGATATACCGGTTCGTCTGGCCGCGGACGAGAGCGCGCACACGGAACAAGATACCCTCGAGCGAATTCAGATGGGGTACGGTGCGATTGCACTAAAGCCCATTGCCAAAACCTTGAGCATGACCCTGAAAATAGCTAAAGCGGCTAACGACCGGAATATTCCATGTTTTTGTGCTGATCTAACAGTGAATCCTGTGTTGCTGGAATGGAACAAAAACATCGCGGCACGTCTTCATTCTTTCCCGGGATTGGAAAAATTGGGCTTAATCGAAAGTAATGGGCACCAAAACTATGTGAACTGGAAAAAGATGCAACAATATTACCCGAGGCATCAAGCTCCCTGGGTAGAAGTAAACGAAGGATTTTACAATACCGGCAAAGAGTATTTCAAGACAGGCGGGGGCATATTCGACCCCATTCCTCATTACGAGGCAATGTTTAATAAACAGTACTGACCGACTAAAAAATAAGGCGCAAAAAAGATAGGGACTTAACCGAAGTCTCGTCCCTAAGTTGTAAATTTGGATTGTCTAAAAACTAAATTTCCAACCATGGGCAAAGATAAGTCAAAAAATTTAGTCGGTCAGCCACTGTTCAAACAAATTGTGAAAATGTTGCCAAAAGATGAATTTGATCTCTTGGTGTCGAAGTGCGGGAGCGACCGTTACTATAAAACATTTTTTTCTTGGGAACAGCTTATAGTGATGCTCTTCGGCATCTTTTCACGTTGCGATTCCATGGGGGAAGTCTGTGACGGGATGCGGGCATTGGGTGGGAAGCTGAATTACCTTGGTATGGACGTGGCTCCTGCAAAGAGCACGGCGGGCGACGCTTTGCGTGATCGTGATGAAGAACTTTTCAGGCTATATTATTTTGCCCTGATATCCTATTTTCGTCCGCTTTTATCGGTCAGCCGAAAAAAAGACGTCAGTTTCGATGAGTTTTACGCTTTCGATTCCACCACGATGACCCTTTTTTCACAAGTGATGCAAGGGGTGGGACGCAACCCCAAGGGTGAAGGCAAGAAAAAAGGAGGCATGAAAGTACACATGCTGACCGACGTGCACACGGAGACGGCCGTTTTTGCCAAGATCAGCGAGGCAAAAATGCATGACAAGAAGTTCCTGGCACATTTAAATCCCGGAAGGGGTAGCATGTTGGTCTTTGACAAGGCATATAATTACTACCTGCAATTTGCTGAATGGACACTACAGGGCGTGAATTTTGTTTGTCGCTTGAAGGATAATGCCAAAGTGCAGGTGCAGGAGGTTTTGTTTGAAAGGACGCTCTCCAAAGAAGAGTTCGGCGTTTACAAGGTCGAACACATCCATTTGGATTACAAACAAGATAAGCAGGTAAAAACGGTTTGTTTGCGATTGGTTCATTATAAAGATGAGCAGAAACGAAAATATAAGTTCATAACCAACAATTGGTCGATAACGCCCCAAGAGGTTGCTTTGATTTACAAGTATCGCTGGACTATCGAGCTATCGTTCAAAAAATTGAAACAGAACTTTCAACTGCATTTTTTCTATTCGGATACGGAGAATGGTATAAAAACGCAGGTTTGGTGCACGTTGATCGCACATTTGTTGCTTCAAGTCATCCAGGTGGTGAATGAAAGCAAGAAAGCGTTCTCAACTATTGCAGCTTTGATAAGGATACACCTGATAAGTCATTTGGAGTTGGCTTGGGTGGTGACCGAAGGCAGAAAGGCATACACTAAACGGGGAAAAAGACGGAACAAAAGTCCCACGGCCATACAAATGTCGTTGTTTTAAAGGGGGTAGGTTTTATGAAAACAAAAAATGAAATTATAACAATATAGATATCTGATAATTATAAAAAGGGATCGGCAAAACGCAGGTTTTGTCGGTTAATAGTGTTTAATAAATAAGCATCACATCAAAATGAAGTATAAAAAATGAAAGAAAAAACAACGCGAAGGGATTTTCTAAAAAAATCAACGATGGCTGCAGCTGGTTTATCTGTTACAGGGGTAGCGCACAATTCAGTAGCCGCACCAATTATAGACACTAAAAAAAGAGTTATCGGTGCAAACGATAAGGTTCGTGTAGGTTTTATCGGTGTCGGTAACCGGGGGACACAACTCTTGCATCTGTTTATGGAGCAACCGGACTGTGAGGTAGCAGCTCTGTGCGATGTGTATGAGCCCTATGTAACTCGCGATTATTCAGCCGTACACGAGCGTTACAAGAAAGACATGGGTTCTCGCATACCTAAAATGGGTGAGAACTTTCCAAAAAGCGTTCAACAATTCTCCGATTATAGGAAGATGCTCGAAGACAAAAGCATCGATGCGGTATGTATCAGCACCCCTGATCATTGGCACGCGCTTCAAACAATCGATGCAATTGACGCGGGTAAGGACGTATTCGTGGAAAAGCCATTATCTAAAACGATAGCGGAAGGACGACGAATGGTTGAAGTGGGCAATAGCAGTAGGCAAATTGTTACCGTAGGACTGAATAGACGTGGAGCACCCACCTTTCAAAAACTGGCGAAAGAAATTCCAGCCGGAAAAATTGGTAAAATCACGTTCGCTTCAGCATGTCACGTGAGTAACATGTTTCCGAACGGGATTGGAAAATTACAACCCGAGACTCCACCGGCTAATTTCGACTGGGATATGTGGTTGGGACCGAGGGCGTATAGGCCATACCAGTACAATATTGCCCCTTACATGTTCCGCTGGTGGGAAGATTATGCAAACCAAATTTCAAACAATGGCGTGCATTACTTAGACTTATTACGTTGGTTACTGAATGAAGAAGCACCCATTGCAATCAGTGCACACGGTGGCAAATACGTTGTAGACGATGACCGCACCATACCCGATACAATGCACGTAACCTACGAATTTAAATCCGGTGTAATTGTTTCCCTCAGCATACTCGAGGCAAGCACCGGCAGTTTCATCCCGCATGGTTTTTTAGAATTCAGAGGAACCAAAGGGACCCTACACGCGGGCGAAAATGATTATAAGGTCACTCCTACCCGTGCCGGACAATTTCAGACGTGGAAGCCTCAGATCGAACCGGAGGATTACTCACTCGACAAAGTCGATACGCTTCTAATTGATGGAAGTTATAAAAACAGCGCGTCGAGCTTAATCCGTAACTTCTTAGATTGTGTTAAGTCACGCGAGCAACCTTGGGCAACTTTGGAAATTGGACACCGTTCCACCACTATGGCTCATTTAGGCACGATTGCCATGATGACTCGTGAACGACTTGAGTGGGATGCTGTAAACGAACGATTTACTAACTCGGATATCGCCAACAAGTATTTATCGTATGAATACCGCAAGCCTTGGAAATTGTAAACTTAATTTCACTTCTTAATGTATGAGCGATAAACATCGTTTTATCTGCCGTTTTTTGTATTTTTGTTTTATTTGCAATATTTCATTCTTGGAGTGATCCTTTATGGGTTTGGAATACTACATACGATAATAATTTAGATAAGTTTTTAATATGAAAACAATTCATCTGTTTTTTTTCAGCGCGATGATTAGCTGCTTTTGCCTACAAGTGACTGCAAAAGAGAGTTACAAGAGTCCTATCGCGGGGAATGAAGATTTAATGGCCAGGAGCCAATGGCAACCACTTTTCAAAACGGCCAAAGACACTGTGCATTGGACAAGCATACGCGACACTCCCTTCCCGAACGAAGGCTGGGTGGTTAAAAAGAAAGAACTGGTACTACTCCCGGGGCGAAAAGGAGGAGATATTATCACGAAAAGAAAATACAGGGATTTTGAATTTACATTGGAGTTTAAAATGACCCGACTGGTTAACTCCGGGGTAAAATATTTTGTGAACCAAATCGAAAACAACCAGAATGGAAGAATGGAGTGGATCGGGTTCGAGTACCAGATAATCGATGATTTCCATCAGGACGAGATTCAAGGTTTTGACGATGAAAAAGGTTCTACAGCCGCGCTCTACCTGCTTTACGCGCCCAACGAAAATAAAAAACTAAAGCCACTGGGGAAATGGAACTCGTTGAAAATTAAAGTCGAAGGAAATAAAGTCGAGCACTGGCTAAATGGAGAGTTGGTAGTAATCATGGATATCGATTCACAAGATTTTAAGGATCGAGTAGAGGAGACGAAATTCAGGAATTACGACGACTTCGGCAAAAAACGAGAGGGGCATATCCTCCTACAGGACCATGGAGATCAAGTTCATTACAGGAATATCATGATTAAAGAGCTATAACGGAAACAACCACGATGATCAGATAAAATCGCTGTGCTAAGGGTTATCCAAGAAAAAGAAGGGTGAAGCACTGTGGAAGCAGGGTGAAGCACTGTGGAAGAATGATGAAGCTATAAGGAAGAATGATGAAGGATAATGAAGTTATGAGAAAGAATGATAAAGCTATGAAAAAGATCGGTAAAGCCATGATAAAGAATGGTTTAATCTTCGGGGTATTAATTATTCTGACTACCCTCAATGCTTGGTCGCAGGATACAATACGAGTACTCGCTATTGGCAACAGTTTTTCGGTCGACGCGGTAGAAAACAATTTATTTGAGCTGGGACAAGAACAAGGGGTCACCTTTATCATCGGTAACTTATATATCGGAGGCTGTTCGCTTGAGAGGCATTGGGAGAACGCGCAGAACAACAAGGCCGACTATTCGTATCGTAAGATCGATAGCGAGGGGAAAAAAAACACCTCTCCTAATGCAACCCTTATTCAGGGCATAACGGACGAAGAGTGGGATTACATCACTTTTCAGCAAAATAGCCCAAACTCGGGATTCATCGACACCTATTTCCCCTATTTGGCTCAATTAACGGCTTTCACGAAAAAACAGACGAGTAATCCGCGCGTTAAATTCGCATTCCACCAGACTTGGGCATACGCGAATGATTCAAACCATTCAGGATTTCCACGGTACAATAGCGATCAGGCACAAATGTATCACGCGATCGTGAAAACATCACGGGAGGCCGCTCGCGAAGTTGGCATCGAAAGAATCATCCCCGCGGGAACCGCTATCCAAAACGGGCGATCGAGCTTTATCGGAGATCGTTTTTGCCGTGACGGGTATCACCTGAGCTTAGACTTGGGACGTTACACTGCTGCCTGTACTTGGTTCGAATTTCTTACCGGTAAATCGGTGGTGGGTAACCCCTTTTCCCCACGCACGATTACACCTCTTGAGGCCACCACCGTTCAGCGAGCGGCTCACGAAGCGGTGCTAAACCCATTTGAAATAACGTCTATCGATTTAGAGAATGAGCTGGCCTCATCGGGTCTGGCTTCATCGGATATTATTGAAAGAAACTCCGAATTAAGCTCCCTAGAATGCCAGGAGCAAAGCTTATAGAGCAGATATTATTGAAAGAAACTCCGAATTAAGCTGGATGCTTTCCGTTTTACCACCCGATAGAACAAACTACGGGAGGGTCTCCTTCCTCGACAAGACGTTTAATGACTGGCTAAGGCGAACAGGCGAACTGCCGCCAGACTTCGACGAGATGCCTTCCATCCCGTTTCTTCCGAATCCCCTGATAATAGACGAAGGGGGCAGCAACAAGCCGGTGAAATCGATGAATCAATGGAATTCAAAGAAAGAGTGGATGAGGGAACAGCTCGCTCGATACATCACCGGAACAACTCCTCCCCCACCCGACGACCTCCAGGCTAAAATACTGGAAGAGCGGAAAGATGGGGAAGTAACGCTCCGGATCGTTGAATTGTCGTTCGGGCCGGATCAAAAAGCGACCCTCACGCTCGAGTTAATGATTCCTCCCGGGGAAGGGCCCTTCCCGGTATTCCTCACCAATTGGAATCACCGCGAGTGGGCACAAATAGCCGTCAGAAGAGGATATATCGGTTGCCTGTACGCGGGTGCCGACACCAAGGACGACACGGAGGTGTACTCCGAAATATGGGCAGGTCAGTACGATTTCACACGATTAATGAGAAGGGCTTACGGGGCTTCAAGGGCGGTAGATTATCTATTCACGTTGCCCTACGTGGATAGGGATAAAATCGGTATCACCGGTCACTCCAGGAACGGCAAAACATCGTTGATGGCAGCAGCTTTCGACGATCGAATAGGAGCTTGCATCCCCAGTAGCGGGGGTACGGGAGCCGAGGTGCCCTGGCGATACAACGCGCATAAATACGACGTGGAAGATATCGCCCTTTTGGCTTGCGCTCAACCCGCTTGGCTGCATCCTCGCCTGCGCTTTTTTATAGGGAGGGAACATAAGCTGCCGGTGGATCAAAACTCCTTCATGTCATTAATCGCTCCCCGGGGATTGATGCTGAGCACGGCCGTAACGGAATCAGCAAGTAATATATTTGGCATAGAACAAGCCTATCACTCTACCAAAAACGTGTATGAGTTCTTGGACGCGGAAGAGAATATCGCGATTGCTTCCCGATACGGCTTGCATGGCGTGAACGCGAATGATATCGAGGGATACGTTGATTTTTTCGACTTCGTCTTTCACCGAACCGATCGAGCCCCTGAAAACCGGTTGTTCTATAATTACACCTTTGATGAATGGCGTGCGTCTAATGGCGATGACGTGAACCCGCTCGACCACGAGAGAACGGTGATTAACCTGGATACTTACACGAGCAGCGGGCAGCAATGGAAAGAAGGCAAACAGACCGTTATAGAAAACCTACAATGGCTGTTGGGCGAAGAACCAGCCGGTGTTACGAATCCGGGTCCCGGGCGATTAGATAAAGGAGGCGCGGGGGAAAATCGCTTCGGATCATTCCTGACACGCCCTCGCGAAACAGGCTCGATGAAAGTCATGGCCATTACTCCCTACAATGGCTTTGGCGACAACCTATTCGGCTACCTCTATTACCCGGCGGACGAGTCAGGAAAACCGGTAAATAAAAATCTCCCGGTGGTCATTTACCTCCACGAGTATGATTACTCCAAAGGTTTTTCCTCGATGAGTTTCGACCATGAAATTCAATCGGTTTTCGAGAACATCACGAAAAGAGGATATGTCGTGTTCGCGTTCGATATGATCGGCTTTGGAAACCGACTGGAGGAAGGGCTTCACTTTTATGACCGATACCCCCGCTGGTCGAAAATGGGGAAAATGGTAGCCGACACGAAAGCAGCCGTCGACGCGCTAACTCATCTCGACTTCGTGGATGGCTCCAAGATAGTGGTTTCCGGGTATTCACTCGGGGGAACGGTGGCGTTACTATCTGCCGCGCTCGACGAAAGAATCGCGGGAGTAGTATCGGTAGCGGGTTTTACCCCCATGCGAACGAACACGCTGGATCGAGGAACCGAAGGAATCATGTCCTACTCTCATCTGCACGGCCTGATCCCCAAGCTGGGCTTTTTCGTGGGGCATGAGAATCAAATCCCGGTGGACTTCGAGGAGATAATCGCGTCGATAGCTCCCCGTCCCGCCTTGCTAATTGCTCCAGAACGAGATAAAGATGCTCACCCGGGTGACATCCGCGATCTCGTGGAGAAGGTAAAAAAAGTGTATGAACTCCACGACGCGTCTGAAAATCACGTTCAACTATTCATGCCGGACGATTACAATCGATTTTCCACGGTTTCACGCCAAAAGATGTACAGCTGGCTGGAGAAGTTGCCTGACCTCCCGGTGGTGACCTCGATGGATGAGCCTGACACGGGAAAAGCGCTTGCTGAAGATGCTGCTTGGTGCTGGTTTTCAGATCCAAGGGCGGTGTATCACCACGGAGAAAAAGAAGCCGTTTATTTTGGCTACATCAACTCCAAGGGGGATGTAAAGACCCAATCGCTCGATTTAAAATCGAATGAAACCCATGAGTTCACGTTGCACGAAAAGCTGCAAATCGACGACCACAATGTCCCCGCCATCGTACTCCTCCCCGATGGTAAACTCCTGGCATTTTACTGCGAACACAACGGCAACATATTCATGAGGAAGAGCAAGAACCCCGAAGATATTCGCGCGTGGGAAGAGGAGGTGATTTTACTTCAGAAAGACGCGAAAAACCAATACTGCTACGTCAATCCTGTTATGCTAAGCGAGGAGGATAACCGCATCTATCTTTTTGGCCGAAACGTGGTGCGCAACGATAAAGGAACCTATACCGATACCCGCACCTACTGCATTTATAGCGACGACCTTGGCGAAACATGGAGCAAAGAGTTAAATATACTGGACAACCTCGGGTTAAACAGTCGCCAGTACTTTAAAGTGGCGACCGACGATCGATCGAGAATCGATTTTTTATTCACGAACGGGCACCCCTCGCAGCAGGAGAATGTATCGGTGCATCACATGTATTACGAGAATGGTAATTTCATGCAAACCGATGGTAGCTATATCGCGTCGTTCGAGAAAGATAAGCCGGTGGGGATCGATCAAATAAATAAAATTCACGATGCCGAAAAAGAGTCCGTACGCGCGTGGATCTGGGACATCGTGCTTGATAAGGAAAACAAGCCGGTAATCACCTACACTTTGTACCCTTCCCCAACAACCCACCTCTACTATCATGCCCGATGGGATGGTAGCAAATGGATAAAAAACGAAATTGTGGATGCAGGGAAATACATCACGATTTTGAGGGAGAACGACAAGCTACGCGAACCTCACTATTCAGGGGGACTCGTGTTGGATTACAACAATCCGAACACGATTTTTCTATCCCGGGAAATAAATGGCACGTTCGAAATCGAAAAAAGGACCATAAACTTTCGAGGCGATCAAACGATAACACCCATTACCTCGAGCTCCAAAGCGGATAATTTAAGGCCCTACTTGGTAGCAAAAAAGGAGAAGGGCCCTTCTCTTTTATTATGGATGGAAGGCCATTACTATCATTACACCAATTTCAACACCAATATCAGGCTAAAAGTCGACGAATAACCGCCCAAAAGGTATCATATTGTAAGATTTTTTTGTAATTTTACAGCTAAAATTATTTCCTGTTACTATTTAAAATCACTGTTGTCCGATAAAACTTTTTTCTGAAGAAGTACGAGGGCAAATCTGAGTTTGCCCATCGTACTAATAATTGTAGCTTTGTATTTAGCACAAAACAAGACTACAATGAACAAAAGTACTTATTTTTTCGGACAATCGGTTTTCGGACAGCTCATATCTATGATAGATTCAGGAATCATCGCTCGAAACAGCAAACGCCACAAGGCTGATCATTACGTGAAACGTTTCATGGCCAAGGATCACCTCATAAGCATGTTATTTTGTGTTTTCGCCAAATGCTCCTCCCTGCGAGAGGTGGCGGGCGCAATGCTCGGTCTTTCAGGCAAGACCAGGCATTTCCAACTCGGCCACATACCCTACAGGAGCACATTGTCGGACGCCAACAAGCGCCGGAGTGTTGATTTCTTCTCGGGCGTGTATCACGATTTGCTCCGCGAGTATCAACACGTGATCTCGGACACCCGGTTCAAGGCCGTGTTGAACAAGCAGGTCGAGATCTTCGACAGCACGGTCATCAGCTTGTTTCAGGACATCCTGAAGTGCGTCGGCAGAACACCCTCTAACGGTAAACGCAAAGGGGGGATCAAGGTGCACACCGTCATCAATGTGGACGAGCCCGTTCCCAAGATGGTATGGTTCACGTCCGCCGCCACGCACGACCACGCGCTGTTGAAGAAACTCAGCCCCGACGACAACACCATTTACGTCTTCGACAAGGGATACAACGACTACAAGGCCTTCAAGCTGTTCGGCAAGAAGGGGGCCGGCTTCGTCACCCGCATCAAGGACGACGCCGTTTACAAGGTGGAACAAGAGCTTCACGTTGAAGAATGTATTCATAGCGGCGTGCTGGAGGACACCATCATAGAGGTGACCGTCAAGGAGGACGATGGGCAGGGCAAGCTGATGTTGCGCAAGGTGGTGTTCTACGACAGGGTGTTGAAACGCAAGTTCGAGTTCCTCACCAACCTGTTCGACCTTCGTCCCGACATGATAGCCGCCCTTTACAAGATTAGATGGCAAATTGAATTGCTGTTCAGGCAGTTAAAAGGTAACTTCCCCTTGAAGTACTTCCTCGGGGACAACGAGAACGCGATAAAAACACAGATATATTGCGCCTTGATCGTGAACCTCTTGCTCACGGTTGTTCAAAAGCGGTTGAAACGGCGCTGGGCATTCTCGAACCTGGTATCATTTTGCAGGATACACCTGTTCAATTACTTGCATTTGATGAGATTTTTAGAAAATCCGGAACGAGACTGGCAACGGGATGACAAGAATTTAGGGATGCTCACCCTTTTCAGGGGGGCTTACTTTTGAGAATAATAGAAAACTAAAAAAACATGTCTGATAATATGACGGTTGGAAGTCAAGCAAAATTAAAATCAGTTTTTATCGGACGGCAATGATTTAAAATAAACTAGGTGATAGCCTATAGAATTATGATGAAAAAAATCAATCTTTTCACCGCACTTTTGTGTGCTTTAGTTATCGTTACTACCCCCTCGTTTTCACAAGAGGCCAAAGACAGCATTAAAACTTACCCGGGTGGGGAGGCTCACAGCGTTAAAACCTACCCCCATGATTTCACGTGTGATCGACCCAAAAACGTGATTCTTTTCATCGGTGATGGCATGGGAGTTGCCCAAGTGTATGCCGGGCTTACGGCTAACAAGGGCAATCTGTTCCTTGAAAACTTCAAACATATTGGATTCACGAAAACATATTCTGCAAACCGTTATATAACCGACTCCGCTGCTGCTGCCACCGCGATCGCCACCGGTCAAAAAACCGACAATGGAGTTATAGGCATGGATCCGGATCAACAATCGGTAAAAAATATCACGGAAAGTGCTTCCAAACGAGGAATCGCCGCGGGTATAGTCGCCACATCCTCCATCACGCACGCTACCCCGGGTGCATTCGTGGCACACCAACGCAATGTAAGCATTCGGTAAACCCCGTCCTATTTTAACTTCTGATCCTTGCTATATTTGCCCGCAAAAAATAATATGTGGACATTAAAGCAGTTTGAGGAGATTTTTGATCGTTACCAGGCCAGCGGGCTTCGGATAAAAGAGTTCTGTCGGAATGAGTCGATCGTGGAATCCAAGTTTTATTACTGGCAGAAGAGATTGCGAGAGCATTACTACAGGACAGGGCGTGAGTCTGGTTTCGTTCCGATCGTCTTTACCGGCTCCAATCCATCGCCGGTAAGCAAAGATGTTGTCCATCATCAACCGATTCCGGTGCATGTTGACCCCACCCCGGGAAATGTTCTCGAAATAGTCTATCCCAATGGAGTAAAAGTGCGTGTTCCAAAGGGGACTGATCCAACACAGCTGCGTTCATTAATCCTCCTGACCCAATAAGCCATGTTCAATCTGAACGCCTCGATGCGTTACTGGCTTTACCCGTTTCCAACGGACATGCGAAAAGGGTTCTATACTTTAAGTGGGTTGGTCACTGAGGGGATGGGACAGGATGTACGCAGCGGTGACGTATTCATCTTTCTGAACCGTCACTGCACAAGCATGAAAGCATTACACATGGAACATGGTGGACTGGTGATCTATTACATGAAACTTGAGAAAGGCAATTTCGCACTGCCCCCGCTTGATGAAAAAGGCAAAACTCACCCCTTTTCCTGGCAAAAACTAATGCTGATGGTACAGGGTATTGACGCTGAAAAATGTCACTATAAAAAACGTTGGAAAAGCTCATAAACAGACGGTTTTAGTCATCTTTTCTCTTGCGTATATTACTCCTTTTTTGTATCTTTACTCTCGTAATCTGACAGGAAAAAGATGCAAGAAAACAAAGAAAATCCGAACGAGCTTCTCGAACTCCTTTTGGAGAAATGCGACCGTTTATACCAGGAGAACATGCTCCTGAAGGGTAAACTGGAAGATCGCACGGATGTTGATGCATTAAAATCCTCTTACGAGAAAACCCTGTCCGAGAAGGATACCAGGATCGTCGACCTGGAAAAGCAGGTAGCTTATCTCAGGCGCCGCATATGGGGTAAATCCAGCGAGCGTTATATCCAGGCAGATCCACAGCAACGACGAATAGACTTTGACGGCCTTGACCTGTTGCCCGGGGAAATAGAGCTTGCAGAGGCAGCCAGGGAAGAGATAGAAGCCTTCAGGGAAAGACGCGTGAAGGAGCGGGTGAAACGAAAACCGGTTCGCAAGCCTTTACCCGAAGACCTACCTCGTATTGAGGAGCACCTTTACCCCGCTGAAATTAGTGACAACAAGGATGCATGGACCGAGCTGGAGCCCGAGATCACCGAAGTGCTGGAGTATGAACCCGGGAAATGCTATGTCAGGAAGATTGTCCGTCATAAATATGTTTTAAAAAACAAGCCATCACAGGAGTCTGGAGAGGAGCCTTCTCCCATTGTTACGGCATCCCTGCCGACAAGATACCGGCCTATCGCACGCAGCTATGCCGGAGCCTCACTTTTGGCGGAGCTGATGATAAACAAGTATGTAAATCATCTCCCTTTTTACCGCCAGATACAGATGATGAAGCAGATGGGTGCCAATCTGCCACCACCCACGGTCAATGATTGGTTCAAAGATACGGCCGATTTACTAAGACCGCTTTATTATCGTCTCAAGGAGCTCGTTCTTGCCACCGATTACATCCAGGTGGACGAGACAACCGTGCCCGTGATCAATAACGAGAAGCATAAAACCGTCAATGGATACATGTGGATGGTGCGTTCCGTCATGGACTCACAGCTCTTCTTCCATTATGACCAT
This sequence comes from Petrimonas mucosa, assembly GCF_900095795.1. Lineage (NCBI taxonomy): Bacteria > Pseudomonadati > Bacteroidota > Bacteroidia > Bacteroidales > Dysgonomonadaceae > Petrimonas > Petrimonas mucosa. The sequence continues at coordinate 3,491,777 of NZ_LT608328.1, forward strand.
GGTTCAAGGGCCCAGAATGTTGCCTTGTCCCTGTTGAAAGACTTCAGTGGTGCCATGCAGACGGACGGGTACGGCGTGTACAAGATCTACGAGCAGAAACTGGGCGTACTGCCCCTTGGATGTTGGGCCCATGCCAGAAGGAAGTTTGAAGAGTCATTGAAAAATGACAGGTCCAGGGCCGAATATGCCCTTGAGCAGATCGGCCTTCTCTACGAGGTGGAAAGGGAAGCCGATGATAAGAAACTCTCTTGCCAGGAGAGGGCGAATCTCAGGGAGAGTCATGCTTACCCCATCATGGTTGCCTTTGAAAAGTGGCTGGTGCGTGAATATGAAAAGGTTCTGCCCAAGAGCCCGATAGGAAAGGCGATAAAGTACACTTATGACATCTACCACCGTTTGACACGTTACCACCTGGATGGCAGATACCGCATTGACAATAATCTCGCCGAAAACAGCCTGAGAGGCCTGGCCCTGGGAAGAAAGAATTACCTTTTTTGCGGTAACCATGATGCTGCCGAGGATGCTGCAGTCATGTATTCATTGCTGGGGTGCTGCAAGGCTGCCGATGTGAACTTCCGTGACTGGATGGTTTATGTGCTGAGTCGTATCCACGACTATGACGAAGACTACACCAGAGATCTTGCAGAACTGCTCCCGGGCAACTACTCCAGGAGAAACCCCTAAAAACTCCACATCGACTCCGAATGTTTTGGAGGTTTTTGAAAGTCCACTTTCTTAGACCAGGAAATCATAGAATCAAATACGGACATCACCGAATGCTTACAACGCAATAGAAGTCAAGAAGAGGAGATCGCGCTGGATTTTCTGGCCTCCGGTATTGACGTTTTTATAGGGGGAGGAGTCGATTTTTTCACCAAACGGGAGGACGGGCGCGATTTAATCAACGAATTCACTCGCCAAGGATACGCCGTTAAACAGGACTTGGAAGAGATCCGCTCGTTTGAAGGCTCCAAACTGCTTGGACTCACCGCACCGAGAGCCAATGGTAGGCTAAGCGATCGCGGCGACATGCTTCCCATTTCAACGGAAACGGCTATCAACGTATTAAAGCAAAACGAAAAAGGCTTCTTCCTAATGGTTGAAGGTTCGTTTATCGATTCAGGAGGGCATGCCAATAACACGATCCAAATCGTGGAAGAGGTGTTGGATCTGGATCGTGCGATCGGGAAAGCACTCGATTTTGCAGCAAAAGATGGCCAAACATTAATCGTTGTAGCGTCGGATCACGAAACAGGAGGCATGACAATTAACGGGGGCTCGTTTGAAAGCGGCATGGTAAAAGGGGAATTTACAACAGGTGGCCACACCGGTGTCATGACCCCCATTTTCGCGTACGGGCCAGGGGCTTCGGAATTCGGGGGAATTATGGAAAATACAGACATCCACGCGAAAATCTATAAATTACTTTTCGGAGAAAAATAACACTTTACAAGGTACCTCCAATTTCCGCTACATACACTTCAAGTGCACCCAGCGTTTTTTTACTTACCCCATCCACGTTAAGGGAAACAGGGGTGGTTTTACTCGTGTTTGTAGCGATGATGTACTTTTTTCCTTTGTCCCCTTTTATCATCACATGAAGGTCGTTTATAATGGTTGACTCGGTAGTGTTCATTTTGAAAATGTGCACGTTTTCATTGAGTTCTATCAGCATGGGGGTTAATGCATCAAAAACGTACGGTTCTTTCGTAGTATCACTCCAAAACATAACACCTGTTGCCCCGTGTACAATGGAAGTATATATTTGGCATTTTACTTCATTTACATAATCTTCCGCCGACATGCTTGCAGGTTTTGAATAACCGTTGCCATCAAAATATATCCAAACAGGCATATCCCCCACCCCGGCCCTTATCGCGTCCACCGTGATACCTGATAAAATAGGGTACCTGAAAAAATCGTTGTAAGCATTTAATGAAAAGAGATTCCCACTATTTTTATACGCTGCAGCAATCTGCTTAACGTTTTCGAACCACATTTTTTTGTAAGATTCAAAATCAATATTGTTGTAGGAATATCGTCCATTTCTGTCGAAATTATACACAGGAGTGCCGTCATATGCTTCAAAAAAACCTAATAACGGTATTGTTTTATTGGCTCTAGCCTCTTCGCTCAACAGCTCGTAAGGTGGGTCTTCAGGCATCGACGAGTGCTCCTTTAGGTAGTTCTGCTCAAAAAAGAAAGCACTCCCCCTACCGTGCCCTAAAAGGTCGACAAGCACAAGGGGGTCGTTCTCTTTTTTCTTTATTCTATCATATAACTTTTCTCCTATCGAAGGAGGAGTGTAGTAGTGCCCCAAACCGCCCAGTGCTATCTCGTCTATCGTATTATATTCCAAATCAAAGTTCCTAAATTTGTTTTTAAGAACATCTATTCCATTATCAAGCTCAGCCACCAAATTCACATTATTAACATTTTGTTTCAGGAACTGAGTTCCATAATAATCTTTGTCAACCCCCTGTGGTATATTTTGTTTAGCCAAGTAATTCTGAATTCTCCACCTTAAATAGTTGCTAGGTATCAAGATTTTATCAGACATGTAAGGTTTAACGAACTTATCATCAATAATAATGGTGTTAACATGAGCCGTTTTTTCTTTGAAAATAGCTTCGTTTCTACTATCGGGGTCCGGATCGCGATGATGAAGATAGCCCGGGAAGTTGTAGTGTACAATACCGAAAAACTTTTCGCCTCTCCCCGATAGGTTGTTCTTCCTGTACACCCAGCTTTCAGTATCCTTTATTTCAGGTTTAGGATTTTTATCAGGATCTGTTTTGTTATCAACTATCTCTTTATCAGCGCATGAAATATTAATTGATAAAAACAGCATCGCCGCTGTAAAAATCAATGTTATTCTAATAAATCTGTTTATTGTTTTCATTGCATATTTTATTTTACGTGCACGACTAATAAAATGGAATCGGGCGCTGTTTACTTGCATCTTAAGCAATTAGTTGAACGGACAAACTGAAAACGATGGCTAAGCAAACCATCGTTTTCAATTTTTAATTAATACCGTTCTAACTCTTTAAGGGTAATCTGTAAAATATAGCTGTCCCCCGTTAGTACCATCACTAAACACGATGTAATTTGAATCAGTGTCGGCTCGTAGCACTTTAAACGTTGTTAAATCGTTTTCTTCAGGCTCAATGTCACCACCGATAATTCTAATTTTAGCGCCGGTTTTTTCCCCTTCAGAAAACCCACCGGTCCATGTGAGTATATATTGAACATTGGCGTTAGTGATGTCAGTCAAAACCACAACACCCGGCATCACTGTAAGTCCGGCTCCCCCGGCTCTATCGAATCGAACATTCTGTCCTTTCCAAGTAAATGTGGGTGTAGTTGGAGTTACCACCGATACTACGACATCAATTGTAGCTGTTTTGCCAAGTGCATCAGTAACTGTAATAACAGCGGTGCCTTCATTTTTACCGATTATTGTTATTACAGCTCCGGTACCTTCGTTAGATGCAGTTGCAATATTTTCATCCGAAGATTCTACACTATAACCACCGTTTCCGTTTCTAACATGAACAGTTGCAGAAGCCAACTCTGTTGATATAAGATTCAAATACACTTCATTAGACACCAACTCAAGATCCATGATTGGCCTCACGAACTCTTCCGCTTCACATGCCGTAAACAGGAGAATTAGGCTTAATCCCAATATATTATAAATTGTTTTTTTCATTTTGTTTGTTATTTCGTATTATAAAATCTTGTTACTTTTGAACGATAATTCTCATCATATAGGTACCATCTTCGCTTGTTGCTTTTACTTCAATCGCACCCGATTGATCGGTCAACTCGTAAGTATACTCTTCATCCATCTCTACTTCTACATCGTTTACAAATAACTTGGTGAAATGTGAAAGATACTCCTCGGGGCCCACGAGAGTTACATAGTTTCCAATGACGCTTATTGTAGGCATCTCTAACCAATTGAATACATCTCCGGCGGGCATTACAGTTATAGTAATTGTTTTTGTAAAGGGTTTAAAGTTATCATTACCCTCTTGCGTGGCGGTAATTTTCACATCACCGTGTCTTAGCGTACTCACCTTATTTCCATCAAGAGTTGCAATTGCATCTTTTCCTGCTTCAATAGTGTAAGTTACTGCAAGACCCTGATCTGTTTTTTCAGGTAGTAAAATTTCATTCGCTTGATATGTCTCGATATCTTCCAGTGCAGACAATGTTTGATCTCTCAAAGGAATGCTGGAAGCTGTTAGAGTGTTGCCAGCAGCGTCTTTAACTACATAGTTTTTAGCATTGGCCATAGTAATATGATCATTGATTGCTAAATTGCCATCTGCACCATCTAAATTTATCAAAGTTATATTTCCAGGCGTTTTTGAACTTCTATCTGCTAACTTATTAATTACACTTGTAATATTTTCAATAGAAAGATTATTTCCGGCGATATTCAAATCTTCTATCAATTCCAAATAATTAGCTGTCAGTTTTAAATCATTTAATTTATTGTTTGATAAATCTATCGATGAAGTATAGTTATAGAAAACATTTTGCAAGTAATCAAACTTTGTTAACTCATTGCCTGATAATTTAATACCTTTAATACGCCCGTAAACAGTTATATTTTGACTTTCAATAGTATAAGTAGCATCTGAACCGAAAGTGGTAACAGCTTCACCGCTATCTTTTGTTCCATTACCGTTTAAATCTATCCAGATGGAGTTTTTATCTAACTCCTCGGCATCAATATTAAGAGAAATCTGTGAACCCACCTCTTTCTCAGTGGTAAATGATATCTTGTAGCGATCGGTGACTTGTGAAATATCAGTAACTGGTGTAGTTCCGGTTCTTACATCCATGGCAACCCATCTACTATTTTTGAATATTGGATGATCCACGTGATGTTGATGTACCTGATTACCTTCAGGAGTTGATGCACCAGCATTTGAATTAACAAAGTAGAAGTTGCCAGTACCAGTTGTACCCGGTTGTGCAGGTAAATGTTCAAGGATATGGTCAATATTTTCTGATGAAATAAAATTGCGAGAAAAATTAAACTGTCTCAAAACAGGATACTCTCCACTCATTAAAATACCCGTTAAATTATTACCGTCAACGTTTAATTGTTGCATTTTAGACATATTTGATACATCTAAAACTCCCCCAAATCCGTTATTCTGGGCTTGGATATGATAAAATTCGGTCTGACCCGTTAAATCTAATTCTTTGATTTGGTTATTCTGTATGTTTAAATAAGTCATACCGGGATTCTTTGTAATATCAATAGAAGTAAGACCTCCATTATACGCTCCAAACTGTGTTACTTTTCCATATATATTCACTGTTTGGGTTTCTAATTTATAGTTTACCTGTCTATCACTACCCCAGTTGCCCCATCTCTTACCTGCTGCTTCTATAGCATCTTTAACCCCTTCATTTGCATCACGAACTCCGTTGTTATTCAAGTCGATCCAAATACTCTCTTTATCACCATCAAGTGCATCAAAAGTGAGGGTAATATTAGATCCCACAGTTTTAGTTGTGATAAACGTGATACTTGGCTCTTCTTGTCCAAAGGCTAGCCCGGAAATTGACAAGAATAAAATAAAAGCTAATAGTTGTATCTTTTTCATTTTCTTATAATTTAAATTTGTTTTCATCCATTTTATATGTAATGGTAAAGCTTCTTGTTATTTGTAATCTGTTAAAGAAAGTGGCATAAGCGTTGGAAATGTCCAAGTAAAATGATCTTTATAAACAATCGGCCTACTCCCTGCCACGTAATCCACATATTCTTGATTTTTGTATATACCATATAATGCTTCCATCAGGTTTCCCGGCCATTTAGTAGGGCTACCTTTTGTAGGATTATCATGCCACTCCCATTTGCTGGGATCTTTTACATGTTCTAAAAGGAAGTCTACCGCCTTTTGGATGGATGCCCCTTCATTCGACTCCATCTCAAATATGTTTTCGCCCGTTATATTGTAAGCAATCCAAACTGCAGCGGTAAGAGGAGATAGCGAGAAGTAAGTGTACCACATTCCATCCGCGTTTCTCCCAACCTCTTCAGGCATATGTCCATCCGGCGCTATTTTTATGAAAAGGTCTGATTTGATGAGACGAATATTTTCATTCACTTCCGCGTTATTTTCAGTTATCGATGCACTGAGTAATGAAGCATATCGTCCCCAGTCGGCCCAGTTGTTCTTTCTGTTTCGAATGCTGTTCCCCGACTTTTGATACACCTCTTGTACCCATCTGTTAAACTGATTTTGCTCTACTACGCCCCATAGTTCAGTACCATTCATTAGTTCTGCCGCTATCACTAATCCACATGCTGACCGTGCCATTGCTAATTGCCCATCATATCCTGAATAAGATTTATTAATTGTATACCAAGCTTTTAAAAAGTAGAGAGCCTTTTCGCCATACTTTGTATCGCCTGATAAACGGTAAGCCAAAGCCGTAGCATATGCTGCATAGGCATCATTATCCATGCCGGCCACATTTGCCCTGTGGGTTACCGGATCTTGATAGTAACCGGGAATATAAAAATCTGCTATTGCATTATGTTCCTGCTCACTATCAATGATCAAGTCGGCATCCTTAATTAAGCTTCTATACGCGGTAGAATAGGGCTCAACTCTTCTTACAATGTTGTACTTCACGAATCTGAGCTGCTCAATCGGGTGCATATTATGTACACCCGCTACTTTTACCGCGGAAGGATCCAACGTTTGAAATGAAATTTTATCCAAATAAATTACATGGGAGTTATTGTCAATCACGTATGGCAAGACATCATATTTTGTGTTGGGCTTCAAGCCATCTACAATAACATCTGCCTGAAAGTTCTCATTTTTTACAGGGCTAGCCGAGGTAGCCGATGTTTCACTATAATGTACCCCCCATTCTTTGTAAGGCGCGACACGTGAAAAATTAACAATAGCAGAGTTTTCTGATATCATTATCGGGTCCAGCGTAACATTTGGAACCATCTGAGCAAGAGTCGTGAACTGTTTCTCAGATCCATACTGTATAGTGCCATCGTCAACAAAAGCCCGGTACCTGTAAGTTTTGTTAGGAACTAAATTGTTGAGCTGTACTCCAAAATCATTGCCCGATGTCATAGTGCGCTGAAACGGTTTGAATCCACTACCATCGTCGAGCTCTATTCCATATCGTGCAATAGTACCGCTCCCTTTGTCGATAATTTTCCCCTTGCACAAGGCAGTATGATCGGTTACTTCCGACGCTTCCAAAGTCTCAACTTTGGCTGATGTTACTGCCTCCGGTTTATCGCACGAAATGAACACGGCGAATAGGCAAAGAGCAATATATTTGAATAAAATTTTCATGTATCTTTTATTTCGCGAACTTCAATCCATCCAATTGATCCCAATCCCCTCGCGTAAAGTCGGGTATTCTCACCGGAATTCCTCCATTTGATGCTGATATTTCTGTAAGCTCAAAAAGGCACGACCATTCTGCTGCATCGTAAACATCTATGTCGAGAGGAAGGCCATTCTGCAAGCAGTAAATCAATCTATAATCCATTATGAAGTCCATGCCTCCATGTCCTCCCACGCTCTTTGCATACTCGCCAATCTCCGTTATAAAAGGGTGCTCATACTCTTTAATTAGCTTGTTATACTCGTCCTTTTTAAGAAAATTATGAGCATCCGGTTCAAGGGCGATCCCTGGATTGGGATACTTTTGAGCAAAACCTTTTGTTCCGCTCAATGTATGCAAGCGACTGTAAGGCCTGGGGCTGGTAACGTCATGCTGAATCATGATAGTTTTCCCTTTTTCAGTTTTGATAATGGTGGTATTCATGTCGCCCATCTTGTACTCTTTTGCGGCTCTTTCTGAATCCTCTCCAAACTGATCTTTAAGATACTGAGTCATACCAAACTGATCGGATGAAACTGAAACCAGGTAGTTCATTTTATCGCCCCTGTGAATGTTCAAGGCCTGGCAAACGGGCCCCAACCCATGCGTGGGATAGGGATTGCCGGTGTAGTCTTCATAAAAGGGTGTACGCCAATTCGTGGTACTTCTTAGTTGTCCTCTAAGATCATGTATATAAGCACCTTCAACATGAACCAACTCTCCAAACACCCCCTGCTGGGCCATGTTTAACGTGTTTAGTTCGAAGAAGTCGTAGCAGCAATTCTCTAAAATCGTGCAATGCAAACGCATTTTTTCAGCCGTATCTACCAGCTGCCAACACTCGTCCACGGATATTGCCGCGGGCACTTCAATGGCCACGTGCTTACCCTGTTCCATGGCATATACAGCCATGGGAGCATGGTTTGCCCAGTCTGTTGTAATATACACCAGATCTATGTCGTCTCTTTCAACAACTTCCCTCCAGGCATTTTCCCCCACGTATTCGTCTGCCGGGGGAAAGTCCCTACCTGTAATAATATCTTGTGTTCTTTTTACAGCACCCTCGCGTACATCGCAGATAGCTTTTATTTCTACACCCTCCATAAAGGTAAACCTGCGCGACGCTTTGGAGCCTCTGTTTCCTGTACCAATAATAGCTACCCGAACCGTGGGGATAGGGTCAACGGCAAGTTGTAATACATTGTTTTGACCAGCAGGACGAGGACCTCCTAAGTTGATATGTGCATCGGGTGGAGTATTTGCGTTTTGATTCTGTGTTGTACTACATGAAACAAAACTTAAAACTAATATTGATAATATGATATTTAAAATACTTCTCTTCATATTTTAGTAAGTCTTTTTTTCTATTTTATTCTGAAAGCTTGTTTATAACCTCTTTGGCTTCTTTCAGCATCTGTTCTACCGTCGTAGTCGGTTTTCCTATTACATTAAATTTCTGAACCTCACTGTTCAGCTCTTCAAGTTTAGCTAATGATTCGGCACTGTTATTATTTTGAAATTCAGCCTTAAGGATCTTGATCTTTTCAATATCCTGAATCCCTTCTATTAGCCTCTCGAACCGGATAGAACTCCTTCCATCAGGATAAACAAAGTATGTGTCGCCTGAAGGGAATTTTCTAAATCTTGAATCCACAACAGGATCTTCAGGCCATGAATTATAAGCCCATCTAAGCATACCATCGTATCCGGCTGCATAAGAATACCATGCCGAGTAACAAGATTCTGCAGATGGTGAGAATGTGAACATATTAGGGAATGGATCACTGCAGCACACGTAGTATGTGGTTATCAGATTGTTTTTCCTTCTAAATTCTATGTCTTTCTCATTAACCTTTGCATTAACTTTTACTGTAATATCCTTAATCATAGGATAGTTCTGATAGCTTTTATGATTATCTGCTAAAGAAATACCAAGATTAGGTGCATACTCTTCAAGAAGTTTAACTGCTTCGCTCATCATCTCGGGTGATCTCTCATCCATGGCAATATTTGTGATTTCCAGCCAACCTTTTTCGGTAAGATGTTTTGTGAAATCTGTAAGAAAAGGAGCCCATAACTCTTTAAATACTACCGTTCCCGGATCTGCAACAACAGTAATTATAGAATCAGTTGCTGCATCAAAATACTCCAGTTCGTTGTTCCAAGGCAATAGTGAGTAACAATTAATCATTTTATCAATACCAAGATCAATCATAAAGCTCACCCATTTATCAAAAACTGTGTAATCGTAGCTCCATGTGTTATCCTCGTTCTTTGTCCAGATAATCATGCTTTCATAAGCATCATAACACTGATTATGCCATGGATCCTTATTGAGGTTGGTTGTAATTACTTTCTGGCCCGCGTTGGCCAGCATTTGCATCAAGGGTTTCATTTTCTCAAAATGCGCATCGCTCCAAAATTCAAGGCCTGCATAGCGCGCGACTGCCGAGGGGTGTTGCCAGAGATCAAGATGATACGTCCACTCGTAAGCGGGAGGCAAAGTGCGATCCTGTACGCTCAGTGAAATGGGAAACTCTATTAAATCTCCATTTTTTGAGTTTACAGTAAACACTCCTTCATATCTACCCGCGGAAGCGGATGAAGGTATCTCAATTGTGAGCCAAACGGGACGCACTTGATTGGGTTCCATGTTGAACCTGTTTAGCGAATCAAGTAAGTCTGGCATTAAAACAAGTCCAAACTCGTTCTCTTCTTCACGCATTCGGCACACGAAATTTTCCTCTTCACTCATGGTGTACCGCACGAAACGAGCCCGCGCTATGCTTGATTGCAGCGTGTTTCCCTCTGTTTGAAAATCACTAAATGCATATCCTACATTATCTGTTGCAACAGAGCTCCACAGTAATACCTGAGCCGACAAAGTTTCCCCTTTCCAGCCCGTTAAAACGATATTATTTTCCTGTTCTACTTCAGGTAGTATCGAGCGAGGATGTTTTAAATCGATGCTTACTACAGAGCCTTTCAATCCTTCTTCTACGCCACTCCAGTTAGAGAGAGTATCTCCCGTGGGGTCATCCATTTCTGTATGGGTTATTATTCTGCCATTGCTGCTTGTTGTGTTACAGCCGGCAGCAACAACCCCTATGCACAGAAGTGACAAAAAGAGAAGGCTTTTTGACATTAATTTCAGAAGTTTCATATCAGAATTTTAAATACCGGGCTGCTTTAGCTTGTTGGTTAAAGCAGCCCGAGTAAAAAATTAATATCCCGGATTTTGTACGAGCATGCGACTGTTTTGCAACTCATCAAGTGGAATTGGCGCGAAATACATGCTATTATCCCATCTACGAGTCTCAACTTCCGTTCTCGTGTAAAAATCAGCAAGCGTTTCAGCATTCATATCCATTCCATGGAATACACCGCCTTGTCCTCCATTCCCGGCTCCATCGCCCGCTATCATCCATCTTCTGATATCAAAATAGCGTTGACCTTCCGACGCTAACTCAACACGCCTCTCGGCAACAATGGCTTCACGTTGTAGCTCCTTGTTGCCTCTTATTTGAGGTTTAATATCTGCCAACAGAGGAATTCCGGCTCTTTCTCTCACATAATCGATGTAAGTTATTACGCGTGGATCGTTTGGATTAACCTCGTTCAGGGCTTCAGCGTACAATAAATAAAATTCAGCTAATCTCATTAATATTCCAGGCCTATACATGCTTTTAGGATGTGTTCCTTGATTATATACAGATCTATGAACTTTTTTATATGAAAGATATCCTGTTTTGACATGATTTGGGGATGAGTTGTCGGAGTTCCCTCCTTTATTAAACCAAACTTGTTCACCCCCCACGTGCCATCTGCGTCCATTGTAGAAAACATTCTGGTAAAATCTCGGTTCACGGTTGATATACATTCTGAATGTTCCAACTTCTGCATTTCCCGTCAAGTCCTCAGCCGGATCTTCAACAAAACCATCTTCAGAATAAAGTGGCGATTCTTCAATAGGTAATCCATCAATCATGAAGAAATCATCTACCAGTTCTTGTACAACAGCCATATGACCAGTTCCCTGATTACCTCCTCTAACACCTCGTGGTAAATGAAGTCCGTCAAAACCAGAAGGTCCTGTTACATTTCCCCAGTTAACGCTCGAACGTGCAAAAATAACCTCTTTATTATATGAATTATGGAGTTCGTATATACTTCTATCAGCATCAATATTACCGTCACCGTCGGTTACTTTAAATAATTCATAATGACCTGCGTTTGCATAATCAATAAACGCCTGAGAAGCATCAAGTGCTTTTTGCCATTTACTTGCATCATAATCGGGAAACAATCTTTTGCCGTCTGTATTAGTAAGCCTTAGTGCCTCGCCATGTCCTCCATTAAATAGTGGACTTGCGGCATATATCATTAATTTTGCCCTGAGAGCCAATGCCGTGCCCTTCGTGGGTATAGCTAAAGTAGTTTGATCATTTAGGTTCGGATCCCTCAGGCTATTCGCGATATCCGTCAGTTCACTATAAATGAAATCCACCACCTCATCAACAGAATTTCTTGCATAATCAATATCAGTATTCGTTGGAGATTCTACAAAATCCATAATTGGAATGGGACCGTAAAGCTCAAATAATAAAAAGTGATAATAAGCTCTTAAGAACCTTGCTTGAGCCTTTAAAAACTCAAGTTCCACTTCATCGATAAAGTCCGTCTCGCCCGTCTCTGGAATAACTTGTGCTCTTTCGAGAAAAATATTCGCTTGACGGATATACTGCCAGTAGTTATTCCATCTGTGTGCGCGAAAGAACGAAGATGTAGGCTGCTCAATATTCCAATCGGTTGATTGGGCGTTTTGATCAAGCTCGTCTGCTAAAATGGGCCATGGATTACCGTAGCCGTTTGCGCCGAAAACATTGGCCACATTTGGAATACCCAAATATGCATCCATCAACCATCGGCGGGTATCTTCAGGATTACTGAAGATAGATTCATAACTTCTCTGTTCAGCCAACTCCTTTGATACATCCAAAAAGGCGTCCGTGCAGGATGAAAGGAAGAGCGTGACAACTGTTAGAAATAAAAAATATATTTTTTTCATATTATATATACATATTATGTGTTCGTGATAAAATATTTGTTAGAAGGTAACCTCTAAACCCATTGTCCAAGTCCTGGATAGCGGATATCGGGTACCACCACCCCCGGAGTTTCCAATTTCCGGATCAAACATTTTCACCTGATCCCATACATGAAGGTTATAGCCCGACACATAAATTCTGGAAGCAGAAAGGCCAACCTTGCTTAACAATTCTTTCTGGAAGTTATATCCAAATTCCAGGTTCTTAAACCTCAAGAAATTCCCATTTCTGTACCAATACGTGCTAGAAGTCCAGTTGTTACCCGTGTTACTTATCCGTAATCTTGGATAAAACGCGTTCGGATTTTGATTTTCCTGTGTCCATCTGTCTTCAACAATTTCTTGACGAACATTACTCTCGATAAGCCCCCAGTAAAATGGCTGGAAAACCGAAGCACTACTATTCAAATTTACTGTAACATTGGCTACTCCTTGGAAAAACGCGTTAAAATAAAGACCTTTCCAATCTAACCCAAACCCAAAGCCATAGACCACTTCAGGAACTTGAGGATGGAATCCGTCGGGATCATATACTCTATCTTTATCATCAAGCAAACCATCACCGTTTATATCCATATATTTTATATCACCCGGGTAAGTTTTGTCATCCCACGGAGTTCCTACCAATCCATCTTTCAGTTCGTACTGTTTTCTACCGTTGGCATCGGTGGTAATATTAAAATCATCCTCCGTGAAAAGCCTTTCAGCAATCAACGGCAATTGACTTCCATGGTTTACTAATCTTTTACCGGTTCTTTCCATCCATGGATATACCTGCGGAAGCTCGTCATACTCTAAAATCTTATTCCTGGCATACGTTAGGGTACCCTTTGCTGATAACTTGAAATCTCCAATAATATGGTTTAAATTAACACTTCCATCTAACCCTTTATTCGATACGATACCAAAGTTCTGCCATGGATTCTGCCTAAAACCTGTTACACTCAACACTGTATTTCTCCGAAGCAGGATATTTGAACGCTCGTCGTTAAAGAAGTCAACCGAAATGTCTACTCTGTTACTCCATAACCCTAAGTCGATACCAATATTCCTTTTATCTTCAATTTCCCATGTTAAACCGGGAGATTCGAATCTGTTTTCTATCAACCCTGTCTTACTATTCTGTGTCCCTCCAGACGTAATACCCCATGCATACGAACCTGAGTCGCCAAATGTTGGCATGTACATAAACCGGTCTCCTCCGGTAGCATCATTACCTGTTCTTCCTACCGAAGCTCTCACCCTGAGCTTCGAAACAACATCCAGTAATTCATAAGGGAAATAGGGCTCGCTTGAAATGTTCCATGCTAAACCAACCGCGGGAAAAAATCCATACCGGTGCCCTTTCGCGAACTGTTCACTTCCGGTAACCCCGAAATTGAACTCTACTGTATACCGGTTATCGTACGTGTACGTTCCTCTACCAACAAACGATTCTTTGCGAAAAGCTAAAGCATCATTATGCAACTGCCTATGCTGCCTATTACCAAGCAACAGCCCGGTAACAAAGTGAGGGCCAAAATCGCGCGAGTAATCAATAGCAGCCTCCAAGTAAATCTTCTTGGTGCTATTATTTGATGAAGCAGGATTACCAAATTTGACTTCATCCTCAATTTTTCTATAAATAAGATTGCCTTCATCATCTCTACCTTCTGCAAAATATGTAGCAGGATTCTTCGTTCTCGAGTTGAAGTAATTATTATCAGAGTCATAACTTACCATCCCCCTTGCTTTCAACCCGGGAGTAATAAAATCGAGCTTCTGTTCAAGATGCACGCTCGACTGTATAAATGAACGGTACGTTTTCATGTAACCGTGCTCTGTTAAATACACCCATGGATTCTGCCTGTTATTAGTACGTGACGGATGCTGTGGGAAAGTTCCATCGGAATACATGGGGGGTATTAAATAAGGGGGTATACGTGATATTCTGTCAAAAATATCTTGTGTAGATTCATAGGGCCTGTTCTGCGTTAAATACTGTCCACTAAAATCCACCCGCATAAGCGTGTTTTCGGTAACATCAATATCGATATTACTTCTTAGACTGTATCTCGAGACCCTTGCATTATTATCGTATTCCGGATTTGTTTTAAAGTATCCGCTTTCACCGTAATATGCACCCGATACGAAATACCTCGCCCGGTCTGTACCACCCCTGAAGTTTAACGTGTGCCGCGTATTATACGTATTGTCATTAATTAGCGCGTCCCACCAGTTTGTACTTGGGTATAAATCCGGGTCTGCACCTGTTCTGTACAATTCAAGAATTTCGTCGGAAAATAATGCAGGTTCACCGTCGTTTATAAGGCCTTCGTTGTAGAGCGAAAGGTAATCGTACGAATTAGCGTATCTTGGTGTTCGGGTAGGCGTCAGATAGCTCACTTCACCTCGGTAAGAAATCTTGGCTTTTTGTGCACGTCCACGCTTAGAGGTGATTAAAACAACTCCGTTCGCGCCTTGCGCGCCATATACCGCGGTGGCGGCAGCATCTTTCAGTACCGTGAACGACTCTATCTCATCGGCTTCAATATCATTCAAACCTCTTGGTATACCATCCACCAATACGAGTGGCGATGTACCTCCCGCGAACGAGCTGATACCTCTGATCCAAAACTCTGCTTGGTCGTACCCCGGCTCGCCGGATCTTTGTACAGAAATAATACCCGGTAGTTGACCCGCGAATGTGTTGGAGAGTTTACCTACCGGTGCTCTTAACTCGGCACCCTTAACCGATGCAACCGCGCTGGTAACACTCCCTTTCTTTTGTTGACCGAAACCAACAATCTGAACCTCGTCGAGCAGTTGGCTGGACTCAATTAGCACGATGTCAATCGTATTTCTTCCCTCGACAGCAACACTTTGCGCCTGCATCCCTATAAATGAAAACTGCAGGGTTGCCGTGGGGCTCACATCAATAATGTAGTTGCCATCATTATCGGTAATCACTCCCCTCGAAGAACCTTCTACGGTAATGGTAACGCCCGGAAGTGGAAAGCCGTCCTGATCCGTTACAGTTCCTCTAACTGTCACGGTCTGTTGTTGTGGAGCTGCTACTTCTTTCTTATCTAGGAAGATATAATTTTTATCAACCCGGTAAGTTAAAGAGGTGTTCGCCACGAGATGATCGAGTATTTCATAAATATCTCCATCGGATAGATCGATGCTTTGCTTGTTCGAATTCTCAAGATCTTCACTGTTGTAAAAGAATACAAAACCCGATTGCTCTTCTATTGTTGAAATAATCTCTTCTATTGTTGCATTTTGAGCCATCACCGACATTTTTTCGTCTTGTGCATAGCTACCCGTGGCATAACTGCTAAAAACTCCGAGAAGTACAAGTAAAAAGGTAAACTTCATTGTTAGTGAAATTTTTCTCCATAATGTGCTGGAGTTTATTGTTATTTGCATATATTTGTATGTTTTTGATGAATTAAAAAATAACATTCCCCATGTATTCGACTCACTTGGGAACTTTAATTTATTAAAAATATTAATTTTCTTTTGGGAGGTTGTTGGCGCAGCTTCCCATTTTTTTTCTTCTTCTCTCTTATCTTTCATAGGCGCATTCTCTTTTTTCGTTTATTTTTATCGTTTATTTTATCTTCTCTACTATTATTTCTGTATTATTATTTCCGTATTATTACTTTCGTTCCATATAAACCGTATCGTTTTCTATATGGTAGCTAAATTGCTTTTTAAAGTTGATTATATCTACAATTTCCTCGATGGACTGACTGGAAAAGAACTTACCCGTATACACCTCTTTATTAAGAGCCTCATCCATAATCACGAAGGTAACATCATATATCTTTTCTAAACGATTCGTTATCTCGGCCAACGATTTATTCCTGAACGAATACTCGCCGTTCATCCATGAAGTAGTAACTGCAGTTTCAACGTTTGAAATTTGGGTAGTACTCGAAATTTTATTAAACGTGGCTTGATCCCCCGGCTGTAAAACGAATTCATTTTGCACGTCTTCGTTACTTTCAGGAGTAACCAGTTTTACTTTTCCCGAAACAAGTGTGGTAACAGCAACATCATCTACATCGTATGCCTGAACATTGAATTCAGTTCCCAACACTTCAATATATATTTTATCGGAATGCACGATAAACGGTTGTTCACTATTTTTCGCGACAATAAAATAGGCCTCACCATTCAAATAGAGGTCGCGACTTTTTTTATTGAATCTCTTTGGATATTTTATTGTTGATGAAGCATTAAGATGAACTTTCGAACCGTCGGGCAATTCAACCACCGTTAATTCTCCCGGAGATAAACTTTGAATCTCTATCCAAGTATTATTGTCACTATTTATTTTAATACCAACAGCAAGCAGTAATAATGCCACCGCGGCTACTCCCGAAAATATAATCGAGCGCGTCTTCTTTTTACGCTCACCGCTCCTCGACTTCGTGGACTTCATCGATAAAGTAGTTTTCTTCAATAATCGATTCCAGCTTTCGTGCAATTCCTCCTTCTCCGGCCGCTGATCATGATTCGTGAGGTCATAGATCTGTTTCATTTGTAAAAAAAACTGTTTGTTCTCGGACGACTCGTTGTACCACTGCATAAACGCGCGCATTTCCTCCTCCGTTTGAGTTCCATTTAAAACATGTACCGTTATTTCAGGAATATTGTCCCTTAAAAATCTCATTTAAAATTCCCAACTCAAGTTAATAGTTTTCAAAGCGGAATTTCTCTTTTTTTTCGAGAGATACCGTTTTATTTTCTTTTCATCTTCACTGTTTCTTGCACGTTTAACGTGTTGATTTACTTTTTATGGTGGCGTTTTTATATATATTAACATTACCACTCTTCCAAGGCATGGCAATTCCTTGTCATAAACCCTTTTACGACACGAAAGATGGCGATGGACGATTAAGTGAAAATCCGTCATCCGGTCATCGTTGTCGTTATTCGCTGCTCAAAATCACGCCACCCCGCTTTTCGGTAATACTCCTTAGGCATTTTTACCGTGACCTGCCTGCCGGATTTCACCACTTTTCCCGGCACTCGGATAAACCATTCTCGGAAGGTAGAGTGCTCTTGACGCCAAACCCAAAAGTCGCCCCGGTATCGCATGAGCACCGATAAACTGTAGGCAAATGACGAAAGTTGCCAAAGAATATCGTTTACCCAAAAATCACGCGTGATGGTTTTTCCCGCACAAAGCGAGTTTTTGGTTTGCTCGATCCAATTCTCACTCTCTGATCGGGATCCATAAAGGGTATGGAGCTGCAAGGCATCCAATCCTTTCAGGTTCGAGCAATAGCAAAAGTACTCATACTCGGGTACAAATTGTTTCTCTCCAAAATAATCGACTTCAACGGACGGAGGATTTGCGAGGTTGCGGGGGGGGATATCCACTATCCCTTGTAATCTCGCAAATCCTGTGTTCTACGATGTCGCCGTTAGGCGAGGAGTAGAATGCAGGATGTAATCCTCCGTCCGTTCTCCCGACGAGCCGAAGGCGATGTCGGGAGAACTATTTGCTTTACGACACGCACGGCATAAAACATGCGGGGATTCCTCCAACCGCTACATTGATGTGTAAACTGACAGGTCGCCGTCCGTGGGCCAATCGGCTGCCAAGTCTGCCCGGCAAGTAAATCTTTCAGGTTTTTCAGCTTTACTTTCACCAAATATTCATGTTTACCGTCTTCTAACAAATTAAATAATCCACCATTGAAAAAACCGCTGTCGGCCCTGAAAAACACCTTCTCCACCTTTTGGGGAAGAGCGGCCAAGGTTTCTTTGACAAACTCACAAACTCCGTTTGAGGTGTAAGCTGAACCCGGGCGGAGCCATGAATTGACAAGCAGTTTCATCTCCGTGACAAAACATAAGATGGGGTGATAGCTTTTCGAACCCTTCTTATGCGAGTTATAACCCACCTCAGCCCCTTGTTGGTTGCCGTAAACGGTAAATGTGCTTGAGTCGCAATCAAGTGTCAAGCGGCTTAAACCGCAACGGGAAACTTGCAAGCCGGTAAAATCCAATAACAACTCGTGAAGCGAACGGGCGCCCCTTTCACCCAAACCTGTCAAATGGCGGCGTATGGTGTCCTCGTCAATGTTCTTGGGTAACTTCAACAAGCGGGAAACCAAGGCGTCAAAGGTGAAATTTTCAATCCGCTTCAAACGGTGAACACCGCACAACGATGCCAACAGGACACTTGAGAGTATTTGGGCTGTGCTGAAACGGCTTGCATTGTGGCGGATGGTTGGAAAAAGATGTTCCAGCTTGCCATAAATACCGCAATGGTTGATAAAATCAGAGGTTACGCTTAACCCTGAATATGATGTTAATTGTTCTGAACTGAACTTTTTCTTTACTGAACAGGCAGTAAATGAGATTTTTTTACTATTTTTGTCTTGCATGTGTCGGGTGAGTGTTATTTTTTATTTAACACCTTAAAGATAAATACTTTATCTGACACATGCAACTTTTATTTGAGACTTTTAGGTGTCCATCATAATTAAGTCTCTTTATTAAGAAGTTTGTAACTCCCCCTTTATCGTTGGAATTTATCCTTCCTCTATTTTATATACGATTGTTAATTAAAAACTACGTAGAGTTTTTCAAAAAAAATCAGTATCAACCGACTAAAATCAAAATCAATCGGTTCTTATTTTTAAATACCTGACAAGTAGATCATTACGGCTCCTGTCTTTCATTTCCAAAAAGTGCTCCCCCCCCTCAAAACAGTGATAATTGGGCGGCCGTGGGACTTTTATTGCGACTTTTCAGTCGTCTGGGATAAGTGCGCCTGCCTTCGGTCACCACCCACGTCAAATCCAGATGGCTTATCAAATGCATCCTCAACAACGCGGCTATGGTTGAAAACGCCTTTTCGCTTTCCGACTTGGTCTGAATCACCTGTAAAAGCAAATACGCGATCAGGGTACACCATACTTGGGTCTTTATCCCGTTTTCAGTGTCGGAATAAAAATAGGTGAGTTGGAAGTTTTGCTTCAATTTTTTGAATCCCGTTTCGATAGACCACCTATTTTTATAAATCAAGGCAACTTCCTCGTCTGTTATTTCCCAATTATTGGTGATGAACTTGTATTTACGCCCCTGTTCATCCCTGTACCAAACTAAACGAAGGCATAAGGTCCTCGTCTGTCTGACTTTCTTCCTTTTTTTCTTGCCTTCGGTCCCCGTCTCGACCTTCTCGATATATTGAACGTGGATATGTTTCACCTTGTAAACGGCATGTTCCCCTTTTTCCAGCTTCTTCTCGTGAAGGACTTCCTGAACCTCGTACCTTGCATTGTCTTTCAGCCGACAAACGAAATTCACGCCTTGTCGCGTCCATTTGGCGAACTGCAGGTAGTAATTGTATGCCTTGTCGAAGACCACCATGCTGCCTTCACTTAAATTCAGGTATTGCAAGAAGTTCTTGTCGTGCATTTTCGCCTCGCTTATCTTCACGAATCGCGGCGTGTCAGCATGGACGTCGGTCAGCATGTGGACTTTCAGGCCGCCTTTCTTTTTCCCGTCGCCTTTAGGGTTCCGGCCACGCCTTTCATCACGTCGGAAAACAGCGTCACCGTACTCGAATCAAAGGCATAGAACTCCTCGAAACTGATACCCTGCTTCCGGCACTTTTTTTTGCGGCTGACCGACAAAAGCGGGGAAAAATGGGCGATCAGTGCAAAGTAGAACAGACGGAACAGCTCCTCGTCCCTGTCACGCAATGCATCTCCGGCAGTGCTTTTTGCAGGCGAACTCTCCATGCCCAGGTAATTCAACTTGCCACCCAAGGCACGCATGCCGTCACAGACTTCACCCATCGAGTCGCAACGGGAAAAAATGCCAAAGAGCATCACGATCAATTGATCCCAGGAAAAAAACGCCTTGTAATATTTATCACTGCCGAGCCTTATTACCAGCTCATCGAACTTTTCCCTCGGGAGAATATTCACTATTTGTCTTAAGATCGGCTGACCGACAAATTTATTTTCGCTAACTTTGCCCATGGTTGGAACAGGGTCAACGCATTTAAATTTTCAACAACTGTAGCAAAAAGTTGTCATCCCACCCGGCCTTGAGACGTTTTGAAACCAAAGAACCCTTCGATGTGTCTTGTTTTAGAAGGTTGAGTGCTATTTTTCTGATGAAGGAAAAGTTTTGGGCGGAGTTCTTCGCCCTTTTCCTTTGCCGGTCTTCGTCAAAAACCATGTCCAATGTCCAGTGGAGTTTGTTTTCAATGCCCCAGTGCTGACGTATAAAAGTGTTGAAGTTTGCTGCTTGGTCAATGACACTGCTAATGTAGAAACGGGTTTCGGTCTCCTGTTTTTTACCCGTGTCCCTGTGGGCAGTAATCCTGACAATCGTCTTGAGTCCTTTCCAGTGTTCCCTGTTGTCGATGAAACCCAGGTTCGAGATAATTTCACAGGTACGTGTTTCAATCCGTCCGTGCCCTTTTTCCGTCACCTGATCGACCGAGTCCGGATTATGCCGGTTGAAACTGTCCTCCACCTGGGACAAAAGCTCTTTCTGGTTACCCTTGACCGAAAGGATATAATCCGCTTTATTTTCTATGATTTTTTCAGCAATCTTCGTTTGGGTACCAATGGCATCTATGGTAATAATGCTTCCTTCTATGTCAAGCAGGTCCAGCAATAACGGGATGGCCGTGATCTCATTGCTTTTCTCATCCACCTTGAGTTGGCCCAGGACCAATTGGTTTTCTGATGCCCAGGCGCTGACCATGTAGATGGCGTTCTTTTCATGAAAGCTGTCTTTGGACCCTTTTATACACTTGCCGTCCAAGCTGATAACCTCTTTTGTGATATGCTCATCCTTTAAAGAATCAACCCATTTGATGAAAGCTTCTTCAAAAAGACGTGGACGTAAACTGGAAAACACCCTGTTAATCGTATCGTGTGAGGGGATACCGTTGGGCAGTTTGAGGAACGTTTTCAGGAATGAAAGTTTTGTCTTGCCGAAAAGTTCAATTGAATCCCACGATTCCGCCCCACAAATAACGGCGAGTATCGACAGGATTATGATGTCGGATAGCAGGTGTTTCTTGTTCCTGTTGATTCGGTGGTCGGGAATGCACTCAAAATACCGGTGCAAAGAAGTGGCTGGACTTGTCATGTCTTTTTTGAGGCAAAGATACGCATTTACATTGCCTCAAAACAACACAAGTTATTAACAACCAGACGGATAAATTGTTGATAACACTGTCTTTTCTGATTTTTTTATGCGTTGACCCTGATGGTTGGAAATTTAGTTTTTGACAATCCAAATTTACAACTTAGGGACGAGACTTCGGTTAAGTCCCTATATTTTCTTCATTTTTTAGTCGGTCAGTACTGAAAAAAAATAAAAAAACGCTTGCAGACTGCGTCAATAAGTTATTATCGGACAATCCCCTAACGGTCGCGTTATTTAAATTTAAAATAAAAAAAATGCTGAAAAAAAAAGTGTTGCTGAAATCGACTTGAGCAGTTTTAAATTATTCCGAATTAGCTTTAAGGCGTTGTAAATGTGAGTCTCAACGGTCCTCACGGAAACATTCATCTCCTCTGCTATCGTCGCGCTCTTTTGCTTTTCTAAATAGGCCTTTTCGAAAACAATCTTGCATTTAGGGGGTAATTTCTCGATAGAATCATAAATTGCCTGCAGGTTATAATTTTCCGAACTCTCATTTTCTGAAAGCTCATAATATTCCATGGCATCAATTTTAAGTTGATGCTCTGCTTTACTCAAAAATGTTTCGGCCACCTTTTTGTGTTTTAAATAGTCATAGCAAGCATTTTTGACCATTGCCAAAAGGTAGTTCTGTAGATTCTTCTCAACCATGATGGTTGATTTTTTATCCCAAACATCAAGAAAAATATCATGAACTATATCTTCAGCCGTGGTCGCGTCAACATACTTTCTGGCAAAATTAATCATATCCGCTGCATAGGAAAGATAAAATTCTCGAAAATATCTTGTCGCCAACTTACCGTCTGGTGATTTTTTTTGTTCTGTCATATGTTACTACCTAAAAGTCTCAAATAAAAGTTGCATGTGTCAGATAAAGTATTTATCTTTAAGGTGTTAAATAAAAAATAACACTCACCCGACACATGCAATACAAAAATAGTAAAAAAATCTCATTTACTGCCAGTTCAGTAAAGAACTGAAATTCCCGCTTTTTTCTAACCAGATTATTGTCAATCACACGTAATTTACTGATAAATAGTGAAAATATTTTGGAAAACCCTTGTTTTTCTCAAACAATATGATTACATTTGTAACCATATTGAAGATTCATTGTCATGGGAAAAAGGGTCATCGAGATCAAGGCGAAGAATGGAACGGTATATCTCTACGAGGATGAGTCATACTGGGACAGGGAAAAGGGTTACTCAACGCACAAGCGCACCTGTATTGGCAAGAAGGGGGCAGATGGTGAGGCTATTTACAACGTATCCCGTCGGCTATGAGCGTGTTGCAGGAATGGGTAAAAATTAGCATATCCCTCTCCGGTCCACCTCCTATGGTTTATTCTCTGCTTCAACCGGCACATTGAATCAATGGCGGTATGACAATATTGTATTCGATCGTTGATCGGGGGTATCGTGCATGTAAGGATCCGTCTTATCCAAGGATATTCTCTTTCCAATTGTGTGGGAGCAGCTCTTCCAGTTTATTCGCGTGATGATCGGGTATTCTGTTGAGGACATCAGTCATCCATCGCGTTGGATTCACGCCGGCTTCGCGACAACAGGCGAAGAAAGAATACATCATCGCGTTACGCTCGGCTCCCTCGTGGCTCCCGCAGAATAAATAGTTACGGCGTCCCAGGGCAAGTTTCCGGATTTTATTTTCAATCTCGTTATTGTCTATCTCGAATTTGCCGTCCGTCATCGTCCTTTCCAACCTGTCCCAAATTTTCAGAGTGTAGGCAACCGCGATTCCTATGGGAGATTTAGGCAGGACTTGCCCCCGCTGGTCTTCCAGCCATCGTTTCAGCTCTTCCATCACCGGTATTGATTGTTGTTCGCGCAGCCGGTGCCGTTCCTCGAATGGCATCTTTTCTTCGCGTGCCCGTTTCTCTACCCGGTAGAGTTTCGCGAACAAGTCAAGGGCTTGACGCGATCTCGATGGCGAGTTCTCCTTGGCGTGTTCAAATTTTCGCCGGCTATGGGCCATGCATGCCAAAAGTGTGATGTGCTCCGCGTCCTTATACTGGTCATACCCCCGCGTACGCGTCAGTTTGGAGCGCGCCGCGGTACCCGTCAAGAAATCCGGCGGCGACATCCCCCGAGCGGGATTTTCCGTACCTGAAGCACGCCATGCCTTCCACGGGGGCATGAAACACCCACATGTACCCCTTGTGCGTGGCACCGGGCTTATCCGAGGTAAGAACAGGTATCGGGGACTCGTCCACCTGAAGGTAGTCGCGTTTCATTATTTCATGGATCAGTGTATCGTGTAACGGCTCAAGCAAGCGGCAGACGGCGGCGTACCAGCCCTTGAGCGTCGACTCGGCAACCGGTATCTTTTGCCGCTTGAATATCTCGGCCTGGCGATAGAACGGGAGGTGGTCGATGAATTTGCTCGCGCAGATATGGGAGAGAATGCCCGCCCCGGCATTTCCTTTCACGATGGGCAACGAGGGCATGGGGGCTACAGTAACGCAGCCTTCACCTTCCGTGCCCAGCACCACGTACTTGGGACGGATAATAACCCGCACGTAAACGTCGGCGGGCTTGTACTCCAGCAGCTCGGTGACAGACTCCCCTATCTTGACGGCTCCATCGGGGATAAGGTCAGGTTCAATCACCTCCTCTTCCCGTCGCAGGTGCTCGGGAAGACGGCTCCGGACAGGCTTTTCGCGTGTCTTTTCGCGTTCGTAAGTGATGGTTTCCTTGTTCGCTTCCGCTTTTGGCTGAATATCGCGAAGTGAATCCCGCGTGCCGGCAAAGAGGTCCAATTGCCCGTCATCGGTTTTTTCCGACCTGAAGCGTTCACTTCTCACACCGTAAAGCATCCGTTTTAGCTCGGAGAGTTGAAACCTCAGGTATTCGCAATCGGACTTGATGGACAGCAATTCGTTATATTCCCCGCGGGAAATAACAACCTGGTCATTCAATTCCGTATTGCTTGTTTTCATGGTGTAAAGATACAACTTATCAATGAGATGAACAAGCACGAAAGTCTTTATTCACGCGGTTTTTGGAGCAATATTGAAGCTTTTCCGGCGGGTGGTTTTTTCCATGGAAATACCCTCGACCATCATGACCAAATCGCGCCAAAGAATACTGCATCCCTTGCCGGAAGAATGGACGCGGGGAAGGGAAAAGCGGCCGCTTTCCAGGCGCTTGTGGTACAGCACGAGCCCGCCCCGTTCCCAATGGAGCAGCTTGATGGTCGTCCTGGACCTGTTGACAAAGATGAACACTTCCCCGCCTAACGGGTCGCGTCCCAATTCCGATGAGACAAGCCCGCATAAACTGTCAAATCCTTTACGCAGGTCGGTGGGTGAGAGGCAGAGGTAAAAACGCTGGGATTCGTTAAGTGAGAACATCGTCCGGGAAATTAAAAAGTGAGCAGTTCCCCGAGTAGCGTGATGTCGGTTACCCCCTCGTCCACGCGAAGAGTTACCCCGCCGGGATAGGCGATCTCGAACCGGGGCATCCGCCGGGAGGACGGCTTGCCGATAACAGTTACCGGCTGCAAGAGGGATGGCTCCTTTGCAGGGGGTGTTTTTGAGGCTTCATGTTCCGGATGGACTTCAAGATACAATTTTCTCCATTTGTAAAACTGCCATTCACTCATGTTTTTGGACCGGTAAAAATCCGTGGCCCGCTGACCACTTTGAAAGTACTCTTCGATCAGGGAAAACGCTTCGTGTTGAGTAAAACGACGATTCATTTTGTTAGTGTTCATCTTTTTTTGACAAAGATCACGGTTTAATCGAAGCAATCCAATACGCCTATGACCGACGGCTTACGACCGAACATCATGGCAAGCAACTGATTCCAGCAAGTGAAATGTTTCACGTACTTGTCACCATCATATTTGCGCACGATGTAGTTAAACTTATTCCTGTCGAGGAAACAGACCAATTGGGCGAAAACGAATTTATCCTTATGCATTGTAGTTCTATTAAAATTCAAGAAGTACAAAGATGAGAATTGAAATCCGTTTAATCGAAAAATTACTTTAACTAACTAAATTTCAAATATTTCAAAGAACTCTACGAGATTTTA
The DNA here is from genome assembly GCF_900095795.1 of Petrimonas mucosa. NCBI lineage: Bacteria > Pseudomonadati > Bacteroidota > Bacteroidia > Bacteroidales > Dysgonomonadaceae > Petrimonas > Petrimonas mucosa. The sequence goes on from NZ_LT608328.1 coordinate 3,517,511, forward strand.
ATAGGACAGTAATGATATTAGAAAAAATGCATTCATTCCAGGTTAAATGTCCCGTCAGAACACTATAAAAGTTGACGGTTAACCAGGAAGGGTATCAGTTAATTTGTATATATATTTGTTAACAGATAACACCAATCGTTGAAGTGATTGGACGAGGTGTTAATTTCACTGTTCTTATCTGTAGAACACATTTATTAATTTTTACAAAAATAGATTTACAGATAATTAAACTGAAAAAAAGATGGTTGACTTATATAACATTTTGGTTGATTTTTATTATATTTCCTCTATAAATCCATTTGTTTCCCTGCATAATAAACCCATTGAAACTGGTTTGCTATATTTTAGACACATAGATTTACTGACGAAAGAAGAATGAACTTTCGTCAATGTAAATTAATTTCCTCTTCGAACTCTTACGGTTCTTGATCGGCGTTCAATACGGATTGTCTGCCACGGTCAGTTTGCGAACCGGGGTATAAAATCCACCACAAATATAAAGGCCTTACAAACAATCCGACTGCTCCGGAAAAGCGGAACAGGAGTCCGCCCTACGAAGCAGTTTTTTTCTTCAGATGATACGTTTCATCAAAGTTCTCATGTCTGGAAAGCAGTGTCCAGATAACGGTAAGCATCTCCCGGGCAACGGCTACGATAATGGCGTTATGATGTTTTTTCATCCCTTTCAAATGCCAAAACCGGAAGTAAAACACCGAACCTTTCGTTCGGGCAGCACCATTGGCACATTCCATCAAGGCTTTACGCAGATACTTGTTCCCGTGTGTTATTTGGCGGCTCTTAATTTTTCCTGCGCTTTCATCATTGCGCGGTCGGAGTCCTGCCCATGACACCAGGGCTGCTGCAGTAGCAAAAAGTTCCATATTATCGCCTATTTCCGAAATGATAATGGCTGCCGAGACAAGCTTTATACCCGGCACGGTCAGTAAAAACGAGAAGGCTTCGGGGTAGAGTTGATTGCACATGCGCACCATGGCATCAAGGCATTGTTGTTTTTGGAGTTGAAGCATGTCAAAGCTTTGAGTGTACTGCTGCAATAAATCGCTGTCACTTTCACAAATACACCCTTCCAATGCCTCGTGTACGGCTGATTTCCCGTATCGGTTAACCGTGCGTCCATGAATGAGTTTGACCAGCGCATCGGCTGATGTCTCTCCCGCAATCAGGGCATCCACTACTTTACGGTAACTCTTGCTTTTGGTACGTGAAACATAATTGCTCAAACGAATGTTGCAGCGTTGTAGAAGCATGTCGATACGTTGCTCGCAGCGAACCAAATCTTTGTTTATCTCGTTAATGCGACGCCCATATTGACGAAGTCGCTGAATGTTCCCGTCCGGAACAAAACTGTCTCTGACTAATTCTTTAAGCAACGCGGTTGCAATCCATTGCGCGTCCTTCACATCGCTCTTGCGTCCGGGCAATTGTTTAAGAAACTGAGGGTTTACCAGATGAAGAGAGAAATCGTTTTCAAGCAACCGCCAAATCGGAATCCAATAAATACCGGTACTTTCCATACAAATATCACTCACGTAATGTGTATGCAGTACAGAGGACATTCGTTTTATTTCACGTGTAGTTACACCAAATTTTTCTTCTGTCTTTTTGCCTTGTTCGTCCAAAATGCACATAAATATGCTATCTTTGTGGATGTCGAGACCGCTGACTGTTCTCATAAAAGATAAAATTTTAAAAGTGAAACAATTGTGCCTTTAAGCACCTTTATCATCTATCAATAGTTCGTTAAAAATATAGTTTGGAGTCAAGCAGCACTTGCTGCAAACTCAATGAGTTCCTTGACAAGTTTATCATTTAATCTTCTGTTCGGTTTAATGCCGGACACGCAAATAAATCGTTCAAGCAAGTAGGCGTTGTGTATCATCGTTTTACATGATGCCATCGAAAAAGGAATACCTCTTTCCCTTGCCAGCACCTTTGCCAGGTTTATTGAGGTAAGAGACGCATTAAAGTTGAACGATAGCTTTGCTACGTCCCTTGCCTGCGATTGCATCAGTCCTGTGAAGCCTTTGGCATCCCTGAAGCAAAACTCGATCTGAAAACGGGTGCGGTAAAATTCTATAACATCTTTTCCACTCATCTCAGGATTGGTAGAGAAGAACAGTTTGGGATTTTTCCCATCCTTGGAATACCAGATGACAAGCCTGACCATCTGTTTAAATGATTTGGAATAGGCTACCAAGGTGTAGAGATCACCGTTATCAATATTGATCTTTTGCACTCTGGTTGTATCCAGGTTGGCCATGTCAATCTTTCCGTCGTAGAGTTTAGGCCTGCCTTTCTTGCCTGTCGGTTTCTGCAGTGTTGGATAATAAAGTGCGGCGTCATCCCTGAAACGGCTGACCAGATCAAACTTCATCTCTTGCAGACCCGTAACGAAGTTGTTCTTTGCGAAGTAGGCATCAGCAACCACGTGACGGCTTGCCCGATGGAGTTTCTCCTGCATCGATTTAAGGACCAAAAGGTACCAGTCAATCAGGTTGGCATCACGACTCTCCAGGGTTTGACGGTCCGGAGTCTGAACGGCCTGTAGACTGATGCAATCCTTGTTGTCGACGTCTATAAGGCCCACTCCCAGGATTTCCAATCCTCTTTTCGCCTGACCGGCTGCACCCGACCAGAAGTAACCAATCCAAGGGGTATTCTTTCCTGATTTGGATATATAACTGGGATCAATGGCAATTGCCTTGCGATCTCCGGTTAATACCCTATCAGACAAAGACAAGTTAAACTCCAGCCAATCAAAATCCTTCGAGAAGTTCTGGCGAAATCGCTGTTCACACGACTTGCCATATCTCCCCAATTGTAGGAAATTAATCCTGCCGGGAATGACCAGATACAAAATAAGCGTCTCCATAAGGAATGATTTGAAACTTTTGTTTAACTTCGTAGTTAGTTCACCTAGAACATCACTACAGATACCTTTATATTGGTTAAGTATGCTGGTTCTATCCATCTTTATTAGGTTTTGATCAGCTATAAAGATACTGATAATCAGCTACTTAACCATCTTTTTTATGTTAAACTATGTTATGTAAATCATTGAATTTTAATTGGTTAATTGAATATTTACCGAAGTATTGATGTAAGTTTGTTACACATTATTATTTTAACATTAATCTTAACATTAGTGCAGTGAGAAGAGGTGTTAATGCGGATAACGCGAATATGGGTCTTAACCTGCAACGCATCCGGAGATACCTGGGAGTTAAACAGACCACACTTGCAGCTGAACTCGGCATGAGCCAGCCGGAGATATCGAGGCTCGAACGTCAGAAAGTGATCGACGGAGAGCGGCTGCAGCAGATCTCCGATATACTGGGCATTTCGCCAGAAGTGATCATAACTTTCGACGTCAACAAAACCATTTCAACCATCAACGCTTCACCGGCAGGACAAAACAAGAGAGTGACTGGGAAGCCCGACCTGTCTGAGAAGATCGTGGAGCTCTACGAGCGACTATTGGAGAGTGAACGGGAGAAAGGTAAACTGATGGAGCAACATGGAGAGACATATCGGACGAAAAATTGAGAAGATCCGTCAGCTCCGTGGCATGACGCAGAGTGAACTGGGTCAGCTGCTGGGAGTAACCAAACAGGCGGTGTCGAAGATGGAAAAAACAGAACGATGCAAGGAGGAGAAACTGAGAAAGGTGGCAGCGGCATTGGGGGTAACCCCGGAGGGGCTGAAGAGTTTCAGCGAGGAGAGTATCTTCTACGAACATGAAATTGGGAGGACCATTGAACGGTACGAAAAGCTTCTGGACCAGATGAAAAGAGAAGAAAAATAAAAAGGGCTGCCTCTTGCAGCCCCTTTTATTTTCCGATTGCTTCTCCTGCCGATTACCAGAAGATGGCCTGATCCTCGTCGGGGATGAGGGTACTGATGTTACGCTGCATCAGCATGGTTCCCTTGCACCTGTAGGGGAAGACCATGTTTTGGCTCGAAACCGGATCCTTGTAGCGATACTCCATCGTCAGGGTGAAGAAGCGCTTGATGATGTGGGGACGGTCGATATCATACTCCTCCTTGATCTCGTAGGTGGGTTGACCGATCACCTCAAACTCCAGTTCAGGATTGTCTGCCCAGAGCTCCAGCTGTCCCCTCTTCAGATAGAGACCGGTCATCTCGCCCGAGATCGGATCTTGGATCTCGCTCACCTCGTCGGGTGGGAGGAACTTGCACTTCACCTTGAAGTAACCGCGGTTCTCGGCCAACTCTTCGGTGATACCGGCGTAGAAGAAGATGGTGTTCTCATCCACCACCCTCGCCTCGCGCGTGCTGGCGGTCATGTACTTGGTGGTGTTGTCACCGAAGTAGACATACATGCTGGCGGCATTGTAGATGCCCGAGTAGTCGTTGAAGGGCATCACCCACAACAGCGCCTTGTGACGCCCCTTGTAGGTGTTCATCGTGTAGGACTTGTCGGGCATGATGGTGAGCGGCAGCACCCATTTCTCCACCAGATCCAACCCTTTCAGATTGAAGTTGATGGGGAAGAGTGCCACGTCGGTTCCGGCCGGTATCCGGCAGTTCTTGGAGGGAAGTTCATAGAAATCCTCCGACAACTGTCTGTAATAGAGGTCGGAGCGACCTGCATACTTGTCGATATTGAGCTGATTCAGTGTATCGTTATCCACATCGATGCGGACCGAATAGTCGCGATCGTTATTCCTGGATCCGCTCACGATCACCGGAAGCTGGTAGGTCACCTTTACGCTGTCGGGCTGGTACCGCAAGTAGATGACACTTACATCGTCGCGGTTGATGGGCGCCTTCAGCGAGACCATCCGGGTGTACAACTCATTTTCCCACTCGTCGTTGCAGCCGGTTGCCAGAATCAGGAGGCAAAGCAGCAAGATGCGGTATATGGATATTTGTCTCATAGTTCAATTTGCAGTTTAGATAGTTTAGTCATACATGGGCCAGCCGGGAGCCTGGGTGAGGCGGGCATTGCGTTTCAGTTCATCATACGAAACGGGCCAGAAATATTGTCTCATGGACCATGCGGTCTGTACGCTCGAAACGACAACCTGTTCATAGAAATACTCCCTGTACTCTCTCGGTACGGTGGTGTTGCAGCCGTAGATCATCTGGCTCTCTTCCTCCGGAGCATCTTTCCAGCGACGCAGGTCGTAATAGCGCTGGTTTTCACCCAGGAATTCGATCTGGCGCTCACGCTTGATCTGTTTCCTCAACTCATCCGCACTGGCATAGGGATCGCCGATGCCGATCTCGTCGTAGTTGGGAACCCCTGCACGGAGACGGACCGGCAGGATGGCCCTCTTCATCTCCTCCACGTCGCGCGACACGTTATAGGTCTCGCTGCCGTCCCACGAGCGGATCTGATAGGTGGAGGTGAGCTCGTTCAGCGCCTCGGCATACATCAGCAGGATGTCGGCATAACGGATGGCGGGGTCCACCTTCGGATAGTCGGCACCATCCTTGTAGCTCTCCTTCGGATTGACATACTTCATCATGCCGATGCCGGTGGGGATCCAGCGGTCGTCGGTGCTGACGATCTTGCGCCCATCATCCTCTCCATAGTAGTAGAAGGTCTGGAAATCGCGATTGTTGGCATCCTTGGCGCTGGTGCAGCTCCAGTTGGCACCGTTGAAGGCGACCGAGGCGTAAAACCGCGGTTCGCGGTTGGCATACTCCAGCCAGACATCCTTGCGCAGGAAGGGGTACTCGCCATCGTAGGTGGTGAACCCTTTCGGTGCGGTGGCCCGGTCGAACGGACTGCCGTCGTTCATGGCGTAGGCGTCGCACTGCTTGCCGGTGATACCGTGACAGTTCCATCCGCCAGCCTTGGCGACCGGCATCTGGTGACGCGACATCGACTTGATCCCATACTCGTCGTTCAGCTGGTTGTCGCCGCGCGAGAAGATCAGCTCGGGATTCTCGCCCACATAGAGGTCGCCGTTGAAGAGAGCCCGGTAGGAGTCGAGCGGGTCGATATCCTTCCATCCACCCTCTTTCCAGGTGAGTTCAGAGTAGACGGGATGGTAGGGCGGATCAACCGTCTTGGGATAGGCACCCCATAAGCCGCCAGTGTTCCGCTTGGGAGAGGTGTAGATCTCGTAGACATTCAACCGGATCACGTCGAGGGCGGCAGCGGCAGCCTTGGCCCACTTCTCCTCGTCGTAGGTGCTGGAGATGAGCTGGCGCCCCTTGTCATCGGTGAAGGAGGCCATCTCGGGATTGCCGTTCATCAGCGGGCTGGCGCCGTAGAGGTAGGCTTTGGCCCGGACGGCCAGTGCGGCACCGCGGGTAGGACGGGAAGCACTGCGCGAGCTCCGTTTCAGCGGCAGCAGTTCGGCAGCCTTCAACATCTGCTCGGAGATGTACTCCACACACTCCTCATAGCTGTTTCTCGGATAGGCCAGCTCCTTGTAGGGGGCCTCGTAGTCGAGCCCTTCGTCGGGCAGGATGGGTACCGGGCCATACTTGCGCAGCAGCAGCCAGTAGAGGTAGCCGCGGATAAAATAGGCCTGCCCCTTCAGGTCGTCGCACATCTCCTCGGTGATCTCCGGACCGGGGTGAACATGCTGCAGGAAGATGGAGGCCTGACGGATACCTTCGTACGACTGGTCCCACGGACGGGCAATCAGGTCTCTCACGTTGCCGCCATACTGGGGCCCATATTTACCGAACTTGAAGTCGGAGAAGGTGACACCGGCACCCTTCTCGGTAAAGATCATGTCGTCTGAATAGTTGGTCAGGGTAAAGCGGACGTGGCCGATCTCCAGGTTATAGGAGAGCAGCTGGTAATAGGCGTTGGCCAGCCACTGCTCGGTATAGTCGCGACTGTTGAAGATGCGCTCCATGTCCTGCCGGTCGTTGAAGTAGCGATCCACATTGAGGTAATCGGAACAGGAGACCAGGAAACATCCGATACCGATAATCATGCTGAGAAATATATTCTTTTTCATCTTTCTTCCGTTTAGATATTGACTGTAAACCCGAATGTCACTGTTTTACCCAACGGATATTTCATACCGTTGGAGCTACCCATCTCCGGATCCCACAACTTGAATTTCGAGAAGGTCAGCAGGTTCTGACCGATGAAGTGGAACCGGACGCGCTCCATGTACCACCGGGTGGTCAGCGCCTTGGGGAGGGTGTAACCCACCTCCAGCGTCTTCAGGCGCAGATAGGAGCCGTCGCGCAACCAGTAGGTGGAGGGACGGTAGTTGTTGGCGTTGCCACCGTAGCTGAGACGGGGATAATCGGCATTGGGATCCTCGTTGACACCCAGAATCCAGCGGTTGCCTTCTGCCATGTCAGCCAAGATGTTGCCCCATTCGCCGTTGATGAAGGGATAGACGGTGAAGCCGTTGATAAAGAAGTGGGACTTGCCGGCACCCTGCATGTGAACATTGAAGTCAAATCCGTGCCAGTTGGCCGAAACGCCGAAACCGTAGATCAGGTTGGGACGGGTGGTGGCGCCGATGGGCACTACGTCGTCGTCGTTGACGATACCGTCGCCGTTGATATCCTTATACTTGATGTCACCGGGCATCACGTCCATGGCGTTGCCGAAGTCCTGACGGGGGCTGTTGCGGATATCCTCATAATCCTTGAAGAGACCGAGGGCAATCAATCCCTTGGCCTGGTCTACCCGGAAACCGGTCCGGCGGAGGTAGGGATAGCGGTTCACCAGCTCGTCGGCCTCGGTGATCTCGTTGCGGCTGTAGGTGAAGTTACCGCGGACCTGCATCGATACCTCGCCGATCTTATGGTCGAGCTTGAAGTTTCCGTCGAAACCGTTGTTCTTCACACTTCCGATGTTGGCCGAGGGGTTCTGCCCCTGGATACCCACCATGTCGGGCAGATAGGAGCGAACCATATAGATACCGTCGCGCCGCTCGTTGAAGTAGTCTACCGTCAGGCCGAACTTGTCGCCCCAGAGGTAGAGGTCGAGACCCAGGTCATGCTTCTTGGCAATCTCCCAGGTGACGTTGTTGGAGGATACCCGGGTATAGGTAAGACCGGGATAGCGGAAGGGACTGTTCAGGTCGCCCCAGTTGTAGCCGATCTCCTCGCTGCCTGCCGGCGTGCTCCGGCTGTAGTTGCCAAAATCGGCCAGGTAGGGGAAGCGGGAGGTAGAGTTGTCGGTTCCCACCTCACCGTAAGAGTAGCGGATCTTGAGCATGCCGAGCCAGTCGATACGCTCCTGCACAAACGGCTCTTCAGCCACATTCCACGCAGCCGAATAGGAGGGGAAGAAGCCGAACTGGTGCCCCTTGGCGAAGTTTTCGGAACCGTTGTAGCCGAAGTTGTAGTTGAGCAGGTAGCGGTTCATGTAGCCATAGGAGAAGTTACCGGCCAGACCCTGATGGCGGCGGGCGATGCCTGCCATGATGTCGCCACCGATGCTGGAGGTGTTGACATAGTTGTCCTGCGTGTACTTCAGCACGCTACCCACGTTGTGGGCGTCGAAGGTGCGGCCATAGGAGACCTCCGCCTCGATGAACTCCTTCCGGTCGCCACTGGCCGAGGAGTATTGCGCCAGCAGACGCTCGGGCACCATCCGGTTGAAGACAATGTTTCCGTTGGTGTCGCGCTGACGCTCGGCACGCCACATCTCGGGGTTCTTCCGCCGCTGGATGTAGTTGTAGTTATAGGTGTCGTAACCGAACCGCCCGATAAACTTCAGACCCTCGGTGATGAAGTCCAGTTTCTGGTCGAGCGTGATGTTGGAGTTGATGGTGTTCTGCCAGATCTCGCTGTAACCGGTCTGCGTGGCGGCAATCCAGGGGTTGTAACGCCGCTCAAGCATCTCCGACTCCTCCTGCTGGATCACCGGCACATAGCCGTTGGTGTAGTATACCGGCGTGGAGATGGGGTTGTAACCGAAGATGGAGTACCAGATGTTGTCTGAGGTGGTACCTGCATGGTTCGACTTCTCCAGGGCTCCGCCGATACCCACTTGGATCAGCGTGGAGGTGGTGATGTTCATGTCCATGTTGAGGCGGTAGTTGTAACGCTGGTAGTTGGCGTTGGTGTTGTACTCCTTCATGGTCTTGTCGACATTGTACATACCTCCTTCATCGAGGAAGCTGCCCGAGAGGTAGTAACGTGCCTTGGAGCCACCGCCCTTGGCACTGATGGAGGCGCGGTAGGTGGGTGCGCCATCCTTGAGCAGCAGATCCATCCAGTTGACGTTGGGATAGATGTCGGGGTCGAGCTGATCGGCAATCATCATCAGCTCATAGTCGTTATATACCGCTTTCTGGTTGCGGGTAGTGCGGGCCTCGTTGGCCATGGAGGCGTAGGTGAGCCCGTCCACAAACCGGGGTGTCTTGGTGCGGGTGGTCCAGGTGTACTCGCTCTTGACGTTCACCTCCACCTTGCCTTCCGAACCGCGCTTGGTATTGATCAGGATCACGCCGTTGGCACCGCGCGAACCGTAGATGGCGGTTGCCGAGGCATCCTTCAATACGGAGAACGACTCTATATCCTCGATGTTAAGTTCATCCATGCTACGCTCAAACCCATCGACCAGGATAAGCGCGCTGGAGCTGCCACCGAAGGTGGAGATACCGCGGATCCAGAACTCGGAGGTGTTGGAACCGGGCTGTCCTGACCGCTGCATGGCCATAACACCGGCCACGTTACCGGCCAGCGCGTTGGTCAGACTCGAAACGGGCGTTTTCAGGGTCCCCACCTCCACGGTGGTGATCGCACCCGTCACGGTCACCTTCTTCTGCGGTCCCACACCGGTAACGGTCACCTCATCGAGGGCAGTGGCCTTCGATTCCTGCATGATTATATTCAATACGGTGTTTTCATCCTTGACCAGGTGTTCCTGAGTTTCATAGCCGAGATAGGAAAACACAAGGTACTGGAAAGCTTCCATCTTGATTTTATAATTTCCGTCGATGTCGGAAGCCACACCCAAACCGGGTTTCTCCTTGACCACAACCGTTGCACCGATCAGTGGTTCACCCTTCTCATCGACGATGGTACCGGTAACCTCTACAGTTTTTTGCTGGGCAAAGATGCTCCAGGTGCCGATCACGGTACATACAATAAGTAGGATATATTTTTTCATGTTTTCAGTCAATTAATTGTCAGTTATTCTACCGAGATGGTCCTGATTCGCTTGTTGCTGCGATCGGCCACGTAGAAGACCTCTTCCTCTTCATCGTAGCAGATACCTGTTGGATCCCAAAAACGGGCCGTGGCACGGGCATCACCGTCGATCCAGCCCTCCACCTTACCGTCGATCCCGACGCTGCCCCTACCGGCAAACGTGCTCACCTCGCCATCGGGTGTAATTTTCCGGATGGCATGGTTGTAGTGATCGCAGACATAGAAATCGTAGACATCCTCCTTGCCCTGGGCCACATACTCCTTGTTCTTCACGAAGACGCCCTGACGGGGACGGTTGAAACGGGCGGATGTACCCGGCGCGTCCACATAGCCAGACCCGCCGCCGATATCACCCACATGGAGTACCGACGACACCAGCTCCTTCTTCTCCCTGTCATAGGCACAACGGTAGATGCCGTTGAAACCGGTCATGTAGACATAGAGGTCCTCGGGGTGACGGAACATGAAGACATGGTCGTTGGAGTTGCTTTTGACGCTGAAGAGCGCCTTCCCGTCCCACATCCCGCTGGGAGCATCATAGATCTGACGGGCCTTGTAGACCATCGAGGTCTCCCAGGTGTTGTAGAAGATGGTGCCATCCTGCATGGAGACGGCCGAATAGGAACATTGACCGTAGAGATAGGGATAGACCTTGCGGAAACCTTCGCTGCGCAGGGCATAGAACATATTGGGCATCTGATGGCGGTCGTTCCAGTTGCCACGGCCGTTGTCATCCACCAGGAAGAGGGTGTCGCGCGTGGGGGTGTCGAACAGCATCGACTTCACCTGATGCACACCTGCCTGACCTTTCATGAAGACGGTAGAGACTTCGCGGGTAGTGAGGTTGATCTTCCGCAACGCTGCCAGGTTCTCCTCATCGATACAGTAGATGATCTTGTTGCCCTCCTCGTCGACATCGAACTCCAGCCACCAGGGGTTCTGGAACTCGGCCTCCTCGAAGGTGCCGTTGACAATGCTCGACGAGTTGGTCTGCGGATCTATCTTACCGGTGAGGGTGTTGACCTGCAGTGCCGAGTTGAGGGTGAATTTCTCATCAAATGTATACTCCTTCTGGAGTCTGCCAGACTGGTCCATGATCCGGACCATCACATCGCCACGTTCGGAACGGCGGGGAACCATCGCACAGATTCTGGTACCCGACGAACCGATCACGGGAGCAGGCACGCCACCGATAATCACTTCAATCTTCGAAATGTCGGTGCCGAAATTGCTCCCTTCACAAAAGATCAAGGTGCGCACACTTCCCTTCTTCGGGAAGAAATCGGTGAATGTTATCGGTTTGGAGGGGTCGGTTGCTTCAACCTTTTTCGGACCCTCATAACCGCCCTCGTCACTGCATCCGATGATTGCCACGGACACAATTAGGCTGAGGAGCAACATTCGGACAAAACAATAGGTGCTTTCTCTGAACATTTTACTAATAATTAGGTTAATAAAATAAAAATTTGGATCGTGTCTCTAATATTATAACTATCTGTCTAAACACCCGGCTACAAAAAGCTCTGGCGTCTTTCACAGCGTGCAGTTATTTCAATACAGTTTGCAAATTTAGCAAATTTTACGTGTGATGCAAACACTTTTTGCATAATTTACAAAATGGATGCATTGTCAATTACCCATTATCACTCTACTATTATGTTATTCAAGTTTCGCAAGTTGCTAACTTGCCGGTTTTAGTTCATAAAAGTTGATAAAGTGAGCCAGATTATCCGATTTGTTAATGATTGCATCGAAGATCTCTTCCTCTTCAATGGAGAAGATCCCGGTCATGATTTTCACCATTTCAAGGATAATGCCCCATATCCTCTCCGTTACGGAGAGCTCCATGCCAGAGTGTTGCACATCCCTGAAGATTCCGCCAATGGTCTCATAACTGGTGAACCTTTTGGCCAGGGAAAGCAAATTGTATTGCAATGCCGTGATCGTGGTTGCGGCAAGCTGCGCCGCGAAGTTCCGGGATTGACACTTGCCCATACCCAGCAACCCCTTGGTTTCCTTGAAGAAGACCTCGAGGGACCAACGCATGGCATAAATCCGATAGGCTTCCAGGAACTCCAGGGAGAGGTTGGTCGTCATTATTCCATTCCAGGACTCCTTTTTTCTCTTCACAAAATAGAGACGTACATCTGTGCCTGCAAAGCGAACGTCAGCGGTAATATACTGACAACCAAGCTTGCGGCTCCTTCTGGCTTCACCCCTGGCTTCAAGCAGATTGATCAGTGCCCGGGCGGTGAGTTCCTTCCCTTCAAAACCGTACCTGGTAACTCCCTTCTTCCCGATCTTGATCATACCCAGGTAATGGCACTTGATGTGCCGGGCACGTATGAAGCGAATCACCTCCGAGCAGGTGAACCAGCTGTCGGCAAGCAGGTAGTCAAAGCGGATGCCCTTGTTAATGGCTCGCTTTATCATGGTTATCATCAACTGGATCTTGCTCTCCCCGTACTCTTTTGCCCGCGTTACAACGGGGGACGCTTCATCTCTATCCTTGGTAAACCGCGATTCGAGCTCCTTGTCGCTCATGCTGAAGTTGTTCTTCCTGCCCTTCTCCCCGAGGATGGCGAAGTCGAGGATGAACTGGCTCTTGCCATCCGTGATGCCCAGAAAGAGAGATTTGAAACCAAGGATCGTCTTGTGTCCCAGGTGGGAATAGACCCTACCGATGTTTTCAATACGCCTTCCCGTTTTGGGAAAGTCGGTATCGTCCACCATCAGGCAAACAGTTTGATGCTTGTGGTCACTTCTCACGCGAACCTTGTTCCATATTTGAATGGTGAAGTGGTAGAGTATCTTGCGCCAATCATAAATTTCGTTGTTTACGAAACGGTAGAAAACATCCTTTTCGCAGCCAAAGAAGCCGCTTAGGGATGATCGACAATAATTGTAAGGATTCTTGATCATGAAACAGGGGAACATAATCAGCAACTCGAGCACCTGCAGCAGGGAATACTTGCTGTTGCATTTGCTCCTGCTCCCGAAGAGGACCTTCTCCGACATGTTGAAACCTTTTAGCATATCCGTCAGGGTAAAAAGGGCACTGTTTGAATCATCTTTCTTGAAAAAAACGCTGATTTCTGATAAAATGGAGTTACTTTTGTATATCGGCATAGGGCTGTTAGTATTTTTGGTTTTGACGCTTAAATATACTAATAATCTGTGAATTACAGAAGCATCTATGCCGTTTTTTTATGCGATTATTTTTACTGAATTTTTACTTGCGAAACTTGAATTATGTTATTTCATGGATTATAGTGAAGAGAAAATTACTGCCAACATTGTTCAGCTGCGCAAACTGAAACAACTCTCCCAATCGGCGGTAGCCAACATCCTCCAGGTGGATGTGGCAACCATCAGCCGGATAGAGCGGGGAAAAATCGCACTCACCTACCACGCTCTTGCAGATATTGCAAATATGTTCGGCATGTCGGTAATCGACCTGATTACCTACCCCGAGGTATACTCGCGGGTGAATCAGCCCTGGGTCAAGGTCAGGGTGGAGCTGGAGCTCACTACCGAAGAGTGGGAAAAGTTTGGAATGAAGGATAAGGTGAAGAACCTTCTCGAACAGTAGCGACAGGACCAGGAGGAAGATCTATCTGTCACACTGTATTTTATTTGAAAAAAAATGGCAATTTGATGCTTGTTTTGTTATAAAATTGATACCTTTGCGGTAAGAATCTACAACCTCAAAAGAAGTATCATGAAAAAGAGATACGAATCGATTTTACCGCTTATCTTTGTGGCAATGTGTGCAATCTGCCTGATCGGCTGTAGCCGGGAGAAGGAGGAGGAGGGACTGGGCGGCTCCCGCCCCAACTACAACATGCTGTCTGACCTGTCGCAACCCGATGCCATGCTCTATACCACCGAATGGCAATGGCCCTACCCAAATTCTGAGGTGTATACCCTCATTTTCGACAGGACGGAGTGTACCTTCACCGACAGGAATAGTGGGACGAACGCGACCTATTCCTACAGCTTCAACTTTCCTGCCATTATCCTGACGCCGGTAAGCGAGGGGGGTGAGGTGATCACCGGAACCATCACCGGCGGTACCGCTACCCGGGCAGACAAGGTGAACTTCAAGAACGCCAAGGGTGAGCAGGTGTGGAAAGAGATGACCCGGAGAAAGTGACCATCACTTCACCCTCTCCCGATAAGCCTGCCAGAGCGTGACCACGTCGTGCACGTAGTTCACAGTCTCGTCGCCCCTGAAATAGCCAGCCTTGCAGACGGGATCGTTGTAGTACTGCTCCAGCCGCTTCAGCTGGATAAACCGCTCCACATTCCCGTCCCATACATCTTTATTGGCGCCATACTTCTCCGCCAGCGCGCGGGCATCGCCTACATGCCCCATCCCTCCGTTGTAGGATGCCAGCGCCAGCTTCACCTGCTCCATCTCGTTCCCGACGGAGGCAAAGGTGTCGATCAGCCGTTTCAGGTATTGAGCCCCCGCACGGATATTCTTCTCCGGCAGAAAGAGGTCGGTGCCCGACAGACCCAGCGATGCGGCGGTGGCAGGCATCAGTCCCATCAATCCGCCGGCACCGGCCCACGACCTCCCGTCGGGGTCGAAGGTCGACTCATGGAAGGCGACCGAGGCGAGCAGCCGCCAGTCGACTCCAAACTGCTTCCCGTACTCCTTGAAGTAGCTATCCCAGGGAGAGAGCTGTCCGGGAGCGAACATCGCGATAAAGGTGGAGGCATTTTCGGCGTGAAAACCCTTGGCCTCCTCGAAATAGCGCTTGGTCAGCCGCAGGTAGTGGGGTGCCCGGTTGACCCGAGCGAACCAGGCATTCAGCGAGTCGGCAAGAACAGGTGTCTCTCTCCGTACCGCCCAGGAGGTGCGCTGATCGAAACTGACCACCAGTCCCACATCGATGTTCCGGAAATAGGTATGGTTGAGCCGGGCCACCTGGCCGTTGGCCACGGTGTAGCGGATCTCACCGCGGGAGACCATGCGGATCAGGTCCTCCTCCACCAGCGTGTCGCCGTCGAGATACCGCAAACGCAATCCCCCGCCCAGCTCCCGGTTCAGGTTGTTCATCCGCTGCTCGTACTTGGAGCCGCGCAGCACGTAGATATCCTTGCCGATCAGCTCCGTCACGTCGCGAAGCAACGTATCACCCCGTTCGGCCCGTTGCACCAGCACCTGGTGGGAGACATCCGACGGCCCGCAATAGAGCAGCTGCTCCTTGAGCGCACTCTCCACCGGCACGTTGTAGGCAATCAGATCGCCCCGGTTGCTACGGAGCATGTCGACCAGCGATGAGACATTCCGGGCCACGACTACCTGCAGCTCCAACCCATGCTCGTCGCTGAACTCCCTGATCATGTCGTAGTGGTAACCCATCTCCTGATCGCGGTAGATAAAATAGGAGGTGGAGGTGTTGAGCGTGATCACCGTGAGTGTATCTCTCTCGAGGATCTGAGGAAAATCGTACATGGTGCTCCGGGAACAGGCACAGGTGATGAGGATCAGCTGGGCGATCAAGAGTTGCCGGCAAAGTTTGAACATGGTTGTCACTGGTATTAAACGTTACAATGCCGAGAATTTGATGAAGAAATAGATCAGGTAGATGACCAGGAAGATTACTCCCTGCCAACGTCTGATCCGGGTGCCGATCTTCATGAAAAACCAGAGCAGAAGGCTGATCCCGACGACAAAGAGACTGTCTGCCAGATTGATATCCGGAGTATCTATCGGATGGATCAGGCCGGCAACACCCAGGATCAGGAGCAGGTTGAAGATATTGGAGCCCACCACATTTCCGATCGCAATATCTGAACGTTTCTTCAGGGCGGCCACCACCGACGTGGCCAGCTCGGGCATGCTGGTGCCGGCAGCGACAATGGTCAGCCCGATCAAGGCTTCCGACATGCCTAATTTCTGGGCGATGACAATGGCATTGTCCACCAACAGGTTTGAACCGTAAACCAGTCCCACAAGACCCACCCCAATCAACAGCACGTCGATCGCCCAATGCTTGTATTGCTTGATGACTTCGTCGCCCTCGCCGGCCCGGTGTTTGTTTTTCAGCGAAGTGACAAAAAGATAGGCCATGTAGGCCAAAAAGAGGAACACGAAGATCAAGGCTTCGGGATAGGAAATTTTTCCGTCGAGGAACAACACGAAGAACAGTACCGCCGTGAGCACCATCACCGGAGCGTCGAACTTTAACAGCTGCCTCTTGATGGCCAGCGGATAGATGAGCGCCGAAATGCCCAAAATGACTCCGACGTTAAACAGGTTGGAGCCCAGGACATTTCCAATCGACAAGGCGCTCTGCCCGTTCATCGCGGCTTTTACGCTAACCACAAGCTCGGGAGCGCTCGTCCCCATGGAAACAATGGTCAGCCCGATGATCAGGGGGGAGACTCCCAGCCTCGCGGCAAACGAGGAGGCACCGGAGACTAGCCATTCGGCACCGAAATAGAGTATGACGAGTGAAACCAATAACCAAACAACTTCCATCTACTGTTCTTTTAGGGTGTAGCGGCATAAGCCTCCAGATTCTTAATAACAATAAAAAACCTCTTTGGTTCAATCGGCCAAAGAGGTTTTCAGTTAAGGTTTTATAGAGGTTTATTCGGTGTAGTACCTGAAATCTTTCAGCATCTCCTGCAAACGTTTACGGGCAAAAAAGATGCGGCTTTTTACCGTTCCGATGGGCAGACCCAACTGTTGGGCGATCTCCTCATACTTATATCCTGAAACATGCATCGAGAAAGGCACCTTGTACTCATCGGTAAAACTGGCAATCGCCTTGTTGATCTCCTTGATGGTGTAGGCACCGTCGGGAGTGTTGAAACCGGAGTCTTGCGGCAGGTTCAGGTGATAGAGGTTCTCCGTCTTGTCGATGATGGTCTGGCTCCTGACAATTTTGCGGTAATTGTTTACAAATATATTGTGCATGATGGTGAAAACCCATCCCTTGAAATTGACATTCTCATAATATTTCTCCCGGTTATCCAAAACTCGGAGGGTTGTTTCCTGCAAAAGATCTTTTGCATCCTCACGATCTGCTGTCAACGTCAGTGCGAAGTTAAACATATTGTCTTGCAAACCGAGCAATCTGTTTTCGAAAGAGCTTTTTGTCTTCATCGCGTAATTTTTTGATAGTGTTGTTTTGCAAATATAAGAACATAATCCACGCACCGAACATTTTTTCAGTTCAAAAACAATTAATTAGTGTTAATGGATATTTTATCTATATATTACTCATTGATAACTAGTATTTTAAATCGGTAAAAAATGTCCATTTTTTCCACATATGGTCAATAAATAGTATTTATAGGACAATTTGGGTAATTTAGAAAGGCTATAATTATGGCCCGTTTCGATTTTAAAACAGGTCTAAATAAAGCGGTTTGAGACAAAAAACCGCCCCCCTTTTATGGCATACTATTTGCAGACAGGATGGGAGAAAGATAAAATTAACACCATATATAATTATGATAAAAGAAGGACAAATTGGGGTATCAACCGGAAATATTTTCCCCATCATCAAGAAATTTCTCTACAGCGATCATGAAATTTTTCTACGCGAAGTGATCTCGAACGCGGTGGATGCAACGCAGAAACTGAAGACATTGTCGGATGTAGGCGAGTTCAAGGGAGAACAGGGCGACCTCTCGGTACGGGTCTCGGTGGACAAGGAGGCCAGGACGTTAACCGTCTCCGACCGAGGCATCGGCATGACTGCCGAAGAGGTGGAGAACTATATCAACCAGATAGCCCTCTCCTCTGCAAACGATTTTCTCGACAAGTACAAGGAGAGTGCCAACGCCATCATCGGCCACTTCGGCCTCGGTTTCTACTCCACCTTCATGGTGGCCAGCAAGGTGGAGATCATCACCAAATCCTACAAGGATGAGCCGGCCGTGAAGTGGTCGTGCAACGGCGACCCTGCCTATACGATGGAGGAGTGCGACAAGAGCGACCGCGGTACCGACATCATCCTCCATATCGACGAGGAGAACGGGGAGTTCCTGGAGAAGGGGAAGATCGAGTCGCTGCTGGAGAAGTACTGCAAGTTCCTGCCGGTGCCCATCGTCTTCGGGAAGAAGCAGGAGTGGAAGGATGGAAAGTATGTCGATACCGACGAGGATAAGGTGGTCAACGACGTGAATCCGCTCTGGAAGCAGAAGCCTGCGGGACTGAAGGATGAGGATTACCAGGCGTTCTACCGCAAGCTCTATCCGATGAGCCTCGACGAACCGCTCTTCTGGATCCACCTCAATGTGGATTATCCGTTCAACCTCACCGGGATCCTCTACTTCCCCAGGATCAAGAACAATATCGAACTGCAACGCAACAAGATACAGCTTTACTGCAACCAGGTTTTCGTGACCGACTCGGTGGAGGGGATCGTGCCGGAGTTCCTGACGCTGCTGCACGGCGTGATCGATTCGCCCGACATTCCGCTCAACGTGTCGCGCTCCTACCTGCAGAGCGACAGCAACGTGAAGAAGATCTCCAACCACATCACCAAGAAGGTGGCCGACAAGCTGGAGGAGATCTTCAAGAAGGAGCGCACCCAGTTTGAAGAGAAGTGGGATAGCCTGAAGATCTTCGTGGAGTATGGCATGCTCACCGAGGAGCGTTTTTACGACAGGGCGGCCAAGTTCTCGCTGCTCAAGAACATGGAGGATAAATATTTCACCCTGGAGGAGTACAAGAGAGTGATCGAAGGAAGCCAGACCGACAAGCACGGGACCCTGGTATACCTCTACGCCAACAACAAGGAGGAGCAGTACACCTTTATCGACGCCGCAAAAGGGAAAGGGTACGACGTGCTGATGATGGACGGACAGCTGGACGTGCACTGGATGGGACTCCTTGAGCAGAAGCTGGAGAAGACCCGGTTCGTACGGGTGGACAGCGACACGGTGGAGCACCTGATCGAGAAGGAGGAGAAGAGCACGGTGGAGCTGACCGACAAGGAGAAGGAGAACCTGACCGAAGCGGTGAAGTCGTTGGTTCCCCCCATTGCCAAGACGGAGTTCAATGTCGACTTCAAGTCGCTGGGTGAAGCGGGCAGGCCGATCCAGATCACGCAGAACGAGTTCTCCAGGAGAATGAAGGAGATGTCGGCGATGCAGCCGGGGATGGCCTTCTATGGCGAGATGCCCGACATGTACCAGATGGTGGTCAACATGGATCACCCGATGATGCGGCAACTGAAACAGGAGATCGGCGAGAAGTCGAAGGAGGAGGCTGCAGCTTTCGCGGCAGGAGATTCAAAACTGAAACAGGTGGTAGACCTGGCGCTGCTGGCCAACGGCATGCTGAAGGGAGAGGCGCTTAACAACTTCATCAAAAGAAGCGTTGAGCTGCTGTAGTGACTTCGGAAATTCCTTTTATCTTTGCAGGACGATAAAATGGAATTTCTATGATTTTTAAGCCTTACGAAGTGACCTACTCGCCGTTCCGGAGCTTCACTCGACAGGAGTGGAGCATGCTCGAAGATCATCCACAATTTCCGATAGCAGGGATCGACCTGACACGGCTGCAGGCACTCAATGAGCCGCTCACCATGGAGGAGGTGGAGATGATCTACATCCCCCTGATCCGGCTGCTGCAGATCCATATCACCCATTACCGGAACCTGCACCACGAACGGGAGGATTTCTTCAGGAACCCAAGCCAGACCATACCCTATATCATTGGCATAGCAGGAAGCGTGGCAGTGGGCAAGAGCACCACTGCCCGCGTACTGCAGAAACTCCTGTCGATGCTACCCGAAAAACCGAAGGTGGAGCTGATCACTACCGACGGCTTCCTCTATCCGAACGCCGAACTCGAAAGGCGGGGGATCCTGAACAAGAAGGGATTTCCGGAAAGTTATGACGCCAAAAGTCTCCTCGCCTTCCTGGCCGGCGTGAAGTCGGGCAAGGAGCTGCTGGAAGCGCCCGTCTACTCGCACCTCTACTACGACATCATACCCGGCAAGACACAACTGATTACGAAACCCGACATCCTGATCGTGGAGGGGGTCAACGTGCTGCAGGTGTCGCTGGACAGAAAACCCCGCAGAAGGGTCTTTGTCTCCGATTTCTTTGATTTTTCAATTTTTGTGGATGCAGCGGAAAAGGATATCCGCCAATGGTACCTCGAAAGGTTCAAAACATTACAGAAAACCGCATTTACCGACCCCAACTCCTATTTCCATAAATATGCTTCATACAGCGACGAGGAGCTGCTGAGGTTTGCCAATGAGGTGTGGGAGGAGATCAACCTGCCCAACCTGGAGCGGAATATTCTGCCCACCCGGTTCCGGGCCGATCTGATTCTGGAAAAGAGCGAGCACCACTGTGTACGGGGGGTGCGGATCCGGAAGATCTGATTACCGCAGCTGACTGGCGATCTTCCGGGCTATCTCTTCAAACTCCTCTTGGGTGAGCTTGACCCGAGGGTTGGAGAGGTTCATGTCACCCTCCCGCTGAAGGGGTATCAGGTGAATATGCGCGTGGGGCACCTCCATGCCGATGACCATCACGCCCACACGGTTGCATGGAATGGCCGCCTGGATGGCACTCGCCACCTGCTTCGAAAAGAGGATCATACCCGACAGCAGCTCGTCGTCGAGGTCGAAGATGTAGTCGGTCTCCTGCTTCGGGACCACCAACGTATGCCCCTTCGCCATGGGGTTGATGTCGAGAAAGGCAAAGAACCTGTCGTTTTCGGCTATCTTGTACGACGGGATCTCGCCGGCGATGATGCGGCTGAAAATGGTTGCCATAGGATCAGATTGAGATGTCCAACACTTCGAAACTCAATGTGCCCGACGGCACCTGGATATCTACCTTGTCTCCCACCTTCTTCCCCAGCAAACCTTGTGCAATGGGCGTGTTGACGGAGATTTTGCCGCTCTTCAGATCGGCCTCGCTCTCCGACACCAGGGTGTAGGTCATGTCCTTCTTCGTCTTCAGGTTCTTGATGGTCACCTTGTTCATGATCTGGATCTCATCGGTGCTGATGGAGCTCTCGTCGATGATCCGGGCCGACGCGATCAGACTTTTTAGCTGCGCGATCTTTCCTTCAAGTATACCCTGAGCCTCTTTCGCTGCATCGTACTCAGCGTTTTCCGATAAATCGCCCTTGTCGCGGGCTTCAGCAATCTGACGCGAAATCTCCGGCCTCTGCACAGATTCCAGATGTACGAGCTCTTCTTTCAGTTTTCGAAGACCTTCTTCGGTCATATAGGTAATTGTCATAGTAAAAATCTCCTTTTATTCTTTTAATGTTTGACACAGATATAGATTAAAGAAAAAGAATTCCGGCCGCTTCACAGACCGGAATCCCCCTTTTTCAATCTTTTACACTCTCTGCAAAGATATTCTATTCTCTGCAATTAACAAAATATTTCCGCCAAATTTTATAACAGTTTCGCCACTTCACTTGCCAGGGTGGCATAGTTCTCCACACGTGCCACCACATCGCCCTCGCGGTTGAATACGAAAGCGGTAGGTATCTCGCGCACGTTGTAGAGCGAAAGCAGGCTGGAGTAGACGCTTTGCGGGTCGCGTACCGTGATCCAGGGCAGGTTGCTTGCCGCGTTTTTCCAGAAATGCTCGTCCGAATCGAACGATATCTGGTAGATCTCCAGACCCTGTGACCTGTATTTCGTGTAGAGCTTGTTCAGTTCGATGTTGTGTGCCGGCGAGAAATCGGACCGGTAGACGGTGAAGTCGACCACAACCACCTTCCCCTTCTGTGAGGCGAGTGACCTCTTCTCACCGTTGATAGTGGAGAGAACGATATCTGGCAATGCAGATCCGGTAACCACCGAAGCATTCTCCAGCAGGGCGGCCTGCTTCTCCTGCAGCTTCCGCGTCTTCAGGGCATTCATGGTGAAGTCGTAGAGATGTTTTGTACGCTGGGTGCCCGGATAGTAGCGGTCCCACGAGGTTGCCACCGCACCAAACATGGCGTAATCCTGCTTGCTGTAGGGATCAAAGATAAGGTAATTCCTCACCTTCTGAAAGACCGCATAGTAGGCCGCCGCACTTGAGGGGTTACCCAAAATGAGCCTGGAGATCTCCGACTTGTAGCTCTTGAGGATGGTATCGACCTCCTCCAGATAGGTGAGGTCGTCGATCTTCTTGGCCTCGTGCCGCCTCTCCGCATCATCGAGCTTTTCGTTCACGAGACGGGTCTGTTCGTCGATCCGTCTGATCTGGTCGTTCACCGGCGAGTTCTCCACAGTGAAAGTAGCCGCCAGGTCGTTGGCATCGCCCTTTACCTGCAGGGTCTCCAACGAATCGACGGCAAAGAGGGCCACCTGGCTGCCTATCCGCAACTGGTAGAATTCGGGATTTTCGGGAGCCGCCTGCTTGAAGGTGAATGTGCCCTTCCCTTTAAGCGTTACCGAATCGAGCAGTTCAACGCCGCCCAGGCCGCGGTGCTCGAGATAGAGGGTCTGCTCTTCGGCCGAAGAGAACTCCCCTTTTACAATAAACCGCGACTCCCGCTGGCAGGAGTAGTGAAAGGCAACTGTCAACAACAGCGCGGGCAACAAGATATACTTTTTCATATCAACCGGTGCATAAGAATTTTCAGGTCGCAAACTTAACAATTTTTCCGCAATTATCGAAGATTGTTCCCCTTATTCTATGCTTGCGAGCTCATGAAAAGATTGGAGGGTTAAACGAAATCGAACGACTTTTTACATGAATGAAGAAAAAAAAACGCTACTTTTGTGCTTTTAAATTCCTCATCACATGAATGAAATTGTAACCATCAAGGATAAGCAGTTTGAAAAGTTCATCGAATTCGGGCAGATTCAAGCCGCTATCCGCCGGATTGCCGGAGAGATCGACCGCGATCTTCGCGACAAGGATCCGATTTTTATTGCCGTGCTGAACGGCGCCTTTATGTTTGCAGGGGAACTGATGAAAGAGGTCACTGTTCCCTGCGAGATTACATTTGTCCGCCTGGCTTCCTACCAGGGGACAACCACAACCAACAAGGTCCAGGAGGTGCTGGGCCTGAACGAGAGTATCGAAAACCGTACGGTAGTTGTGGTGGAGGACATCGTGGACTCCGGAAACACGATGGTGGCCCTCAAGAAGGAGCTCAACAAATTCAACCCCAAAGAGATAAAAATAGCTACGCTGCTGCTGAAACCGGATGCATTGAAACAGGAGCTGGAGCTGGACTATGTGGCACTGGAGATTCCCAACGATTTCATCGTGGGCTACGGATTGGACTACGACGGTTACGGCCGGAATCTGAAGGATATCTACAAGATCAAGCCCTGAGGAAACCGAAATTCCTGCCTGTAGGATGTCGCCCCTACAAACCGGAAACAGCTTGCTGTTTGCGGAGTGGTTGCTGCGCGCATGTTAAAATTAGACAAAATTAACCGCCTGCCTCTCAATTTCAGCCTATTTAATCAAGTGTAGGATAAAACGGAGGATATTTTGACAATATTTCATTAAAACAATGGCTCCTCTCTGGAGTCAAAGTCGTACATTTGGAGATGGTAGCAGAGGCGATGTAAGGAAATTGACTATTTTTTGAGAAAATTATCGGGCAAACATAACAGTGTAAAAAAAAATGCCTATTTTTGCATCCAGTGTCATGGTTTGCTCAGTCAGTAAAAACACATATATAAAAAAGTAAAAGTAGAATCAAAATGAATGATGAAGTAAAAAAATCACCCAAAGCGAATATTGACGCACTCAAGCTGACTTCCATCCTGATGGGTATGGTGGTAGGCATCTCGGTGCTATTTTTCGCCTTTGAATGGTCTTCCAAAACCAAGAAACTGGACGAGAGCATTATCGTTCAGGATGTTCTGGCCGAGGAAGAGATTGAAATCACTCGTCGCGATCCGGCTCCACCACCACCGCCACCACCACCGGCACCGGAAACTCCGGAAATCATCCAGGTAGTGGAAGAGAAAGTGGAAACAAGAATCGAGATCAACACCGAGGATGATGCGAGCAAGAGACAGATGGAGACCTTTGTTCCACCCCCACCCCCAAAACCTAAAGTTGAAGAGGTTACCGAAGAGATCTTCGTCGTGGTGGAGGAACAACCCGAGTTCCCCGGTGGAAATGCAGCCATGATGAAGTTCCTGAGCGACAACATCAAGTATCCGGTCATTGCACAGGAAAACGGTATCCAGGGACGCGTCATCACCAACTTCGTGGTTGAGAGAGACGGAAGCATCACCGACGTTCAAGTGGTCCGCGGAGTTGACCCGTCGCTCGACAAGGAGGCTGTCCGCGTGATCCAGTCGATGCCGAAATGGAAACCCGGCAAGCAACGTGGTTCTGCCGTACGTGTACGATTCACACTGCCCGTTGTGTTCCGCCTACAGCAATAATAGGCCACACTCCTTTTTTCAGATAACGAAAGCTGCCTTTTGAACAAAGGCAGCTTTTTGTCTAAAGTAGAAATTCAACAACAAGATTACAATGTTACACAGTGCCGAAACATTGAGCAAGAGGATCGACGAAGCGATCCGGCAGATCCCGTTCGACTTGAAACCCGCCACCCTTTTCGATCCCATCCGCTATGCCCTGTCGGTGGGAGGAAAGAGGATACGCCCCTTGCTGGTACTGATGGCCACCGACCTCTTTGGCAAGGAGCTGGAATCCTCACTCGGACCGGCTATCGGGATCGAGATCTTCCATAACTTCACCCTGCTGCACGACGACCTGATGGACAATTCCGACATACGCAGGGGCAAACCCACCGTCCACAGGAAATATGGAACCAACAGCGCCATCCTCTCGGGTGATGCCATGCTGATTGAATCGTACCGCTACATGGCCACCGCACCTCCGGCTATCCTGCCCGAACTGCTGGCACTTTTCACAAAAACGGCAATGGAGGTGTGCCAGGGACAACAGCTCGACATGGACTTCGAAAAACGGTCTGACGTCACCGAATCGGAGTACCTGGAGATGATCAGATTGAAGACTGCCGTCCTGCTGGGCTGCGCGCTGAAGATGGGCGCCATGATAGGCGGAGCCACATCGCAGGATGCTGAACTGCTCTACGATTTCGGCATCAATATCGGGCTGGCCTTCCAGCTGAAAGATGATCTGCTGGACGTTTATGGTGATCCACGGACTTTCGGCAAGAATATTGGCGGGGATATTGTCTGCAACAAAAAGACCTACCTGCTGATAAAAGCGTTGAAAACCTCCCGAGGCAGCCAGCATGAGGAGTTGCAGAGATGGATTGCCGCCACCCAATTCGACAGGGAGGAAAAGATAGCATCCGTTAAAAATATTTACAATGATTTAAATCTTCGGGACATTTCGGAGAATCTCATCGAAAAATATTATCTTGCGGCATTGGATGCCCTCTCATCGATTCTCATATCTGACGAGAGAAAAAAAGAACTGGTTTCCCTGGCAGAAAACCTGATGTACAGAGTAAAATAAGATCCAGTAATGCCCTATCGCAGATTACCCAATACAGACTTGTCACGGATAAAAGCGTTGAAGACAGCCATTGAGAAGGCTGGCAGTACCGATTTTCAGCACGTCGCCATATCCATGAGAACGTTGTCGCGGGCAAGAAGCGCAGTGAGTAAATTCGAGCGGCTCTGCCTCAAATACCAGCAAACGCTCGACACCCAGGTCAAGGCGAACATCGCCTTTCAGAACAGGGTGAAAAATGCCAGGATGTATATCTCCCACTTTATCCAGGTTCTCTATATGTGTGTGATGCGAGCCGAGATCAAACCGGAACTGCTTGAACTTTACGGGTTGCAGAAGAGGTCGCTGATCCTCCCCGATCTGAGTTCAAACGAGCAGCTGCTGCAATGGGGCCAGCAGATCATTGCGGGTGAGAACCGGAGGATCGCGCAGGGAGGCGTGCCGATCTACAATCCGGGCATCGCCAAGGTGAAGGTGATGTATACCCTGTTCAAGGAGGGCTACCAGACACAACAGCTTCACCAGAAAGCTACAGCGAGAACGTTGAACGAAGTGGCGGTGTACCGGAACGAGGTGGATGCCATTATCCTGGATATCTGGGAAGAGGTGGAGCAGTTCCATGCCGGATTGCCGCCCAACGAACGGTTGCAGAAGAACAGGGAGTACGGATTAATCTACTATTATCGTAAAGGAGAGACCATTGTATGAGCATTGTTGACACGCACGCACACCTCTATCTCGATGCCTTTGAAGATGATCTTGACGAAGTGGTGGCGAGAGCCGGGGCAGTTGGCGTGGAAAAGGTACTGCTGCCCAATATCGACGAAACAACCATACAGCCATTGAGGAGCAGCGTCGACCGTTACCCGTCGTTTTTTCTACCGATGATGGGGCTTCACCCTACAAACGTCGGGGAGGAGTGGGAAGAGCAGCTGGAGATTATCCGGAAAGAGCTGGAGCGTCCGGGTTATGTCGCCATTGGGGAGATAGGTATCGACCTCTATTGGGATAAAAGCACGAAGCAGCGTCAGGTGGCCGCTTTTGAACGTCAACTTGAATGGAGCATCGAAAAAGGGTTACCGGTAGCCATCCATTCCCGGGAGGCGATACCCGAGGTGATCCAGTCGATCAGAAACGTTGGGGAGAGGGAACTTTTCGGCGTTTTCCACAGCTTCGGCGGAACCGTTGCAGAACTGGAGGCGATTCTGGAGCTCGGCAATTTTCTCATCGGCATCAACGGCGTGGTCACCTTCAAGAAATCGGGGTTACCTGAAACATTGAAGGGATGCGGAGTGGAAAAAATCATCCTGGAAACCGATTCACCCTACCTTGCTCCAACGCCTTACCGGGGCAAACGCAACGAACCCTCATATCTGACGGAGGTGATACGGCAACTGGCGGCCATATACGGGAAAGAGGCAGAGGAGATTGCGTCAATCACCAGGGAGAACGCATTCAAGTTGTTTGGCTTGAATTCTTTAAAATAGGGAGGTGTGCCATTTTTTCACAAGAAACGCATTTTTTTGAAATAATTTGCACTAGGAATAGCAATTAATCGATAAATTCTGTAATTTTGCCGGACAAAAGAGGGGCAAGTGATTTTTTTTTTGTAATTTGCGCCCGTTTTATGAAATTGTCTCCCAATGGAGAGATGCTCGAGTGGTTGAAGAGGCACGCCTGGAAAGCGTGTATACGCCAAAAGTGTATCGCGGGTTCGAATCCCGCTCTCTCCGCGTTAACAGTATGGTGAATTACGTATAAGAGTAGATCCCAAACGTTTAAATAATAAAAATAAAGCAATTAAAATCAAATCAAATTCATTAATCCAACAAAATTGAACACACAATGAAAAAGTTATTTGCAATTTTAGCAATCTTCGGCCTTATGTCTGTAGGATTGCCGACAATTCTTTCAGCTCAAGACGCTCCCGCTGAACCGGCAGTAGAAGAAACAGCTCCAGCAGCAGTGACGGTTGCCGAAACTGATGGAGGTGGATTTCACCAGGCACTTAAAACCAAATTTATTGAAGGTGGTGCAGGATTTATGGCCTTGATCGCAATCTGTTTGATTCTGGGTCTCTCGTTTGCTCTGGAAAGAATTATTTACCTCAGTTTGGCAGACGTTAATCCAAAGGCATTGTTGAGTGGGGTTGGTGAAGCTCTCGACAGAGGAGACATCGAAGCTGCAAAAGACATTGCCCGCAACACCCGCGGCCCGATCGCCTCAATTGCATACCAGGGATTGCTCCGTCTGGACCAGGGACCCGATGCAGTAGAACGAGCCATCGTCTCTTACGGAGGTGTGCAGAGTGGATTACTGGAAAAGAATCTCTCCTGGATTACCCTCTTTATCGCCCTTGCTCCCTCGCTTGGATTCTTGGGAACAGTAGTAGGTATGGTTCAGGCTTTCGATGATATCCAACGTGCAGGAGACATGAGCCCGACAATCGTTGCCGGTGGTATGAAGGTTGCTCTTATCACCACTGTAGGAGGTCTTATCGTTGCTCTTATTCTCCAGGTATTCTACAACTACATCCTTTCTAAACTGGAAGGCATACTCAACAAAATGGAGGATGCTTCCATCACCCTGCTCGACCAGGTAGTAAAATACAACGTTAAATATAAAAAATTATAATTGACATGGCTGTAACTAAAATACGGAGAACCTCCAGTTTAGCCTTCCTCGCTACCATTATCGTTACGTTGGTAGTATTGGGGTTATTCCTGTTTGGAGGTCAGGTAGCGCCAGAACAGAAGATCGTCGCCGACATGTCCCAGCCGGCATTTACCGATATAATGTTGTATTGGGCATACTTCCTGTTGGCGGTAACTGTTGTGGTCCTGATCCTGTTTGCCATATTTGGATTTTTCAGGAGCCTCAAGACAAACCCCAAAAGTGCACTGGGTAGATTATTGGTACTAGTAGCAGTAGTTGTTGTTCTGGGAGGATCATATGCTCTCGGAAGCGGAGAACTGTTGAATATTCCGGGTTATGACGGTCCCGACAATAATCCCGCGACACTGAGAATGACCGACATGTGGATCTTCAGCATGTACATCATGCTTGGTCTCAGCATCGTTGCGATTATTGTATCGCCGTTATTAGGAAAAAGAAAGTAACAGTTGGTTTTCCTCACCACAAAATTGCCTGAGGAATAAATAAAGAAAAAATCTATGTCTAAGAAAAAGAGAAAAGTTCCTGCACTGAATGCAAGTTCAATGGCGGACATTTCGTTTCTTTTGCTTACCTTCTTCCTGCTTGTTTCGAGTATGGATACCGACAGCGGGCTGGCAAGACGTTTGCCGCCACCGCCGCAAGATGAAGACCATCAACAGACGGTCGACGTGCAGCGGCGTAACCTGCTGGTGGTTCTGGTGAACTCCAAAGATGAGACGATGGTTACATCGCAGGTTGAGACAGAATGGTATCAAAATGAGAACGAACTGCTCGGCAAGGGGAGTAAAGTAAGTCTGAAGGATAAAGTGAAAGAGTTTGTATTGAATACTAACAATAATCCGTTGTTGCCCGAACTGATGGAGGAGGATTTCGGTGCTCCCATCGGAACAGTACCGGTAACCGGAGACCACGTTATCTCGTTGCAGAACGACGCTACCACCAGCTATAAGACCTATATATCGGTACAGAATGAGCTGGTAAAGGCATACAATGAATTGCGTCAGGAGGCAGCAAGAAAGTATTTCAATATGGACTATGAAAATCTGACCGAAGATCAGAAGAATCAGATAAACAAGTTGTATCCGCAGAGAATTTCTGAGGCCGAACCGAAAAACTTTATGGGAGGGAATTAATATGGGAAAATTTAGTAAAAGCGGCGGGCGTGAAATGCCCGAATTGAACACAGCTTCAATGCCTGACTTGGTATTCGCCATCTTATTCTTCTTCATGGTTACGACCACCATGCGCTCCGAAGAGCTAATGGTAAGACTGAAATTGCCTACTGCCACGGAAATTCAGAAGCTGGAGAAAAAGTCGCTGGTGACCTACATCAATATTGGACCCGCCATGGATCCAAAATATGGTACGGGAACCCAGATGCAGTTGAACGACAAGTTCGCGCAGGTTGAAGATATCCAGGATTACATTGCCCAGGAAAAGTCGAGCCTGAACGAAGCCGATCAACAGTTGATGACGGTATCCATCAAAGCGGACGAAGATACCCGGATGCGCTATATCAGCGATGTGAAGCAAGCACTCCGAAAAGCATATGCGTTGAAGATCAGTTACTCGGCAAGAAAGTCTGAAAACTGATATTGAGGGAGGCTCATCCGATTAAAAAAACCGGTACACACAGGTGTGCCGGTTTTTTTTCTTTAAAAAGCGAGATATCAAAAAAATTTATGAGACAAATATAAACAATTTGCGCAGTTTTGCAGTTTAGGGCATGTATAATCTTTTAGACTAAAGTTTTGTAATATGAAACATCCATGTTGAGAATTTAAAACATCCAAGGGAATGAAAATGGAAGATTTCCGTACATTTGCCGTACTCATTGAACGGAATAATTTATGGAATCACAAGTGTCATTCAACCAGGTCGTCTCCCGGGGATGCGGGATTGACGTCCACAAGAAGATGTTAGTGGCCACCATAAGTGGCGAAGGACTTAATACGGAAACCCGTGAATTCGGGACCGTGACGCGCTCTTTGACAGAATTGAAAGACTGGTTATTGGAAAACAGGGTAACCCACGTTGTAATGGAGAGTACGGGAGTCTACTGGAAGCCTGTCTATCATGTCCTCGAACCCTCGGGATTGACGGTCTGGATAGTCAATGCCCGCCACGTGAAGAACGTCCCGGGGCATAAGACGGACAAGCAGGACAGCAGGTGGCTGTGCAAGTTATTGCTTGCCGGCTTGCTAAAACCCAGTTATATTCCCCCTCGTGAACAACGGGAGTTACGGGATTTGACGCGTTACCGGAGCAAACTGGTACAGGATATCTCCTCGAACAAGAACCGTATCATCCGCATCCTGGAAGACTGCAATGTGAAACTTTCGAGCGTGTTAAGCGATACCTCGGGAGTAACGGCAACCAGACTGATCGACAAGTTGTGTCAGGGGAAAGAAGTTACCATGGGCGATATTGAAGAGGTATACCACAAAAAGATAGAAGCCACCAAAGAGGAGCTTTTTGAAGCCTGTAACGGTTACATCACCGACCACCACATCTACCTGCTGGGCACTATCCGGGGGGACAACCACCACCTGGAGTCTCTCATACGGGATTTGGATGAAAAGATCAAACATGCCCTTGCCCCTTATGAGAATGCCCTGGAACGCCTGCGGGAGATCCCGGGATTGAACCGCAAGAGCGTGGAGGACCTTATCGCCGAGATCGGGCTGGATATGGATGTCTTCCCCAATGAGAATCATCTAAGCAGTTGGGTGGGCGTTTCACCGGGTAACAACGAGAGTGCCGGTAAAAAAAAAACGGACGCACCACCCACGGGAACAAGCAGGCCAAATCCATCCTGAGCCAATCGGCATGGGCGGCGTCGCGGACAAAAGGCACGTTCTACCACGCCCGGTACCATCGCCTGGCAGCCCGCCGCGGCAAGAAAAGGGCCATAGTGGCCGTGGCCCACTCCATCCTCAAGTCGGTGTATCATGTCTTAAAAGACGAAGTCCCTTACAATGAACTGGGAGCCGATTATTTAAACAGCCGGGTGGAAGCAAGGCGCAAAAGGTATCTGAAGGCAGAGTTGGAAAAGATGGGATATTGCGTCGAGCTTGTCCCGCATAATCCCGTCAGTCCTGCCGGAAGTTGAAAGTCTCCAACCCTGACATAAACGGGAAACAAGTACCAAAGGTCGATTTTTACTGGCGTACGGCGCGACAAGGCGTCTAAGTCGAATATGAAACTGACCTCAACAGGTAAGCACCCAAAGTTGTTGCACAAGAGCACGCATATGAAATTTTAAACCCTTCTTACCTGTTTGTCTTTCCGATAACCGGTGCATTTGTCCAAAAGATGAGTGCTGTCTTTTGTTTTGTCAAAACGAAGAAATATAATTTTTAAAATGAATTAAATCATTAATTAATAGATATTTATATATCGAACAATTTACATATGAAACATCCATGTTGAGAATTTAAAACATCCAAGGGAATGAAAATGGAAGATTTCCGTACATTTGCCGTACTCATTGAACGGAATAATTTATGGAATCACAAGTGTCATTCAACCAGGTCGTCTCCCGGGGATGCGGGATTGACGTCCACAAGAAGATGTTAGTGGCCACCATAAGTGGCGAAGGACTTAATACGGAAACCCGTGAATTCGGGACCGTGACGCGCTCTTTGACAGAATTGAAAGACTGGTTATTGGAAAACAGGGTAACCCACGTTGTAATGGAGAGTACGGGAGTCTACTGGAAGCCTGTCTATCATGTCCTCGAACCCTCGGGATTGACGGTCTGGATAGTCAATGCCCGCCACGTGAAGAACGTCCCGGGGCATAAGACGGACAAGCAGGACAGCAGGTGGCTGTGCAAGTTATTGCTTGCCGGCTTGCTAAAACCCAGTTATATTCCCCCTCGTGAACAACGGGAGTTACGGGATTTGACGCGTTACCGGAGCAAACTGGTACAGGATATCTCCTCGAACAAGAACCGTATCATCCGCATCCTGGAAGACTGCAATGTGAAACTTTCGAGCGTGTTAAGCGATACCTCGGGAGTAACGGCAACCAGACTGATCGACAAGTTGTGTCAGGGGAAAGAAGTTACCATGGGCGATATTGAAGAGGTATACCACAAAAAGATAGAAGCCACCAAAGAGGAGCTTTTTGAAGCCTGTAACGGTTACATCACCGACCACCACATCTACCTGCTGGGCACTATCCGGGGGGACAACCACCACCTGGAGTCTCTCATACGGGATTTGGATGAAAAGATCAAACATGCCCTTGCCCCTTATGAGAATGCCCTGGAACGCCTGCGGGAGATCCCGGGATTGAACCGCAAGAGCGTGGAGGACCTTATCGCCGAGATCGGGCTGGATATGGATGTCTTCCCCAATGAGAATCATCTAAGCAGTTGGGTGGGCGTTTCACCGGGTAACAACGAGAGTGCCGGTAAAAAAAAAAACGGACGCACCACCCACGGGAACAAGCAGGCCAAATCCATCCTGAGCCAATCGGCATGGGCGGCGTCGCGGACAAAAGGCACGTTCTACCACGCCCGGTACCATCGCCTGGCAGCCCGCCGCGGCAAGAAAAGGGCCATAGTGGCCGTGGCCCACTCCATCCTCAAGTCGGTGTATCATGTCTTAAAAGACGAAGTCCCTTACAATGAACTGGGAGCCGATTATTTAAACAGCCGGGTGGAAGCAAGGCGCAAAAGGTATCTGAAGGCAGAGTTGGAAAAGATGGGATATTGCGTCGAGCTTGTCCCGCATAATCCCGTCAGTCCTGCCGGAAGTTGAAAGTCTCCAACCCTGACATAAACGGGAAACAAGTACCAAAGGTCGATTTTTACTGGCGTACGGCGCGACAAGGCGTCTAAGTCGAATATGAAACTGACCTCAACAGGTAAGCACCCAAAGTTGTTGCACAAGAGCACGCATATGAAATTTTAAACCCTTCTTACCTGTTTGT
The DNA here is from genome assembly GCF_900095795.1 of Petrimonas mucosa. Lineage (NCBI taxonomy): Bacteria > Pseudomonadati > Bacteroidota > Bacteroidia > Bacteroidales > Dysgonomonadaceae > Petrimonas > Petrimonas mucosa. The sequence goes on from NZ_LT608328.1 coordinate 3,550,691, forward strand.
CTTTCCGATAACCGGTGCATTTGTCCAAAAGATGAGTGCTGTCTTTTGTTTTGTCAAAACGAAGAAATATAATTTTTAAAATGAATTAAATCATTAATTAATAGATATTTATATATCGAACAATTTACATATGAAAAGAGAGAAAAATTTATTAGATGCAGGTTTGCTCCTGCTTAGGATAGGTATCGGTATTTCGATCTTCTTTCACGGATTGCCCAAGATCATGGCGGGGCCGGAGATGTGGACCGCCATCGGCGGCACGATGTCGAACCTGGGAATCACCTTTGCCCCCACCTTCTGGGGATTCATGGCGGCATTTGCCGAAACGGTAGGCGGAATACTGTTCGCACTGGGACTCTTCTTCCGACCGGCGGCCTTGCTGCTGATCGGAACCATGGTGGTGGCGCTGGTGATGCACTTTTCGCAAGGGGATGATTTCATGAAGTATGGGCATGCACTCGACCTGCTGATCGTCTTCATTGCCGGCCTTGTTACCGGTCCCGGCAACTACTCCTTCGATGCCAAGTTTCTGCCGAAGCTAGCCTGAGGAGTTTTGTCGTGAGACAAAATAAAAAAGGGTAAGCTTACTATATCGCGCCGCTACAACCAATTACCCTTGCTTCGGTCAAGACCTGGGGGATTCATTGGGAGCTGGCCGTATAGGACTTACCCGACTGCAAAGATAACACTTTTTTTTTACCCGCAAAAGGGTAGAATTGATTTTCTGGAATAAAAGCCTTTTGCTATCTTTGCGGCTAATAAAAGAAAAAGGAATGAATATTGTCGAACGATTTTTCAAGTATGTAAAAATTGATACCCAGTCGGACGAGAACAGCTCGCAGACCCCAAGCACACAAAAACAGTTCAACCTGGCAAAAGAGTTGGAGTATGAGATGGTTGAGATGGGGCTGACCGATGTCTCCCTCGACAACAACTGCTACCTGATGGCAACCCTGCCATCCAATACCGACAAGAAGGTACCCACCATAGGATTTATTGCCCACCTGGATACCAGTCCCGACATGAGCGGCGAAAGGGTAAATCCACGTATCGTAAAGAACTACGACGGCAAGCCGATCGTACTCAATGAAGCACAACAGATCATCACCTCGCCCGAAGATTTTCCCGAACTGCTGAAGTTTGTGGGGGACGACCTTATCGTCACCGACGGAACCACCCTGCTCGGGGCGGATGACAAGGCTGGAATCGCCGAGATCATGACCGCCATGGAGTACCTGATCGCACACCCCGAAATCAAACATGGAAAGATCAGGATCGGGTTTACGCCGGACGAGGAGATCGGCCGTGGTGCCGACAAGTTCGATGTGGCCAAGTTCGGTGCGGAGTGGGCCTATACAATGGATGGCAGCGAGATTGGCGAACTGGAGTATGAGAACTTCAACGCTGCCTCGGCAAAGATTACCATCCAGGGAAGAAACGTCCACCCCGGATACGCCAAGAACAAGATGGTCAATGCGCTACATCTGGCCAACGAACTGGTACAGTTGCTCCCGGTAAATGAGCGGCCCGAGTTTACCGAAAAGTATGAAGGGTTTTTCCACCTGATCGCGATCAACGGCACGGTGGACGAGGCGACAGTCTCATTTATCATCCGCGACCACGACAGGGAGCTCTTCGAAGAGCGGAAAAAGATCATGGAGAATGTGGTAGCATTTCTGAACAGCCGGTACAACAACCGCCTGAACCTGGAGCTTCGCGACCAGTACTACAACATGCGTGAAAAGGTGGAACCGGTGAAGCATGTGGTAGATTACGCCTTCCAGGCGATGGAAGAGGCGGGTATCACGCCGATCGTCAAACCAATCCGTGGCGGCACAGACGGGGCCAGACTCTCCTTCATGGGATTGCCCTGTCCGAACATCTTTGCCGGAGGGATGAATTTTCACGGCCGGCACGAGTTTATTCCCGTGAGGGCAATGGAAAAAGCTACCGAAGTGATCGTACGGATTGCCGAACTGGTAGCCCGGAAAGCGTAAACAGAGGAGACAACAATATGAAAACGACAGCTTTTACAGATATACACATCGCACTGGGTGCAAAAATGCACGAGTTTGCAGGTTACAACATGCCCATCGAATATTCGGGCATTATCGACGAACATATGACGGTGGTGAACGGCGTGGGGGTGTTCGACGTTTCACATATGGGCGAATTTTGGGTAAAGGGACCCAAGGCGCTGGAGTTTATCCAGAAAGTGACCTCCAACGACGCATCGAAACTACCGGTGGGAAAGGTTCAGTACACCTGCTTTCCTAACGAGCTGGGGGGCATAAAGGATGACCTGCTGCTCTACCGTTACGGACCGGAGAAATATATGCTGGTGGTCAACGCCGCCAATATCGAGAAGGATTGGGAGTGGTGCCTGAAACAGAACAGCATGGGTGCGGTTATCGAGGACGCTTCTGCCCACACCGCACTGCTTGCCCTGCAGGGACCCAAGGCGAAAGCCACGCTGCAAAAACTGACCGACACCGACCTCGACTCGATCCCCTACTACGCATTTACTACCGGGAAGGTAGCCGGCGTGGAGCAGGTGATCATCTCCAATACCGGCTATACCGGTGCCGGCGGATTCGAACTCTATTTCTATCCCGAAGAGGGGATCAGGATCTGGAACGCCCTCTTTGAAGCCGGGGCGGAGTTCGGCATCAAGCCAATAGGTCTGGGGGCCCGCGACACCCTGCGGCTCGAGATGGGCTTCTGTCTCTACGGAAACGACCTCGACGAGACCACCACCCCCCTAGAGGCAGGATTGGGCTGGATTACCAAACTGACCGACGGAAACAACTTCGTGGGAAGGGAGATCATCGAGAAGCAGAAATCGGATGGGGTAACCCGAAAACTGTGCGGTTTCACACTGCTGGAGAAAGGGATTCCACGTCACGGTTACGAGATTGTCAACATGGATGAGGAGCCCATCGGCGTGGTCACCTCCGGAACGATCTCTCCCGTGTTAAAGACTGGGATTGGCCTGGGATACGTGAAGCCCGAATTTGCAAAGGCGGGAACCGTCATCGGCATCAGGGTACGCAACAAGAGCCTGAAAGCGGAAGTTACCCAGCTGCCGTTCAGAAAATAATCGATGTGGTTTCAGGCACTGCCTGACTACAGTTGAGAACTATGAGCAAGACAAAAATCGCCACCAACCTCTTTTTTCTGCTCGGATTCATCATCTTGGGATTCATGGTCTACAGGACCGGCATAGATGTGATCTGGAGAAATATCAAGTTGACCAACTGGTGGTTTGTAGCAATCATCGGCATCTGGGCCGTGGTCTATTTCATCAATGCCCTGGCGTTCCACACCATTATCCGTGACGGCAGTCAAGAAGCCAGGTCCATCGGCTTCCTGCGTACACTGAAGCTGACCATCAGCGGGTACGCCATCAACCTGATTACCCCGTTCGGACTGATGGGAGGTGAGCCCTACAAGATTATCGAATTGCAGCCTGCACTGGGCATACAGAAAGCCACCTCCACCGTGTTGCTCTACATGATGATGCATTTTGTGTCGCACTTCATCTTCTGGATGATCTCAATCCCGCTGCTCTTCCTGATCGTTCCCAATGTGGGCCCCTCCGTCAGGATCATCCTGGCCATTGCCGGCATAGCCTCGCTGCTGCTGCTCTGGTGGTCGTTCACGGTCTACTCCAAGGGTTTTGTAAGCAAAGCCTTGTCGTTTGCCGGAAAACTGCCCTTTGCCGGGAAACGGGTAAAGGCCTACAAACAAAAACACCTGGAGAAGATCGAACAGATGGATTTTCTGATCGCCAACCTCTACAAGAACCGGAAGCGCGATTTCTTCACCTCGCTGCTGCTGGAGCTGGCCTCGCGGTTCGTACTCTGTACCGAGATCATCTTCATGATGCACGCCATCCGCTTTCCTGTCAACTTTTCTCAGAGTGTCATCGTGGAGTCGATCCAGTCGATGGTAGGGAATCTATTCTTCTTTATGCCGATGCAGCTGGGCGCCCGTGAAGGGGGTTTTATCCTGGTCTTCGGCATCCTTTCATTGCCTGCCGCGCACGCCGTCTACGTGAGCCTCTGTATCCGCATCCGCGAAATTTGCTGGACCCTGCTCGGACTGGGGCTGATTCAGGTAGGGAAACGGTAAATTCTGCTTATCTTTGCATCTCTAAAACAACATGGCAATGAACCAACAACACCTGCTGGGCATGACGCTCACCGAACTCCAAGAGGCTGTTACCGAACTGGGACTGCCGAAGTATGCCGCTAGGCAGATTGCCGACTGGGTTTATGTGAAACGGGTCAGGAGCATCGACGAAATGACCAACATCTCGGTCCGGAACCGGGATATCCTGAAGAAGAAGTTCGATGTGGGACGGGTGGAGCCGGTGGATATCAAAACGTCGGTCGACGGTACGCAGAAGATGCTTTTCCCGGTGAAAAACGGCAAGTTCATCGAGTCGGTCAACATTCCCGAGGATGAGCGCCTCACCATTTGCGTCTCCTCTCAGGTGGGCTGCAAAATGAACTGCAGTTTCTGCATGACCGGCAGGATGGGATTCCTGGGAAGCCTCTCGGCAAACGAGATCCTGAACCAGGTCTACTCCGTTCCCAATGCCGAGTCGATTACCAACCTGGTCTTCATGGGCATGGGTGAACCGTTGAACAATTACGACAATGTGATGAAGGCGATCGAACTGCTGACCGCCGACTATGGTCTGGCCTGGAGCCCCAAGCGGATCACTCTCTCTACCATAGGGGTAATACCCAACATAAGGCGATTCCTGGCAGAGAGCAAATGTCACCTGGCGATCAGCCTGCACAGCCCCGTCTCCTCCCAGCGAGAGACATTGATGCCGATAGAGAAGACCTTTAAGGCCGCCGACATCATCGAACTGCTTAGGGAGCACGACTGGAGCCATCAGCGCCGTCTCTCGTTCGAATATATCATGTTCGACGGTCTAAACGACTCGCTTCTCTACGCCCGCGAACTGAGCAGACTGCTGGCAGGACTCGACTGCCGCGTCAATCTGATCCGTTTCCACAAGATTCCCGACAGCGACCTCTCCCCGTCGACCGAGGAGACGATGGTCCGTTTCCGTGACTTCCTGACGGCAAAAGGGTTCACCTGTACCATCCGGGCGTCGCGGGGCGAGGATATCTATGCCGCCTGCGGCATGCTCTCGACAGCAAAAATATAAATAATCATAAATCGGCACGATTTGTTTCATTTACAATCAAATCGTTGTAATTTTGTTCAGGTTGCAGATATGCCGCCGTTTCGAAAGTTGAGTATTACACCTTAAAATTAGAACAGTATGAAACAAATTTACCTTTTTCTGTTGCCGGTTTTGGCAATACTTCTGCTCCCCTCGTGCGACGGCAGCGGTTTCCTTTCGGCCTCATCCATGGCAAGCGAGGTGTTGGTCGTCATGAATGACGATGAATGGGAAGGAGAAACAGGGCGTGCTCTTTTCGACGTACTCAACTCACCGGTCAAGGGGTTGCCTCAGGTTGAGCCCAATTTCAAGGTGATACAGCTCACACCGGAGAACTTCACCAGCACATTCAAGGTAGCACGGAACATCATCATGAGCGAGATATCGCCCATATACAGCACCGCCAAGCTTGCGTCTGAACTCAACAAATATGCATCGGGGCAGGTGATCATGACAGTCAGGGCTCCAGATACCGTTTCGTACATCAACTTCTTGAGGGAAAACAAGGAGGGTATCGTAAACTACATCCTGAACAAGGAGATGGAGCGCATGGCCGAGTGGCTCATCAAGGATAACGGTGCGCCGGTGTCGCGCATCAGGCAGCTGTTCGGCTTCAATATCTACTACCCGAAGGGGTTGTCCAACATTACCGAGCATCCCGATTTTTACTGGGCTACAAACAATGCGCCCAGAGCGAGAAAAGATATCGTGATCTACCAGTTCCCCTACACCTCCGAATCGGTTTTCGAGAAAGACTCACTGATTGCCATTCGCAACCGGGTGATGGGTAAATATATCACCGGATCGTTCGACTCCCATATGACAACCGCTGTACACTCATACAACCCCGACTACCGGAAATTGGAGTATAACGGCATCTTCCGTGCCGAACTGCGCGGATTGTGGGAGATGACCAGCGACATGATGGGTGGCCCGTTCGTTTCACACGCCTTCGTGAACGAAAAGACCAACATGGTGGTGGTAACGGAGGTCTTTGTCTTTGCTCCCGAAACCGACAAACGGAACCTTATCCGTAACCTGGAAGGGGCGCTCTACACCATCAGTTTTCCAACTGAGGAGGAGTAACCGCCCGGTCAGCTTGGGCAGATTGTAAGGCGACAGATAATCATGTTGAAATGCGTTATAAAAAGATTGAACAATGTCAGAACAGATAAGAGTAGGCATCACTCACGGCGATATTAACGGAGTAGGATACGAGATACTGTTGAAAACCTTTGCCGACGAGCGGATGCAGGAACTTTTCACACCTATCATCTACGGCTCATCCAAATCGGCTTCATACCACAGGAAGGTGCTGGACTACAGCCCCATCAGCTTCCATTTCATCAACCATGCAGAGGAGTGCAGCCAGAGAAAGATCAACCTGCTGAACTGTGTCAAGGAGGAGGTACGGATCGAGCTGGGGAGTGCGACGCCGGAAGCGGGCGAGTCGGCATTCATCGCGCTCGACGCTGCCGTCAGGGACCTGCAAGCAAAGAAGATTGACGTGCTGGTGACCTTGCCGATCAACAAGGAGACCATCCAGAACGAACAGTTCCGTTTTCCCGGGCATACCGAATTTTTACAGGATCGGTTTGGGGGAAGCGACAAGGCCTTGATGATCATGGCCAGCGAGTCGCTGCGGATTGCGTTGGCCACCACCCATGTCCCAATCTCGGAGGTCCCGGGAAAGCTGTCAAAGGAGCTGATCGTTGAAAAGCTGACTACACTCGACTTCTCACTGAAACGGGATTTCCGTATCGAGCTGCCACGCATCGCGGTGCTAGGCCTCAACCCACACGCCGGGGAAAACGGCCTGCTGGGCGATGAGGAGCTCCAAATCATCGCGCCCGCCGTAAAAGCGGCGCAGGAGGCAGGGATACTCTGTGCAGGACCTTTTGCTGCCGACGGCTTCTTCGGAACCGGCAGGTATCGCGAGTTTGATGCGGTGCTGGCGATGTATCACGACCAGGGCCTGGTTCCCTTCAAGACCATCGCCATGGATTCGGGCGTGAACTTCACGGCGGGACTCTCCGTGGTTCGCACCTCGCCCGACCACGGTACGGCATACGATATTGCCGGTCAGAACAGGGCGTCGGAGGAGTCGTTCAGGCAGGCTATCTACATGGCGATAGACATATACAATAACCGGCGCGCCTACGACGAAGCCCGGGAGAATCCGCTGCAGAAGATGTTCTTCGATCGCGGCAAGGATGATGTGAGGCTAGATCTGACACAGGAAGAGGAAGATAAGGTGTAACAGGTCGGCAGATGGGAGGAATTTGACAAGATGAAAAAAGTTCTCTCCATATTTCTGATCACTTGCTGTCTCACGGCAACCCTGGCGGGACAAGAGTTGCAACGCAAGAAGGTGGGGGTAGTACTCAGCGGAGGCGGAGCAAAAGGATTTGCACACGTGGGTGTGCTGAGGGTGCTGGAGGAGGCCGGAATCCCGATCGATTTCATTGCCGGCACCAGCATGGGTGCCGTTGTGGGGGGACTTTACGCGGCGGGCTACTCCAGCCACATGATCGATTCGCTGGTCAAGGTACAGGATTGGAGCTACCTGATGCGCGACGATATCTACCGCAAGAACCAGCATGTCTTCATGAGGGACCGCAGGGAGAGATACCTCATCTCCCTACCCTACCAATTGCAGTTCAGGGGGAAGAGAGGCAAGGTTACCCTACCGCCGGGAGTCTATGAAGGGCAGAACATCTACGCCCTTTTTCTGAAGTTGACCGCCGGCTATCACCAGAATATCGATTTTGATCAACTTCCCATTCCTTTTGGCTGTGTGGCTGCCGACGTCCGCACCGGCAGGGAGGTGGTACTCAGGGAGGGAAACCTTCCGGAGGCGATTCGGGCCAGCATGGCCATCCCGGGGGTCTTCACCCCGGTAGAAAAGGACAGCATGCTGCTGATCGACGGTGGAGTGATTAACAACTTCCCGGTGGACCTGGTGCGGGAGATGGGGGCAGACCTGGTGATCGGGGTCATCTTTCCACCCGACAGGGAGCAGATTGAAAAACAGAAGGGGAGCATCAACGAGGTGACAGGACAGCTCTGGAACTTCATCGGCCAGGGGAAACTGCGCCGGAACATGGCGGATACCGACCTGCTGATCACTCCCGACGTCAACTCCTTCGGAATGCTGGAGTTCCAGCGACCGGCAATCGACACCATCATCTCACGGGGCAGGGAGGCTGCTGAAGGAAAATGGAAAGAGCTGATCGAACTGAAAGAGTCGTTGACTCCCGACGGGAGCATCCCAGTGGCCAAACCGGGGAAAAACCCCTATTTGGGTCTCGACACGCTTCGGATCAACACCATCCGGATCGAAGGGATTCCGCAGCAGGAGACAAGCCATATCGCCCGCTGGATCGATCTCCAGAAGCAGAGTGTAACCAGGGAGGAGCTGGACAGGATGACTGCCCGCATCTACGGCAGTGGCTGGTTCTCCAAGGTGAGTTACCGGCTGGAGGGGGAGAACCCGTTCGACCTGGTTTTTATGGTGGAGGTGAAGGAGTCGAACAACCTCAACCTGGGCATCTATTTCGACACCAACGACATGGCTGCAATTCTGGCCAATACCACCATCCGGCTGAACACCTCGCTCAACTCCCTCTTTGATCTCTCGGCCAGGCTGAGCCGCAACCCCTACCTGATGATCGACTACTCCATCAACAAGGGGATCTTCTACAGGGGTGGGCTCAACTACACCATCAGCAGCAACGACATCAGCATCTACCGGAGGGGCGACATCATCCATAACCTGGGCATCACCCGCAACGCACTCGACCTGGTCTTTTCGGAGTTCTATTTCGGCAACATCATGCTGCAATTGAAGGGGGGAATGGAGCATTTCCACTTTTTCAAGGCGTTGCAAAGCAGGTCCGATCCCCGGCAGACGGAACCGGACAACCAGCTCTTCTTCAGCTACAGGCTAAACGGGGTGTACGACAACCTCAACCGGATCAATTTTCCAACGTCGGGACTCTACTTTGCCTTCCAGTATTCGCTGCATACCGACAATTTCGTGGGCATGAGGAACAATACTCCCCTGAGCGTACTGAAGATGGACTTTTACAAGCCGCTGCCGGTAAACGATAAGTTCTGCATTACTCCCCGCATCAACGCAAGGTATGTGATGAACGACAGTGTGCCTTACATGTACCGGAACATTGTTGGCGGCAAGTTCGACGGTCAATACCTGCAACAACAGATCTCCCTGCAGGGATCGGCCGGAATGGAGTTGATGCAGAACGCACTCCTGGCAGCCGATCTGATGCTGCACTACAGATTCTCGGCGAAGAGCCACCTCTACACCAACATCAATTTCACCACAGACAGTGGTCGGCTACAGACCCTCTTTAAGGGAGATGCCTATACGGGGGTAAATGTGGGATACTCCAGCCTTACGGTGGCCGGTCCGTTGCGGGTGGAACTGGGTTATTCGGGGCTCTCCCGTAAATTTCACCCCTTTGTAAGTTTCGGATACTTCTTCTGAAAGGTTATTTCATCTGGTCGAATCCCTTCCCATAGACGCCTACCACATTGCTCTGCGAGATGAAGGCATCCTTGTCGATCTGTTTGACCAGCCGGAAAATGGGGGTAGATTCTGTTTTCCGGGCCAGGACGACAAGCACCTTCTGTGGTTTCTTGGAGTACCATCCGGTGCCGTCGATGACGGTGCAACCGCGGTGCAGCTCGCTGTTGATATGGGAGGCGATCTCATCGTACTTCGTCGAGAAGATGAGGAACTGGACCGACTGGCGTGAGCCGCTGATCACCAAGTCTACCACGTAGTAGAGGACGGCAATGATGATCAGCCCGTAGATGATCGTCTCGAGACTCTGAAACAGAAACCAGGAGCTGAGGATGATGACCACGTCGACATACATCAGCCCGCGCCCCATGCTGACATAGCGGTACTTGGTGATGATGGCCCCGACGATATCGGTGCCGCCGGTAGTGCTGTTTACCGAGTAGACAAGACCGAGACCGGCGCCGCAGCAGATGGCCCCGATAATGCTCGCCATAAGCGGATCGGCACTGGGCAACAGCGAATGGGTAAGGTACTTCTCGGCGATCCCGATCATCAAGGTGAGGCCGAATGCCCCGAAGAGGGTTTTAATCACGAACTTCCGTCCCAATATGAACCAGGCGATCACCAGCAGGCAGCAGTTGATCACCAGGATGGAGACCCAGACAGGAATACCGGTCGAGTAGTTGATCAACACGGAGACTCCCGCCAATCCTCCCGTCACAATCTTGTTGGGTACCAGAAAGCCGGTGAGTCCGATGGCGTAAAGCATCAGACCAATGACTACCAGCAGGTAATCGCGCCACTCAAACGTCTTCAGATATTTCTTCGCAGGCAGGCTCATCAATATCAGATGACTACATTTACAATTTTACGTGGTACGATGATCACCTTTTTCGGAGCTTTTCCATCGAGCCACTTCTGCGATTGGGGGTGTTCCAGCACCACCTTCTCGATCTCGGCGTTGGTGGCGTCGGCTCCAAACTCGAGTACGAAACGGGATTTTCCGTTGAACGAGATGGCGTAGGCAAAGGTATCCTCCTTCAGGTAGGCTTCGTTCACCTCGGGGAAGGTGGCGTCGCAGATGGTCTCCCGGTTTCCCAGCTTATGCCACAGCTCCTCGGCAATGTGCGGGGCAAAGGGCGCCAGGCAGATCAGCAGATCGCCAAGGATGGCCCGCTTGTTGCACTTCAGTTGCGACAGTTCGTTGACGCAGATCATAAAGGCCGACACCGAGGTGTTGAACGAGAAATTCTCGATATCGAAAGTCACCTTCCGGATCAGCTTGTGCAGCGACTTCAACTCCTCCCTGGTCGGCTCTTCATCCGAAACCGAGAACTCCCCGTTGGCATGAAACAGGTTCCAGAGCTTGCGCAGGAAACGGTGTACCCCGTCGATACCGTTGGTATCCCACGGTTTGGAAAGCTCAAGGGGACCGAGAAACATCTCATAGAGGCGGAGTGTGTCGGCACCGTACTTCTCCACGATCACATCGGGGTTCACCACGTTGAACATCGATTTCGACATCTTCTCTACCGCCCATCCACAGATATACTTGCCATCCTCCAGGATAAACTCCGCATCGCTATATTCGGGATTCCAGCTTCGGAACGCCTTCAGGTCCAGCAGATCGTTATGGACGATGTTGACATCCACATGGATGGGGGTGACGTCGTACTCACCCTTCAGGTTGTAGGAGACGAAAGTGTTGGTACCCTTGATCCGGTAAACGAAGTTGCTCCTTCCCTGGATCATTCCCTGGTTGACCAGCTTCTTGAACGGTTCCTCTTCGCACGAGACGCCGATATCGAAGAGGAACTTGTTCCAGAAGCGGCTGTAGATCAGGTGACCGGTAGCATGCTCCGTACCGCCGATATAGAGGTCGACATTCCGCCAGTAGCGGTTGGCCTCTTCCGACACCAATGTCTGGTCGTTCCTCGGATCCATGTACCGCAGGTAGTAGGCCGACGAACCGGCGAATCCGGGCATCGTACTCAGTTCCAGCGGGTATCCCTCCTTCGTTTTCCAGTTCTTGGCACGGCCCAGCGGCGGTTCCCCCGTCTCGGTAGGCAGGTACTTGTCCACTTCGGGCAGTTCGAGTGGCAGTTCGCTCTCGTCGAGCGTGTAGGGCATCCCATCCTTGTAGTAGACGGGAAAGGGTTCGCCCCAATAGCGTTGGCGGGAGAAGATGGCGTCCCTGAGCCGGAAGTTCACCTTCCGGTATCCGAGATTGCGATTCTCCACCTCCTCGATCGCTTTGGTGATGGCCTCCTTCACGGTGAGCCCGTTCAGAAAACCGGAATTTATCATGATCCCCTCCTTGGCGTCGAAACTCTCTTCCGACACGTCGCACCCCTCGATCAGGGGGATGATGGGGAGGTTGAAATGTTTGGCAAAGGCGTAGTCGCGGCTGTCGTGCGCGGGCACTGCCATGATGGCTCCTGTTCCGTAGCCGGCCAGTACGTAGTCGGAGATCCAGATGGGTAGCTTTTCGCCGGTAAAGGGGTGCAGCGCGTAGGAGCCGGAGAAGACTCCGCTAACCGACTTGTCGGCGATCCTTTCCCGTTCGGTCCGCTTTTTCGTCCGCAGCAGGTAGGCATCCACAGCCTCCCGCTGACCGGGGGTAGTGAGCCGGTCCACCAGTTCGCTCTCCGGAGCCAGCACCATGAAGGTTACGCCGAAGATGGTGTCGGCACGGGTGGTAAAGATATCGAAGGAGAAGTCATCGGCCGTCTTGAAGTTGATCACGGCGCCGACCGAACGTCCGATCCAGTTCCGTTGCGTCTCTTTCAGCGAGTCGGACCAGTCGAGCCCGTCGAGCCCGTCGAGCAGCCGTTGCGCGTAGGCGGAGACCCGGAGACACCACTGGCGCATCTTCTTCTGCTCCACCGGATAGCCTCCCCGGATGGAGAGCCCTTCACTCACCTCATCATTGGCAAGCACCGTCCCCAGCTGCGGACACCAGTTGACCAGGGTGTCGCCCAGGTAGGCGATGCGGTAGTTCATCAGTATCTCCTGTTGATCTTTCTCGCTCTTGCCGTTCCACTCGGCGGCTGTAAAACTCATCGGTTCGCTGCAGGCCAGATCGAGTCCTTCAGTACCCTGCCGGGAGAAGAGCTCCACCAGTTCGGAGATGGGGCGAGCCTGCTGCGCCTGGTTGCAGTAATAGGAATGGAACATCCGGATAAAGGCCCACTGCGTCCACTTGTAGTATTGCGGGTCGCAGGTCTGAACCTCACGGCTCCAGTCGTACGAGAATCCCAGTTTATCGAGTTGCTCGCGATAGCGGGCGATATTGTTGCGGGTGGTGATGGCCGGATGCTGACCGGTCTGGATTGCATACTGCTCCGCAGGGAGTCCGTAGGCGTCGTACCCCATGGGGTGAAGCACGTTGAACCCCTTCAGCCGTTTGTATCTCGAATAGATGTCGGAGGCGATATACCCCAGCGGATGCCCCACGTGCAACCCTGCTCCCGAGGGATAGGGAAACATGTCGAGCACGTAAAACTTGGGTTTGGAAGTTTCTTCCGTTACCCGGTATACCTCATGTTCATTCCAGTACTGTTGCCACCGTTTTTCTATTTCTCCGAAATTGTATTCCATCTTTTCACTTTTAAAAAACGGTGCAAAGATAATGATTTTTCCACCCAAAAGCTACTCTTCATACATTTTTCCGATCTCGTCGGCATAGTGTTGAAGAATGATCTTGCGTCTCAGTTTCAGCGTATTGGTCAACTCTCCCGACTCCAGGGTGAAGGGTTGGGGCAGCAATGTGATCTTCTTGATCTTTTCGTAGGAGGTAAACTGCGCCTGCAACAGTTCGATCCGACCAAAGAGGTAGTCGTGAACCGCCTTGTTTCCGACCAGCTCCTCATTCGTCTCGCAAGGAAGCTGATGCTCCAGGGCATACTGCTTCAGGAGCTCGTAATTGGGCACGATCAGTGCGCTCACAAATTTCCGCTCATCGCCAATGACGGCTATCTGATCGATGTACCTGTCCTCGCTCATCCGGGTCTCGATCATCTGCGGGGCGATATATTTCCCGTTCGAGGTCTTGTAGAGATCCTTGATGCGATCGGTCAGGACGATCTCATTGTTGTCGGTCAGCCTGCCCGCATCGCCGGTCCTGAAAAACCCATCTTCGGTAAATACCGCGGCTGTCTCGGCCGGCTCGTTGTAGTACCCCTTCATCACGGTCCGCCCCTTCACCAGTATCTCGTTGTCCGGCCCGATCTTCACCTCCACTTCCGGCATCACCTTTCCAACGGTTCCAATGGTAAAGCCGGTGTCGGGGAAGCAGCTGACCGTCGCGGTGGTTTCAGAGAGCCCATACCCGTAGATCAGGTGTACGTCGATCGACTGCATGAACTCGTTGATCTTGTCCGACAGGGGTGCGCCCGCCACGGGAAAGAAGTTGCCCTTGTCGATTCCCACCACCCGCTTGATCAGGAAGAAGATGGTCTGCCTGTAGAGGAAAAATTTCAGGGTGTTGCCGATTGGCGGCCGCTTCCCCTGGTTCTTGTAAAGGAGGTTATGCTTACGTCCCGCCCTGACGCTGTCTTCGAACAGCCATTTCAGGATGCCGCTCGACTTCTCGATCTTCTGCTGGATGCCGTCGTATACCTTTTCCCAGAAGCGTGGCACATTGCTCATCAGAGTAGGACGAATCTGCCTGAGGGTTTCCTGGATCTTTGTAGGATCACGATTCACGGCAACCGTTATCCCCCTGTGGAGGCAGTAGTAGGTCCACGCTTTCTCAAAGATATGGGTCAACGGCAGGAAGCACATCGAGAGATCCTTGTCGGAGATCTGGTTGAGGCGGGCATCGTGAATGATGAACGCCTGAACATAGTTGTCGTGCGTCAACATCACCCCTTTGGGCTCGCCCGTTGTTCCCGAGGTGTAGATGATGGTGGCCAGATCGCCGCCGTGAAGATGGCGCAACCGGGCATTGACCAGCGCCAGCGATTCGGAATTGTCGCCCGTGGCGATAAAGTCATCGAAGTAGATGGAGCTCTTGTCCTCCGGTTTCAGCACCACATTCCGGTCGAGCACAATGATCTTCTCCAGGACCGGACACTCCTGCTGTACCTTGTAGGCGTTGTTGTACTGGAACTGCTCGCCCACGAAAAGCACCCTGATCTTCGCATCGTTCACGATATACTCCACCTGCGACGGCGAGGCAGTAGCATACATGGGTACCATTACTGCACGGTTGGCATATGCGGCAAAATCGGTAATCAGATACTTCGCCATGTTCTGGGAGTAGATCCCCACGTTCTCTTCCGGCTCGATCTGCAGTTCTGCCATTGCACGGGCAGTCTGCATGATCTTTCCCGAGAGCTCCTCCCACGACATCTGCATCCATTTCCCTTCGGACGACAGGTATTTCAGCGCCGTTCTCCCCTTGTATTTCTCGGCCTGATGGTGAATCATCTCACCCAAATGATAGTATGCCATATGTTATCTGTTTTGTTATTCAAAGGTAATCGAAATTGGAGGAAAACGGGTAAAAAAAAGGCCTTTTTTGCGCAACTCTTATCATTAACAATCCCTAAATAGAGAATTGATTAACTACACTTAACGAGTTTTTAGAGTATAAATAAAACAATAATAGTATATTTGCCCCGGATTCATGAGACGATTTATTCCCATATCACTCTTTCTTTCCATCCTCTTTGTCTGCCAGACAAAGGGGCAGGAGTTTATTGCCGAAAACAGGGGTGCCAACAGTCAGCAGAGAACGATCTACCTGTTACCCAACGTCTATCCGGCGGTGGTGATCAATGGCGATACGGTGGTCTGCATGAGTCTGCACGACTTCATCAAGTATTCTCCCCTCCGTTTTAACAGCACCAGGGAGCAGGCACAGTATGCCAGACTGATTCGCGATGTGAAGGTTACCCTTCCCTACGCCAAGCAGATTGCCCGGATCATTACCGAAACCTACGAGTATATGGAGACGCTGCCCGACGACAAGGCCCGCCAGAAGCACCTGAACCAGATGGAGAAGTACCTGATGGATGCCTATACCCCCAAGATGAAGAAACTGACCCGCTCGCAGGGACAGCTGCTGATGAAGCTGGTGGACCGCGAAACCAACTCCTCGTCGTACCATATCATCGACGCCTACATGGGCAGCGCCAAGGCATTCCTCTATAACGCATTTGCCAACATGTTCGGCAACAGCCTCAAGAAACGGTACGATCCCTACAACGAAGACCGCATGACAGAGCGAGTTTGCGTGCTGGTGGAACAGGGTCTGTTCTGATTTTTACCACATTTACTTTCTTTTTTACACGCAAAATGGTTAATTTTGCAACCAATTTTCGAGTGTATGCAAAGAGACTTTCTAAAAGATTTTCAACCCACCCTTTTCTTATCGTTAAAAAAGTATACCCGGGAGAAGCTCATGGCCGACCTGATGGCGGGCCTTATCGTAGGGATCGTCGCCTTGCCGCTGGCCATCGCTTTCGGGATCTCTTCCGGCGTAACACCGGAGAAGGGTATCATCACGGCCATCATTGCCGGCTTTATCATCTCGTTTCTGGGCGGTAGCCATGTACAGATAGGCGGCCCCACCGGTGCATTCATCGTAATCGTCTACGGGATCGTGGAGCAGTTTGGTGTGACGGGACTGGCCATTGCCACTCTCCTTGCCGGCATCATGCTGGTACTGATGGGCGTACTCAAGCTGGGCACGGTGATCAGGTTCATCCCCTACCCCATTGTGGTGGGTTTCACCAGTGGAATTGCCCTCACCATCTTTTCCACCCAGATAAAGGATCTCTTCGGATTGAGCATCGCCAAGGTGCCTTCCGACTTCTTTGCCAAGTGGGGAGTCTATTTTCAACAACTGGAGACCATCAATTGGTGGGCGACCGGCATCGGGCTATTGAGCGTGGTGATCATCTTCATCACCCCCCGCTTTTCGAGGAAAATCCCCGGATCGCTGATAGCGATCGTGCTGACGACACTTATCGCGCTGGTGATGAAAAACTATTTCGGAATTGGCGCTATCGAGACGATTGGCGACCGGTTCCATATCGACAATCATCTGCCCCAAGCTACGCCGATCGGGTTCAATCTCGACACCATCCGGCTGCTCTTTCCCTCCGCATTTACCATTGCCATGCTGGGCGCCATCGAATCGCTGCTCTCGGCAACGGTTGCCGACGGTGTGACCGGCAAACGCCACAACTCCAACATGGAGCTGGTGGCCCAGGGTGTGGCCAACATCGTCACCCCCTTCTTCGGTGGGATACCGGCCACCGGTGCCATTGCCAGGACCATGACCAATATCAACAACGGCGGCCGTACGCCGATAGCGGGAATTATCCACGCCATAGTGTTGCTGCTGATCCTGCTCTCTTTGGGCGACCTCACCAAGCATATTCCGATGGCCTGTCTGGCCGGCGTGCTGGTTGTGGTGTCGTACAACATGAGTGAGTGGCGCAACTTCGTCTCGCTCCTCAAGCAGTCGGGCGGAACAATGGCCGTACTGCTGACCACTTTCATCCTGACGGTGGTGTTCGACCTTACCGTGGCCATCGAGGTGGGTCTGCTGCTGGCAATCTTCCTCTTCCTGAAACGGATGAGCGAAAGCACACATATGTCGGTAACAACAGGGAAGATTGAGATGTCGAAAGAGATCGAATCGCACACCGGAAACCTGCAGGAGGAGGTACTGCACCTGCCTAAGGGGGTGGAGGTGTATGAGATCGACGGACCCTTTTTCTTCGGAGTGGCCAACAAGTTCGACGACCTGATGCGCGAGATTGGTGAACGGGCAAAGATCAGGATTATCCGGATGCGGAAGGTTCCCTTTATCGATGCGACCGGGTTGAACAACCTCCAGAACCTCTGCAAGAAATCGAAACGGGAGAAGATCCAGGTGATCCTTTCGGGAGTGAACGACGATGTCAGGGCAAAGATCAGTAATTCCAGCATACCGGAGATCATCGGCGAAGAGAATATCTGTTCGAACATCCACCTGGCTGTGGAGAGAGCCAACGAGCTCAATAACAGGATCGAAGAGGATAGAATCAAAAAGCATAAATCGTGAGCGTATGGTAAGGCAGCCCTATCCGTTGACCCGATTCCTGCCCACCACGCGGAAAGAGATGGATCTGCTCGGCTGGGACCGGGCAGATGTGATCCTCTTTTCGGGTGATGCCTATATCGACCACCCCTCGTTCGGGACCGCGGTGATTGGGCGGCTGCTGGAGAAGCTGGGATTGCGCGTGGCGATTGTTCCCCAACCAAACTGGCGCGACGACCTGCGCGACTTCAAGAAGCTGGGCACCCCCAGGATGTTCTTCGCAGTGACCGCCGGCGTGATGGATTCGATGATCAACCGCTACACCGCAAACAGGCGATTGCGGTCGCAGGATGCCTACACTCCCGATGGAAGGGCCGATATGCGTCCCGACCGGGCTGTTACGGTCTACTCCCGGATTGTGAAGTCGCTCTATCCCGACGTTCCGCTGATCATCGGCGGCGTGGAGGCTTCGCTCCGCCGGGTAACCCACTACGATTACTGGAGCGACTCGCTTCACAAGACGATACTGGTCGACAGCAACGCCGATCTGCTGGTTTACGGGATGGGCGAACAGCCGATCACCCGTATAGTAAAGGAGCTGCAAGGAGGAAGGGGCATCTCCGGAATGCACGATGTGCCGCAGACCGCCTTCCTTGCCGAAAAGGGGATGGTACCTGAAAACCGTTTTGCCGACGAGGTGAGGCTCTTTTCTCACGAGGAGTGCCTGAAGGATAAATTGAAACAGGCAAAGAATTTCAAGATCGTGGAAGAGCAGTCCAACCGGATGGAGGCAGCCCGCATCCTGCAGGATGTGGAGGAGAAGACGCTGGTGGTGAATCCCCCCTTTCCGCCGATGAGTGAAGTGGAGATCGACGCCTCCTTCGACCTGCCATACACCCGCCTGCCTCATCCCAGATACAAGGAGAAGAGTATTGCGGCCTACGAGATGATCAAGTTCTCGGTCAATCTCCACCGGGGCTGTTTCGGTGGATGCGCCTTCTGCACCATATCGGCGCACCAGGGGAAGTTCATCGCTTCCCGCTCGAAGGGATCGATCCTGCGGGAGGTGGAACAGATCACCCGGATGCCCGGATTCAAGGGTTATATCAGCGATCTGGGCGGTCCGTCGGCCAACATGTACAAGATGCAGGGCCGCGACCTTTCGGTCTGCGCCAAATGTAAACGCCCCTCATGCATCTTTCCCGCCGTCTGCCCCAACCTCAACGCAGACCACACACCGTTGCTGGATATCTACCGGTCGGTCGACAGCATGCCGGGCATCAGGAAATCATTCGTGGGCAGCGGCGTCCGTTACGACATGCTGCTGCATCGGGGAAAGGAGCAGAAGGCCAACAGGGCGGCTGAAGAGTATACCAGGGAGTTGATTCTCAATCACGTTTCGGGTCGGCTCAAGGTGGCACCCGAGCACACGTCTGACCGCACACTGAATGTGATGCGGAAACCGTCGTTCAACCTCTTCCAGCAGTTCAAGAAGATCTTTGATACCGAGAACCGGAAACATAACCTCAATCAGCAACTGATCCCCTACTTCATCTCATCCCACCCGGGCTGCACCGAGGAGGATATGGCTGAACTGGCCGCCATCACCAAGGAGCTGAACTTCAAGCTGGAACAGGTACAGGACTTCACCCCGTCACCCATGACACTGGCCACCGAGATCTATTACACCGGTTATCACCCCTACACGCTCGAGAAGGTCTATACCGCCACCACCCCCGCACAAAAAACGGCCCAACGACAGTTCTTCTTCTGGTACGACAAGAGCAACCGGGCGAAACTGATTGCGGCCCTGAAACGGCTCCGCCGCACCGACCTGATCAAAAAACTTCACCTAGACGTTAAATAAGGTTAA
This sequence comes from Petrimonas mucosa, assembly GCF_900095795.1. Taxonomy (NCBI): domain Bacteria; kingdom Pseudomonadati; phylum Bacteroidota; class Bacteroidia; order Bacteroidales; family Dysgonomonadaceae; genus Petrimonas; species Petrimonas mucosa. Next base: position 3,570,357 of record NZ_LT608328.1, read on the forward strand.
ATATTCAATTTTCAACTCTTTCCGTGCAGCGTTTTTCCATTTTTTGCATCTAATCGGTATAGAAGCATAATAAGATATGAATCGTACCGCTTTGAGAATCGCCTTTGTCTCCATTCTACTTTCTGCTGTTGCGTGCAACAAGAAGGAGGATCACTCGTTGGGCGCGTTTCATATTGACATTGCAACGGTAATTCCCACCGGGGAAAGTGGATACCGGTTACTGCTCGACAACGGCAAGCAGCTCTGGCCGGTAGCTACCGACGTATACTATCTGCCGTCGGACGACCAGCGGGTCTTTGTGAACTATACGGTATTGTCGGGTCGCCAGGGTAATTATGATCACTACGTGAAGGTGAACGACATCTGGAACGTGCTGACCAAAAAGATCATCGGGCCGGCAACAGAGCATGCCGACAGTATCGGCAACGATCCGATAATCATCAACGATGCCTGGATAGGGAACGACTACCTGAATATCGATTTCCTGTTCAACTACGGCGGGGTCAGGCCTCACGCCATCAATCTGGTGACCGCACCGAAGCCCGCGGCAAGCGTCCCCGACACCATTGAACTGGAACTCCGCCACAACGCTTTCGGCAGTACAAGCCAAAGACTTTATGAGGGGTTTGTCTGCTTCGACCTGAAACCGCTGCAACGGGCAGATACCGACTCGGTCATCCTGGCTCTAAAAGCAAGGGAGGGAGAGGAGACCAAGAGAGTCGACCTGGTCTACAGGTATAATCAGATGCTGGTTGAAGCCAGGCTAACAACACCCATACCGGTTGTCTCATCCAATGAATACTATTAGATAACCATAACTTAATTAGTTCTATTTCTTATATGACTTTTTGATTTTCCATGACCGGCAAGACTCTGTGAAGAGCTTTGTCGGTTTTTTTATGTTTTATAACATATGAATCTGGCGCCAGTATAGGCAATAAACAGATACCTTTGCAATCAGAACAGAGCAGGATACTGGCATATCATGGAATTGGAATTCAACAACAGGAACACGAAAGTGAAGCAGTTGGCAGATCATATCCAACGGTCTGTCTCTATGAACGAGCTGATGCCGGGCGACAAGTTACCGTCTATCAACACCTTGAGCCAGAAATACCACATTTCGCGCGACACCGTGTTCAAGGCATTCAACGAGCTGAGGGCACGGGGAGTGATTGAATCCATTCACGGCAAGAACTACTATGTCAGCCATCGGTTGAAGAATGTACTGCTTCTTCTCGACGAGTACACGCCGTTCAAGGATGTGCTCTACAACGCACTGGTATCGCGACTCCCCTCCAACTACAAGATCGATCTCTGGTTTCACCAGTATAACGAACAGCTCTTCAACACCATTGTCAGGGAGTCGTACGGCATGTACAACAGTTACCTGATCATGAACTACAGCAACGAGGTGCTGGCCGGGTCGGTATCGAGAATCGACCCGAAACGGCTGCTGCTGCTCGATTTTGGCAATTTCGACAAGCAGGGGCTGTCGTACGTCTGTCAGGATTTCGACCAGGGTTTTTACGATGCGCTGGATCAGACAAGGGTAGATTTCGGCAAATACAGGAAGATCATCTTCCTCTTCAATAAGGGGCACAAGCATCCGCAGAGCAGCAAGGAGCATTTTGTCCGGTTCTGTAGGGAGAACGGACTTGCATTCGAGATCATCGATGTTTTTCCTCCCGGCAAGCCGGTGGAGGAGAACGCCCTGTACATCATCATCAAACAGACCGACGTGGTTGAGGTGATCAAACGGAGCAAGGTCGACCGGCTCACGGTGGGCAGGCAGTTCGGTATTATCGGGTATAACGACAACCCGTTTTACGAGGTGATCGAAAACGGGATTTCGGCGATCAGTATCGACTGGGAGGAGATGGGCAATCTGGCCGCCGATTTTGTGCTGACCGGCAAGCCGATTTCCTGCTATCTGCCCACGAAGATTATACGGCGGGGTTCATTTTGATCTTTTTTTACTGCCGTGCCAGCACTGTTCAGACTTCAGCAATCCATATAATAAATAGTCAATAAAAGAGAAAAGATCATGAAAACTTATCCAAAAATCGGTATCCGTCCCACTATCGACGGACGTCAGGGAGGCGTAAGAGAGAGCCTCGAGGAAAAGACCATGAACCTGGCAAAAGCAGTTGCCAACCTGATCAGTTCAAACCTGAAAAATGGCGACGGTTCCCCGGTCGAGTGCGTGATTGCCGACACCACGATAGGGCGTGTGGGTGAGAGTGCCGCATGTGCCGCAAAGTTCGAGCGGGAAGGTGTGGGTGCTACCATTACCGTAACCTCCTGCTGGTGCTACGGGTCGGAAACGATGGACATGAACCCACATTACCCCAAGGCAGTATGGGGTTTCAACGGGACCGAACGTCCGGGAGCCGTGTATCTGGCAGCAGTCCTGGCAGCTCATGCCCAGAAGGGATTGCCCGCCTTCGGCATCTATGGCCGTGATGTCCAGGATCTGGACGACAATACCATTCCCGATGACGTGGCAGAAAAGCTGCTGCGCTTTGCCCGTGCCGCACAGGCGGTTGCAACCATGAGAGGAAAGTCATACCTCTCGATTGGCAGCGTCTCCATGGGGATTGCCGGCTCTATCGTCAATCCCGACTTCTTCCAGGAGTACCTGGGCATGCGGAACGAACAGGTGGAATCGGTCGAGATTCTCCGCCGCATGGAGGAGGGAATCTACGACAAGGAGGAGTTTGCCAGGGCGATGGCCTGGACAAAAAAATATTGTATCCCCAACGAGGCGGCCGACCTCAACCGGACCGACAAGGTCAAAAGCCGCGCAGAGAAGGATGCCGACTGGGAGTTTGTGGTGAAGATGACCATCATCATCCGTGACCTGATGACCGGAAACCCCAAACTTGAGGAGATGGGATTCAAGGAGGAGGCAATCGGCCACAACGCCATTGCCGGCGGCTTCCAGGGTCAACGGCAGTGGACCGACTACAAGCCGAACGGCGACTTCACCGAAGCACTGCTCTGCTCGTCGTTCGACTGGAACGGTATCCGCGAAGCCTATGTGCTGGCTACCGAAAACGATGCCTGCAACGGTATCGCTATGCTCTTTGGACACCTCCTCACCAATAGTTCACAGATCTTCTCCGATGTTCGCACATACTGGAGTCCCGAGGCCGTAAAACGGGTTACCGGAAAAGAGCTCACCGGCATGGCCAGCAACGGGATCATCCACCTCATCAACTCGGGAGCCACCACCCTCGATGCCACCGGGAAACAGCGGAAGGATGGCAAGCCGGCAATGAAACCCTTCTGGGAGATCAACGAAAAAGAGGTGGAGGATTGCCTGGCAGCCACCAACTGGTGTCCGGCAAACCGCGACTATTTCCGGGGCGGTGGCTTCTCCTCCAATTTCCTCTCCGAAGGCGGCATGCCTGTCACCATGTCCCGCCTGAACCTGGTGAAGGGGCTTGGACCGGTACTGCAGATTGCGGAAGGGTGGACCGTGGAGATCGATCCGGAGATCCACAAGGTGCTTAACGAACGGACCGACCAGACCTGGCCTACCACATGGTTTGTTCCCAGGCTGAGCGACAAGCCGGCCTTCAGGGATGTCTACTCGGTGATGAACAACTGGGGAGCCAATCATGGAGCCATCAGCTACGGACATATCGGTCAGGACCTGATCACGCTGGCTTCGATCTTGCGCATTCCGGTCTGCATGCATAACGTGGATGATGAGAAGATCTTCCGTCCCGCCGCATGGAACGCATTCGGCATGGAGAAGGAGGGAGCCGACTATCGCGCCTGCGCCACATTCGGCCCGATCTACAAATAGAATTGCAACCTCATATAACTTAGAGTATGCTGAAAAAAATACCCAAATCCCTCTCCCCTCAGTTGGTAAAGACCCTCATGGAGATGGGGCACGGCGATGAGATTGTTCTTGGCGATGCCAATTTTCCGAGCAGCAGTGTATCGTCAAATGTGATCCGGGCGGACGGCCTCAGTGGAGCCGTCCTGCTGGAGGCGATTCTGGAGCTCTTCCCGCTCGACAGCTATGCCGATCCGTCGGTCATCTTGATGGAGGTGGTTCCTGGCGACGATTACAAACCGGAGATCTGGGAGGATTACAAGGCCATTCTGGGTGCTTCCGGAGAACCCTTCTCCATCGGCTACCTGGAACGGTTCGACTTTTACGAAAGGGCGAAAAAGGCCTATGCTGTGGTAGCGACCGGCGAGGAGGCACTCTATGCCAATATCATCTTGAAAAAAGGAGTGGTAAGATGAAACAGGGCGCATCACCTTCCAAGCCGGTTATCGAAAAGCGGTACCTGCTTCCGTTTATTCTTATCACCAGCCTGTTCGCACTGTGGGGTTTTGCCAACGACATCACCAACCCGTTGGTGGCGGCATTCCAGACCATCATGGAGCTTCCGGCCTCCGAAGCGGCGCTGATACAGTTTGCCTTCTACGGCGGCTACGGCACCATGGCCATCCCGGCGGCACTGTTCGTACGGCGATACAGCTATAAGAAAGGGATACTCCTGGGTCTGGCACTCTATGCCGCAGGGGCATTCCTCTTCATTCCCGCGGCCCAGTTCGAGCAATTCTCCTACTTCCTGTTGTCGCTCTATATCCTGACTTTCGGACTGGCCTTCCTGGAGACAACCGCCAACCCCTACATCATCTCGATGGGGGATGAGGCCACCTCCACCCGCAGGTTGAACTTTGCCCAGTCGTTCAACCCGATGGGATCGCTGCTGGGAATGTTTGTAGCATCGAACTACGTGCTCACCTCCCTCAGCTCCGAGAAACGGGATGCGGCCGGCAACCTGATCTTCTACACGCTGAGCGATGCAGAAAAAGCTGTTGTCCGCACCCACGACCTGGCCATTATCCGGAATCCCTATGTGATTATCGGGGGGGTGGTCCTGCTGGTATTTGTCGTCATTGCGTTGACAAAGATGCCCAGGACACAGTCGGCCGAGGCAAAGAACATCCGGACCCGCGATTCGGCCAGACGGCTGATCAGGAACTCCAACTACCGCGAAGGGGTCATTGCCCAGTTCTTCTATGTGGCGGCACAAATCATGTGCTGGACATTTATCATCCAATATGCAGAGAACATTGGCATTCCAAAGGCTGTAGGTCAACGCTGGAACATCCTGGCCATGGTGCTGTTCCTGTCGAGCCGCTTCATCAGTACCTACCTGATGAAATACCTGAGACCGTCACTGATGCTGACCCTCTTTGCCATAGGGGCGATGTCGACCACCCTGGGGGTTATCTTCATCGGGGGAACCATTGGACTCTACTGCCTGGTAGCCACCTCCATCTTCATGTCGCTGATGTTCCCCACCATATACGGGATTGCACTGAAAGGGCTGGGTGACGATTCAACGCTGGGAGCTGCAGGGCTGGTGATGGCGATCGTTGGTGGTGCACTGATGCCCCCACTGCAGGGAGCCATTATTGATCTGGGGCGTGTGGCATGGCTACCCGCTGTGAATGCCTCGTTCATACTGCCGTTCATCTGTTTTCTCGCCGTCTCGCTGTACGGCATACGGACAAACCGGAGGAGAATCACGGGATGAAAAGGGGCTTGGCGAATGCAGTAGATCCCGGTTAGCAAATATATCATTACAACTCATAAATAACTAAACTGTTTAAATAATAATGAAGAAACTGTTCACTTTATCAATCATTGCTGCTGCTCTTCTTTTTGCATCCTGCACCAATGGATCGCAACAAGGCAAGGGCGCAGGAAGTTACCAACCTATCGAGACTCCGGTGCCTGCCCGGCCAGCCGGACAGAAGCATGTCCTGGGATTGAGAGCACCCAAGCTGGATACTGTCCGTGTGGGATTCATCGGTCTGGGCATGCGCGGACGAGGCGCAGTAGAGCGATTCACTCATATTCCGGGCACAAAGATAGTGGCGCTGTGCGACCTCCATGCCGACAGGGTTGAACGGTCACAAGAGATACTCGAGAAGGCCGGTCTTCCCCGCGCCGCAGCATACAGCGGCAGCGAAGAGGCCTGGAAGGAACTCTGCAAGAGGGAGGATATCGATCTGGTATATATCGCGACCGACTGGGTACATCACGCCCCGATGCTGATCTATGCCATGGAGCAGGGGAAGCACGCTGCCAGCGAAGTTCCCGCCGCCATGACGTTGGAGGAGATCTGGGACGTCATCAATACGGCCGAACGCACCCAGAAGCACTGCATGCAGCTCGAAAACTGCGTGTACGACTTCTTTGAACTGACCACACTCAACATGGCCCAGCAGGGAGTACTTGGAGAGATCCTCTATGCCGAGGGTGCCTATATCCACATGCTGGAAGATTTCTGGGAAGAGTACGAAGGCGACTGGCGCATGGAGTACAACAAGAAACACCGGGGCGACATCTACGCCACGCACGGCATGGGACCCGCCTGCCAGGTGCTTGACATCCACCGGGGCGACAAGATGAACTACCTGGTAGCCATGGACAGCAAGCCGGTAAGTATCCCGGCCTACCTGAAAGCGAAACGGGGCGAGGAGGTTACCGACTTCCAGAACGGTCAACACACCATGACCATGATCCGCACCGAAAAGGGAAAAACGATCCATATCCAGCACGATGTTGCCTCTCCCCGTCCCTACAGCCGCATGTACCAGGTACAGGGCACCAAGGGATTTGCCAGCAAGTATCCACGTGAGGGTTATGCCCTGAAAGCTGATGCCGTGGAGAAGGATGCAGTTCCCAACCACGAAAAGATCACCGGTCACTCCTATGTACCGGAAGAGGTAAAAAGAGGATTGATGGAGAAGTACAAACATCCGATCCATATTGAAATTGAAGAGACCGCCAAGAAGGTGGGCGGACATGGCGGGATGGATTATGTCATGGACTATCGACTTATCTACTGCCTGCAGAACGGACTCCCGCTCGACATGGATGTATACGACCTGGCAGAATGGTGCTGCCTGGCTCCGCTGACCGCGTTATCGCTCGAAAACAATTCCGCTCCGGTAGCGGTTCCCGACTTCACGCGGGGACACTGGAATGATGTAAAAGGATTCAGGCACGCGTTTGCAAATTAGGCTATTAATTGATCACTGTTTTTATATTGTTTAACAAGGCCGCTCAACTGAGCCGGCCTTGTTTTTTTGCCCCTATTTTTGTCGGTTTTGTCCATTTTTTGTGAATCCAAAAGATTTTTTTGTCTATTTGGGAAAAAACTCCTGCCGGTTAACACTATTTTTGCTGCCACGCCACGGCGCCAGCCGTTAGATAAATGAAGCATCAACACTTGAGAAATATCATGCAATCATCAACACTCGCACTATCTGTCATAGCCTTGATTCTATTCTTCCTGTCAGGCTGCGGTAAGGAAGAGGTCCCCGGTGGAGGGGGAAATGGGAATGGAAATAAAACAATCACCCTGGAGGTAACCGACACACCCATCCACTTTCCTGCTGAGGGGGGGAGCAAGGAGATCACAGTCACGACCAATGCTAAAAGTTGGAACGTCACGTCCAGCAAGACCTGGTGCACGGTCAGCAAGGGAGCCTCCAACTTCACGGTAACTGCAACTGAAAACAAGGCTTTCGCTCCTCCGGAGAATGCCATGTTAACCGTCACAGCAGAAGGGACTACCAAAAAGGTGACCATCGAGGTGACGCAGGATGCGGCCGTCGAACCGGCGGAAGCTTTCATCAAACCGGTTACCGATAAGGTGATCATGAATTATCAGGGGGGTTCTAACGGAATTGGGATTAAAACCAACATAACCGGGTGGAGTTGCCGCTCCGATCAGTCCTGGTGCCGGACAGAAAAAAATTCGGACGAAGGCATTAGCATCACCGTTGATGAAAGTTGGACGGGCAACATTCCCCGACAAGCCTTGGTCACCCTCTATGGGAATGAGGGCGACTCGCTCGCTTCCATCACGGTGTACCAGGATCCTTTGCCGGAGCTCTTCCTCTTCTCCCCTGTTGGGAACACCAACATACCCCTCCCCTCATATGGAGGAACCATCGTCGTTACGGTGATAACCAACGTGACCGAGTTCACCCTGGGATATGTTGGAGAGTGGTTGCAGGTGAATAAGATCAACGATACGCAGTTCACCATCACCTCAACGCCCAACAACAGCACCCAGATGAGACCGGGGCAGGAGATTATTGTCTATGCCAGCACACTGACTCAAAAACTATGGGTATACGAAGAAGAGGCGGAAGAGGCTTCCGACAATGATGATTACGATTACAATGACCCCACGGGATGGGATTAACCACAAACAGCAACTGATCATGAAAAGAACAAGAGATAGGAAAAACCTGCATAAATTCTCCCTGCTGGTGATTGGCCTCGCACTGCTTGGTTGTACCGCCGAACCGTTTGGACAGGGAGCAGCTCCCGGCGACAACGTATTGACAGCTACCATCATTGAGGGGGAAGAAACGACCCGAACCGCAGTGATTGATCATCCCGGCATCAAGGCAGAAGTCCGTTGGGAGGTGAACGACCGGATCGGCGTCTTCGGCAAGGGAGGGGGTAGCAACCTGCTCTTCACTGCCGGTGTGGATGACATCCTGGAAAACGGCAAAAAAGCCCGGTTCAGGACAACCGGCAGCATGCCCACGGGCGAGGTGACGGCCTATTACCCCTATCGGGAGGGAACTTCTATTGGCAACAACAGCGAGTTGACGCTCACCTTCCCGGCCACACAGCCCTATACCCTCAAGGAGCGGGTGTCGCAACCCTATGCCCCTGCTAACTTCATGGCCGGCAAGGGCAGTGCATCGGGCATCGGCTTCCGCAACCTCTTTGCGCTGCTCAAGGTGGGTTACAGCGGTACTGAGGGTGACCGTCTGCTCAAGGTACATTTCCGGGATCTCTCGGGCAAACCGGTGAGCGGGAGCTTCACGGTCGCCTGGAGCGACGGGATCCCCGATGCACGGTTTCCAGAGAGCGGCAGTGGAACCTCACTTACCCTTACCATCGACTGTGGTGAAGGAGTATTGCTCGATGGCACCCTGCACCATTTCTATCTCTTTATTCCTCCCCGCGACTACACAAAGGGATTTGAGGTGAAATTCGTGATGGATGACGGCAGTGAAGTGATAAAGACGATCGGTACAACATCGGGAAAAATGATTGAGCGCAGCAGGGTATACCCGGTGGGAGAGACGGTCACTACATCGGACGAAGTAGAATACAAACTGCAGGAGGATGCTACCCTGGTCGATGCGGAAAGAATGGAATATATCGTAGATGCCCGGGTGGTAAGCTATGACGAATGGGTCAATATGGTCAAATTACAAACCCACACGCTCTTTATGACGGTGAAAAAAGAGTTTGAACCCAGGATGGGTGAGGTATTGCTTTTCGATACTCCCTCCAAATTGTTCCCGGAAGGCTATATCGGCAGAATCGTCTCGGTGGGCAACCCCGAAAGCGAATACATTGCCGTGGTGGCTGAACCGGTGACCGATATCACCGAGGTGTTTGAAGAGCTCTCCCTGGGTGAACCGATCTGGAATGAAGATGGCACGATGAACGATGAGGGGGGCGTTGAGCTGGAACTCGGTGCCTACCTGAGCCGGGTGGAGACACCCGACGGGGAAACGGTGAGCTTCACCCAGAACGGTTCACAAATTGAACTTTCTTTGCCTACAACACGGGCCAGTGGAAGAAAAAGCTACAATTACTCCTCCGGCAACATGAGCTTTACGCTGGAGCCTGGCGACAACTCCGAAATTGAGGTTTCAGCCAGCATGGATCTCAGCATGCGGCTGCTGGTGGGCATCTTCGACAAGAAGCTGCACTATTTCCATGCCAGCATATCCCCCGACATCCAGCTTTCGGCCGATATGAGCATCGAGGTGGAGGCCGATGCGGTGGACAAATCGTTCCACCTGCTAACCGCCTATTTTGCCCCCATCCCCGTACCGCCGCTCACCATCGTGCCGGTGATCCGTTTTTACGGTGTTGCCGGTGTGGGGGGAGAAGTAGAGATCAGGGCAGGCATGAGCTACAGCGCCGCGATGGACCTCGGATTCTCCTACAACAGCAACGAGGGATTCAGAACCCGCAGCACCACCCGGGCATCCAGGTTCAGCGAGAATGGCCTCTCCTTCACAGGGGGTGAGTTGTCGGCCAATGTGCACACCACTGCAGGCGTAAGGGTAGATGCGGGCATCAAGGTATGGGGCGTGATGGAAGCGCTTTGCAGTGCCGATGCACGCATGAAGATGGGATACTACTGGGACTTCTTTGAACAGACCCAGAAGATGTCACTCAACACCGAGAGCAAGATCAAGGGATCGCTCACCACGCTGGGAGGTGTCTTCAATTACGAGACCGATGAGCTGACGCTGGAAGGAGATCCCATCTGGGAACGGTACTTCTCTCCCCTGTGCGATCCCCATGCCAGTGATGTCAACTTGTCGGCCGACAGCACACAGGTTCATTGCAAGTTCAAAGTGATGCGCCACCTGTTGCAGCCGGTGCAGATCGGGGCCATCCTATACAGCGGTGTACCATACGGCTATTTTGCAGACGGGATGCCATATGGCTTCAAACCCACAGAAAAGATCATGGAGGTTGATTTCGGACGAAGTTACATTGGATCGGGCATGTCGCGACGGGAGGACAACAGGGTTGTGTACGATGATTTCGAGCTGTTTGAACATACCTTTCCCTTCACGCCCGAGCCGGGTGGTTATTACGGCATCCTGCCGGCTAAAGGAACTGTTGGCAGTGGACTTTTTGGGGACATGGCGGTAAACATAATAGACTACTATGGACTCAGGTATTTCACCTTCAGGGGGAGGAAAGAGTAAGGTAGCTTCCAGGCCTAAACCTGCTGTTTTCTATACTTGCCGGGGGGCATACCGTAATTTTTCTCAAACGCCCGGTAAAAAGTGCTGTTCCCTGAAAAGCCGGAGTGAAGGCCCACCTCATCAATGGTCAGATGGGCATATTCAGGCAGGGTGAGAATCCCTTCGGCGTAACGCACCCGGTATTCGTTCACGAAATCGCTGAAGTTCATGTCGCGTCTGGCGTGAATCAACTTGGAGAGGTAGGTCCGGTTGGTACCTAACTCCAGTGCCACATCGGTCAGCCGCAGTTCCGGATTCTTGAAGATCTGGTCCACCTCGAAGAGTATCTCCAGTTTGGAATAGAGCAGGTCATATTCAATACCGGTCATCGTCTCACTCTCAAACGGTGGCTCGCAACTCTCACCCTGTAACTGATCCTCTTTGAGGTTACGGACGGTAAATTGCTGACGGTAACCGACGTAACTGACTCCAAAAAGCGCGATGGAGTGAGTGATGGAAGGAATTGCAAGCAGCGCGGTGCTGCCCGAAAAGAGGTTTTTCCCCAGCAGATTGGAGATAAAAGAGATCAATGCGGTGAGCACCATAAAGAAGAGCATCTGTCTGATGGTGGACAACTCCCTATTCTCCACATTCGAGTAGAAAGCCTTCACCTTCTTGTTGAACTCCTTGACCAGACGAAGCCCGAAATAGAGGGTCAGCAACACTTCAGTTGCAAAGATCACCTTGAAGAGGAAAATCCGCACCGCCTGCAGGCGGACAAGCAGTGTATGCTCCGACCGGGGAGGGCGGTTATAAAAGAGGAGTTCATGCGTCAACGTATCCAGTTCGGCGGGACTCATCAGCAGATAACAGACACCGGAAAAGAGGGAGAGCAACAGTGCCGGGGCCAATATCCAGCACCATCTCCAGTCGGTCTTGGAGTCTACCGTCAACAGGCGGATGTAGTAGTAGTAGATGGGATAGACTGCCAGTGAAGTGAAGACCCAGAAGCTGTCGATCAGACGGTATGCCGTATAATTGTGATTGAAATAGATCCAGTGTGCCGTATAATTCACCAGTGCGACGCCCAGAAAAAAGAGAAGAAAGCGCTTTGCAATATCGCTTGGCCTATCCAGCAAAAAGAGGACCAGCCAGAACAATACCACAAACATGGGCATAACACTAAAGAAGCAGTGTATCATTTTTCACGCATTGATAAACAGAGGTGTAAAAGTAGAAAAAAAAATAATTCAATCCGATACAACCCGCGCCCGTACGGGACTTTTTAACCTTGTATGAGACCTATAACCTGGGTCATTACGTGGGGGAAGCGCCATAACGAATAGTCTACAATGCTGACCTTCAATATCCTGCAACAGACATCGCCATTTGAGCAAGGTAAAAGGCGAAAAGGATAGGAAGAGATTATTTAGCTCTTTTTAACATTTCACACGGGTAGATTTATCCTTTTTGTCAAAAAAAAAAGCCTTCACAAAACTGCTTATTATGCTTCATAACATATGAATCTTTACAAAGATGTAAATAAGATAACTTATATTTGCATCATCTCAGTACAGTACAGGATACACTCCATAATTTGATAAATCCTAACAACAATGTGAAACCGTTACTTAACCCCTGCACCTGATCTATCGCTTAATCGACGAAACATCAATAAACATTTAAGATACTAAATACAAGTTCATTACATAAACAACAAATGGTTCAGGCACAAAGCAACACTCAAATATCACTCGATTTTACGGTAACAATTATACCAAAATATCACTTAACGGCGATAAATCTGCCAGATGTAACCAACCTAATCTGTATTAACTTGTAAAACGAGACCAGAATGAGAGAGACTCGACTTATCAATGGAGAGGCGTGTTGTTCGCCATGCTGTGGAGAATGGTACTATTGATCAAATCTATAAATATCGAATAAAATGAGACTATTTAGCACCAAGGGAATCATCTCTTTCTGTTTTATCGCTTCAATAGTTGTTTCATGTAAAACAGAAGTAAACGTTGCTCCTCCCGAACCGGTCTATCCTGTTCCTTCGGACAATCAGTTGGCCTGGCACGAGATGGAGATGAACGCCTTTATCCATTTCACCACAAATACATTCACCGACCTTGAGTGGGGTTACGGTGACGAGAAGGAGTCAATCTTCAATCCAACAGCATTGGATGTCGATCAATGGGTGACCAATATCAAGGAGACCGGTTTCAAGGGGATAATATTGACTTGCAAACATCACGACGGTTTTTGCTTATGGCCGTCACAATTCACCGAGCACTCAATAAAAAAGAGTCCCTACAAGAACGGACAGGGTGATATCGTGAAGGAGTTGAGTGACGCATGCAAGAGAGACGGCCTGAAGTTTGGAGTCTATCTCTCTCCCTGGGACAGGAATCATAAAGATTACGGAAACCCCGACTATATTCTCTACTACCGCAATCAGATAAAAGAGCTGTTTACCAATTACGGTGATATTTTTGAAATGTGGTTTGACGGAGCAAACGGAGGAACTGGCTATTATGGAGGCGCAAGGGAAAGTAGAAGCATCGACCGGGAGACCTATTATGACTGGCCAACCACACTGCGTCAAATCAGAGAGCTTCAACCCAATGTACTCTTCTTCAGCGATGCCGGTCCCGATATCCGCTGGGTAGGGAATGAGCGGGGGTTCGTCAACGAGACAAATTGGAACACGATTACGCCCGATACATTATACGCGGGCAAGTCGGGCATCAACAAACTCTTGAATACGGGCTCAATCGACGGGACTAAATGGATACCGGCAGAAGTAGATGTCTCCATCAGACCGGGATGGTTTTATCATGAAAAAGAGGATTCGATGGTTAAAACCCCGGAAGAGTTATTTGAGATCTATCTCACCTCCGTAGGACGAGGGTCACTCCTCCTGTTGAATATTCCTCCCGACAAGAGAGGCTTGATACACGAGAACGATATAAAGTCGCTTAAAGGATTCCGAAAAATTCTGGATGAGACTTTTGCTAACAACCTGGCCGCCGGATCCAAGATAATGGCAAGTAATTATCGCGGCAAATCAGAGAAGTATGCAGCGACAAATCTTATTGACAACAAGAAGGATAGCCATTGGGCAACTGACGACGATACCATTGCCGCCAATCTGGAAATTTCGTTGAAAAAACCGCAACTTGTTTCATATATTCTATTGCAAGAGCAGATTAAACTGGGTCAACGGGTGAAATCGTTCTCAGTTGAAACCTGGGACGGTAAGAAATGGGTAGCGGCAGCCACCGGTACAACCATCGGGTACAAGAGAATCCTTAAAATTGACCCGGTAACGACATCGAAGATAAGAGTGAATATTCTCGAGGCCAAAGCCTCGCCGGTGTTGAACAATATTGAGCTCTACTGATCAAAACAAGATTGCCGGCTCTGTTGCCGGAAGAGAGAGCGTTTAAGACCGGGAGGTTGTTCCCTGGCAAACTGGTGATCTGGAACCTGCCTGGCCTCGCGGAATCATCCGATTTCCTCCACATATTTAGCAGATCTGAGCTCTTTTTGATTATTTTTGTTTCTCGATTCATTTTCAAATTATGCCAAGAAAGATCTATTTACTCGTTATCTCCTTGATAGTCTGTCTAGGATGCTCCACAAAAAAAACTGAGTATACATTTGATGTAAAACCCGACACAACGGTAGACGCATCAATTGCGGCTGTTAAGCTGATTGAACAGCTGAAAGCGCGAAAAGATACGGCACACGTTACGGTTGTTATCCCCAAAGGGCGGTACGATTTCTATCCCGACACTGCCTTCTCTCGCGAATATTACATCTCGAATCACGACCAGAGCAACCCCAGGAAGGTGGGGTTTGCACTCGAAAACCTGCAGAACGTAACCATCGACGGACAGGGTTCGGAGTTTATCTTTCACGGTCGGATGATCCCCTTTGCCATCCTGAAAGGGCAAAACATCACCTTGAAAAACTTCTCCATCGACTTTGAGATACCTGCCTTGCACCAGCTCAACATTGTTGAGGTGGATCCGGACAAGGATGAGCTGCTGGCTGAGATCTATCCCGGCGGAAATTACCGCATTGACGACGGGAAGCTTGTTCTTTTGGGTGAAGGTTTCGAAGTGATTCCAAAGAGTTCAATGGCGTTCCGCCCGGACAAACACCTGACTTACAACCGTCAGGACATAAGTTTCAACCCAGAGTCGGTTACCGAAGCTTCACCCGATCATTTGTGCATCAGGGGGTGGGACCAGGTAAAGTTAACCTCACCGGGTGAACGGTATGTTCTCCGTTCGTGGGAACGTCCTGCTCCCGGCATCTTTATCGGTGAAAGCAGCAACACCGTCATTGAGAATGTTCAGGTACACTATGCCGAGGGGATGGGTCTGTTGGCACAAATGAGCGAAAATATCACCTTGGACCGGTTCTCCGTTTGCCTGAAAGAGAACGATTCCCTTCGCTATTTCACCACCCAGGCCGATGCAACTCACTTTTCGGCGTGCAAAGGGGTGATTCTCTCCCGAAACGGACTCTATGAAATGATGGCCGATGACGCCATCAATGTCCACGGGACCTACTTGCGGGTCACCAAACGTATAAACGACAACACAATACAGGCGAGGTACATGCACCCACAGGCTTGGGGATTCAAGTGGGGTGAAACTGGAAGATACGGAATTGAAAACCTCACCTGGACTCCCGAAGTGATTTTCTCTGACAACATCATCCGCAACAACCGTGCGCGCGGTGCGCTCTTCAGCACACCTAAACGGGTAATCTGCGAGAACAACCTTTTCGACCATACCCACGGGACGGCAATTTTGCTATGCGGGGACTGCAATGGATGGTACGAAACCGGAGCCTGCAAGGAGGTGATCATCAGAAACAACCGCTTTATCAATGGCCTTACTGCATACTATCAGTTTACAAACGCCATTATCTCCATCTATCCCGAGATACCTAACCTCAAGGATCAACAGCGGTTCTTCCACTCGGGTATTCTCATTGAAAAGAATATATTCGAGACGTTCGACCGTCCGCTCGTCTATGCCAAATCGACCGACGGGCTGACTATCCGAAACAACAGTGTCACCTACAATACAGATTTTGAACCGTTTCACTGGAACAAACACCCGTTCTTCTTTGAACGGGTACGCAACGTTCTGATCGAAAACAACCACTTCGAGAGTGGATGGGATGCAGAGCGTGATATTCGGACAGAACTCTCGTCAAAAGATGCGGTTAGCGTAAAATAATCTACAATATAATGGGAAATCCGATGAAAATTACAGTCACTCTTCTGGCAGTAGTCACACTGCTTTCCTGCACGGCATCTGCCGAAACGGCAAATGAACTTGCTCTGCGATACAACAAACCGGCGTCGACCTGGGAGGAGACACTTCCCCTGGGTAACGGACGCATCGGCATGATGCCGGATGGGGGAATAGATCGGGAACTTGTGGTGCTCAACGACATCACCATGTGGTCGGGCAGCGAGGACCCCGAAGCGATCAATCCCGAGGCAATCGGCTATCTGCCGAAGATCCGTGAGCTGCTGCTTGCAGGAAAGAACGGGGATGCACAACGAATCATGTACGAACATTTCAGGTGTGGAGGTGTGGGCTCTTCAGGCGGTAAAAGCAAGAATGCCCCCTACGGCTGTTTCCAGATGCTGGGAAACCTCCGTATCAACTACCAATACCCTCATCAGGAAGCGGCAGACAACTACCAGCGGAAATTGTCGCTCAACGATGCGGTAGCATCGACCAGCTTCACCAGGGGTGGAATCACCTACAACCGCGAATATCTTGCATCGCACAGCGATGATGTGCTGGCTATCCGTGTGGCAGCCGACAGGAGAGGTGCTGTCTCATTCGAATTAGAACTGAGCCGCCCAGAGAGGGCTACCATCTCGGTGAAAGGGGAGAGCCTCATCATGGAGGGACAACTCAATGATGGCCACAATGGCGACAAGGGTGTCAGATACCTGACCAAAGTAGAGATCGTGAATAAGGGTGGAACAGTGTCGGCAGGCAACAAAAGCCTCTCGCTATCCAATGCCGATGAAGCGATTATCCTCATCTCCACCTCGACCGACATGCTCGACAAGGAGTATCTGGCGACTGTTGACCGGTTACTCGAGCGGGCCAAAAGGTTTTCGTTCGTAAAGATGAAGCGGGCCCATACCGCACTCTACAAGGAGAAGTTCGACCGTGTGGAGCTCTGGCTTGGAGAACAGGACAACAGCAGAACTACCGACAAACGGCTAGCCGCTTTCCAAAAGGAGGAGGATCCTTCATTTGCCGCGCTCTACTTCCAGTATGGCCGCTATCTGATCATCTGCGGCACGAATGAACGGACGCTGCCGCTCAACCTTCAAGGGTTGTGGGCCAATCAGGTGCAGACTCCCTGGAATGGCGACTACCACCTCAACATCAATGTACAGATGAATTACTGGCCGGTGGAGGTGTGTAACCTTTCTGAACTGCATCAACCGCTGATCACATTCACCCAGTCGCTTGTACCCTCGGGAGAGGCCACGGCAAAAGCTTTTTACGGAGCCGAAGGGTGGCTGGCCCATATGATGAGCAATCCGTGGAAATTCACTGCCCCGGGCGAACACGCATCGTGGGGGGCGACCAACACGGGGGGCGCATGGCTCTGTGCTCACCTTTGGGAGCACTTCGCCTTCTCGCAGGACAAGGAGTACCTGCGCACCATCTATCCGACACTTGCCGGAGCAGCCAAGTTCTTCCTCAGCGGCATGATTGCAGAACCCAAGAACGGATGGCTCGTTACCGCTCCCTCCTCTTCACCCGAAAACGGCTTCTACATTCCCGGGGATAAAGACCGGATCTTTGTATGCATGGGGCCTACCATGGATGTCCAACTGATAAAGGAACTCTTTACCAATGTTCTGTCGGCCGCATCAATTCTGGGCATCGAGGACGGGACAACTGCCCGGATCCGGGAGACGCTGCCCAAGCTTCCCCCGATGCAGATCAGTTCCAGCGGTTATCTGCAGGAGTGGCTCGAAGACTACAGGGAGGCGGATCCCCAACATCGTCACGTTTCACATCTCTACGGTCTCTATCCGTCGAACCAGATATCACCCAACACCACACCTGAACTGGCAGCAGCCGCCCGCGAAACGCTGGAGCGTCGTGGTGACGGCGGCACCGGCTGGTCGCGCGCATGGAAGATCAACTTCTGGGCCCGCCTGCAAGATGGCAACCGGGCCTACAAACTGCTGAAGAATCTGCTGGAACCTACTGCCGGTGACGAAATCAGCATGAGTAGCGGTGCAGGAACCTACGCCAACCTCTTTTGCGCCCATCCTCCATTTCAGATTGACGGCAACCTGGGAGGAACTGCAGGAATTGCCGAGATGCTGATCCAGAGCCAGGATGGGTATATCCAGCTGCTACCTGCCCTGCCCGACAGATGGGCCTCCGGAAGCTTCAAGGGGTTGAGGGTACGCGGCGGTGCCGAGGTGGATGCCAGCTGGAAAAACAGCCGCCTGTTATCTGCAACTCTTCGCGCTGAAACCGGCGGAACCTTCAGGGTGAAAGTCCCCGATCACGTTACCGCTGTAAAACGGAACGGGAAAAGGATAACTGTTGAAAACGGATATATCGCGCTCGAGTTGAAAAAGGGTCAGGAGGCAAGAGTGGAGTTTATCTCCTGACCAAACTATCACTGCATCCGCTTGATGATACTGTAAGATTGTACCACTCCCAGCTCTCCGGCTTTCCGGAGATCGTCGAGACCGGCTGCAGTATCTCCGATCGACAGACGCGACAATCCCCGGTTGAAATAGGCTTCGGCAAACTGCGGCTCGATCTTCAGCGCCTTGGTATAACTGTCGATCGCCGCCCGGTAATCCTTTTCGAGGCTGTAGATCTCTGCCATGTTGTAGTAGGCAAAAATGAAGTTGGGATCGAGTCGCAACACCGTCTCATAATCCTTGAGAATAGCATCGTACCGGAACGACTTGGTGGAGATTTCGGGCACTTTTGCACGGGGAACCTGTGGCAGCTCGTTCAGCCTGTCTGCCGGGTTCACTCCGACCGAGGGCTCCGGTTTAGTCGTTTCGGACGGCAACATTGGCTCGATTTCGAGCTGTTTGGTCATGATCACCGCACGCACAAAATAGGATTGCATGAAGTCGGGCTGCAGTTCGATGGCCCGGTTGATATCTTTCAGGGCATTCTCGTAATCCTGGACCAGCATGAAGTCCATCCCCCTGCCGAAATAGAGTCGGGCATCGTTGGGCCGTTCCACCATCAACCTCGAATAGTTGTCGATGGAACGGAAATGCGACTGCACCTGCAACTCGTTCAGCGCGGCCTCGTTGTTCACCGCCTTAAGCCTCCAGTTGAGGTTCAGCATCTCGTTGGCCCTCTCCAGCGATTCGGAGAAGTAGACCGGCCGGCTCACCTCGAATCCCTTGTCGTAATAGGTCAGCACAAACTTTGGCTCGAGCGCGATCTTGGCATTGAGATCCTGTACCCGGCCCCGCGACTCGCGCTGGTATCTGCTCCGGCTCTTCTCCGTTGCCTCCTTGTCGGCGACCACCAGCAGGTTGAACTTTTCAATATCCTTGTCGGTCTCCTCCCTGGTATCCTTCGCTTCTGCCGCCAGCTTCCTTCCATCCACCGCATCTACCGTTGCCCGTTGTTTGGCCTTGGCCTCCTCGTTGCGTGCAGTGAGGAAGTCCCGCTCAGCGCCGCGAAGATCATTCAGCTGCCGTTTCATCTCGGCACGCATGTAATAGCCCGAGAAGAAATCGGGATGCTCCTCGAGCACCACATCCATATCACGGATGGCGCTCAGATTGTCACCTATCTCGGCATAGAGCATCGCCCGGTTGATATAGGCCATCGTATTGTCGGGTTGAAGTTCGATAACCTTGTCGAAATCCTTGATCGCCCGGTTGTTGTCGGCCACCTGTGCACGCAGCAATCCGCGGTTGAAGCGGGCAATCAGGTTGTTTTCGTCCATCTCGATCACCCGGTCGTAATCGGCCATCGCTCCCCGCAGATCGTTCAGGTAATACTTCACCAGCCCCCGATTGATATAGTTCCCGGCAAAATAGGGATCGAGCCTGATCGCCTCATCCAGGTCGGCCAGCGCCTTGTTGTACTCCTTCAGCTGGAACTGCAACACACCGCGTGCTGCAAACGACTGAGCAGTATAGGGATCTATCTCGATCGCCTTATCGTAATCGGCCAGCGCCTTCAGCGTATCTTTCTGCTCGAGATACATCTGTCCGCGGGTCAGGTAGCCTGGAATATAGTCGGGAAAACGGCGCAGCAGCACCTCGAAAAATTTCTCCGCCACCTCATACTGCTTCAGCTCGACGTTCACGATGGCCATGTTCACCAACGTGAGCCGGTCTTCAGGAAAGAACTCCAGGCTTCGCTGATAGTCGGCAGCAGCCAGTTCGAATTTCTCCTGATTCTGCCTGGCTGCTCCGCGAAGCTGGTAGGCAGCCGTATAGTAGGGATTCCGTTCGATGCAGAGGTTGGCATCCTCTTCTGCCCCCTTGA
This sequence comes from Petrimonas mucosa, assembly GCF_900095795.1. NCBI lineage: Bacteria > Pseudomonadati > Bacteroidota > Bacteroidia > Bacteroidales > Dysgonomonadaceae > Petrimonas > Petrimonas mucosa. Next base: position 3,590,720 of record NZ_LT608328.1, read on the forward strand.
AGTCGTCGAGCATGAATTTCGACAAGGCACGGAAGTAGTAGGGATCGGCCAGGTAAGGCTTAGCGCCGATCACCTGGTTGAAATATTGTATGGCCAACACATAGTCCTCGAAGTAAAGGGCATTCTTGCCGATCATCATCACCCGGTCGGTATTCACCTGTGATGTGGCCAGCAGTGTGGAGAGAAACAAGCAAACGGATATGGCTATCTTTTTCATCTATTCGGGTATTCTTTTTACTGAACTTGTTGGATTGCTTTCTGCCCGACGCGTTTAATTATCCCGCCGAGTTTCGATCGTCCGCACACCGTCGTCGGAACCGTCAATATAGACCTTCACGGTACCGGCAGGGAGCAGGGGCTCGATGCGCTCGGGCCATTCGATGAAACAGAGGTTTCCACTGTAGAAATAGTCCTCATAACCGAAGTCGAAAGCCTCCTCCAGTTTATTGATACGATAGAAATCGAAATGGAAGATGGAGTTGCCCCCTCCATCCCGATACTCGTTGATGATGGCAAAAGTGGGACTGGTGATGGTCTCCTCCACTCCCAGCTCCTCGCACAGGGCCTTGATGAAAGTGGTCTTGCCCGCACCCATTGCGCCGTAAAAGGCAAACACCTTCTCATCACCCATGCCGGAAATAAATTGGCGGGCAGCTTCGCCGATTCCTGAAATATCCTCAATTTTCAACTGCATACTCATTTGCTTTTTGCTCTATCTGGCCTGTAATGTCACCAATGGCACAATCATCTCCTCCATCGAGACACCTCCGTGCTGAAACGTATTTTCGTAGTAAGAGACGTAGTGGTTGAACCGGTTGGGGTAGACGAAGAAATCGTCGCCGAGGGCGAAGATGTATCTCGTACTGATATTGGGTGATGGCAATCCCGCTTTTTCCGGGTGGGTGATGCTGAACACCCTCTTCGGATCGTAGGTGAGGTTTCGCCCCACCTTGTAGCGCAGATTGGCATTGACACTCTTCTCGCTCTCCACCTTTTGCGGATGGCGAACGCGGATGGTTCCGTGATCGGTTGTCAGGAGCACCCGCCCCCGCCTCTCCGCGATCTTTTTCAACAACCCGATGAGAGGTGAGTGACGGAACCAGGAACGGGTAATTGACCGGTAAGCCGGCTCATCCGGAGCCAGTTCGCGGATCATTGGCGACTCGGTACGTGCATGCGACAACATATCTATAAAATTGAAGACCACCACGTTCAGTTCGTTTCGTTCAAGCGAGGCAAAATTCTGGACAAGCTTCTCCCCTTCGGCATTCGTGCTGATCTTGTGGTAGGAATAGCGCTCTTTCCGGTTGAAACGCTCCAGCAGCGATCGCAGAAGCAGCTCTTCCGACAAGTTTTTTCCTTCAGCCTCTCCCTCGCCGACCCACAATCCGGGAAACCTTTTCGACAACTGCAGCGGAGTCAATCCGGAAAAGATGGCATTACGCGCATATTGGGTGGCCGTTGGCAAAATGCTGAAGCAGGTATCCTCGGTATAGGTGAAAAGGTCCGATACCAGGCTTTTGATGGCCAACCACTGGTCGTACCGGAAATTATCGATCAGGATGAAGAAGATCTTTTCGCCCTTGTCGAGCTCCGGCAATAACCTTTGCTGAAGGAGCCCGTGACTCAGTAGCGGTGCCGACTCCGGATCCAGCAACCAGTTCTCGTAGTTTTGCGTCACGAATTTTCCGAATCTGACGTTCGCTTCCGATTTTTGTGCCGCCAGCAGTTCCTGCAGCGGGTGTTGCGACCGGGAGAACTCGATTTCCCAGAATGTCAATTTCTTATATATTGAGACCCATTCGTCTGCCCTCCGGCATTCATTCATCTCGCGGCTCAACCGGCCAAACTCCTCCCGATAGTGAATCGTATTGGACTCGCTGATGATCTCCTCCTTCTCCAACCTTTTCTTGATGGTCATCAGTATCTGGTTGGGATTGACAGGCTTGATCAGGTAATCGGCAATCTTCTTGCCGATAGCCTTTTCCATGATCCCCTCATCTTCGCTCTTGGTGATCATCACCACCGGCAGGTCGGGATGAGAGGAGGCAATCTCGGTGAGCGTCTCCAGCCCCGACAGTCCGGGCATGTGTTCATCCAGAAAGAGGATGTCGTAGACCGAAGTCCGGCACTTCTCAATGGCATCGCGTCCGCTATTCACGGTATCCACCCCATACCCCTTCTCCTCCAGAAAAAGGATATAAGGCTTGAGCAGGTCAATCTCGTCGTCCGCCCATAAGATGTGCGCTTTGTTCATTCCTCTCGTACGGTTTTGCTGAACTAGATTGAGCAAAAATATGCATTTATTGGCTATCTCACAATCATTTTTTGCTTTTTTAGGACTATATCGGTTGTCGTAGCGCTTTTATGGTTTCAAGCTGACTTGTTTCTCATCATTTTTACTTAACTTTGTTAACGAGATCTATTCACCAACAACATATTAATCAGATGAAAAAGACAAACGTAACGCTCTTCGCCGCACTGCTTCTGCTTGCTCCGGCGTGCATGCAACAGGAAAAGGAGACAATTTTCAACGGAAAGGATTTATCGAACTGGAACTTCGTTGTAGAGAACGATGCCGTACCCGCAGATCAGGTTTTCACTGTGGATGAAGGCCAGATATCCATCAAGGGGGAACCGATTGGCTACATGTATACGAAGGAGAAGTATGCCAACTACACCCTGGAACTGGAGTATCGCTGGGCAGACGAGGCGAGCAACAGCGGAATCTTCGTGCTGATTGAAGATCCAAAAAATCCCTTCCCCACATGCGTGGAGGTACAGCTTGCAGCGGGCAAGGCGGGCGACTTCGTATTGCTTGGCGGATCGGACGTGAAAGAGTACCAACTTCCTGAAGGGGTGACGGAACGTCCGAAATTCCCGGTTGTAGAGAAGGAGCAACCTTCAAGTGAAAATCCGGCCGGTGAGTGGAACCGGGTAAAGATCACCGTTCAGGACGGGGTTATCGACGTATATGTGAACGATGTGCACCAGAACCGGGGAACCGGCAGGGTCAAGGAGGGACACATCGGACTGCAGAGCGAGGGGAAAAGGATTCTCTTCCGGAACCTGGTGCTGACACCGATGTAAAAAACAATACCCCTGGCCATGTTGATCTCGGAAAAATCACAACACTATATCGATCTGGAAGAGCGGTACGGCGCACACAACTACCATCCGCTTCCCGTTGTCCTCGCAAGGGGAAGAGGTCTCTATCTCTGGGATGTTGACGGTAAGAGGTATTTCGACTTCCTCTCCGCCTATTCAGCAGTGAACCAGGGACATTGCCACCCGAAGATCGTCGAGGCGCTCACCAGGCAGGCGGAGACCCTCTGTCTCACCTCGCGTGCATTTTACAACGACTGCCTCGGTCCGTACGAAGCGTTCATGCACAGCTATTTCGGGTACGACAAGATGCTGCCGATGAACTCCGGAGCGGAAGCGGTAGAGACGGGACTGAAACTTGCCCGGAAATGGGGATACCTGAACAAGGGGATTCCCGAAAATGAAGCGATTATCGTTGCCTGTGAAGGGAATTTCCACGGCCGCACCATCACGATCGTGTCGATGTCGACCGATGGTGAGGCGCGGGCCGAATATGGCCCCTACACTCCCGGCATCGAGGTGATCCCCTACAACGACCTGGAGGCACTCCAGCAGGTATTTGAAGAGAAGGGGGAGCGAATTGCCGGATTTCTGGTTGAACCGATACAGGGCGAAGCGGGTGTTGTTGTGCCCGATGAGGGATACCTGAAAGCGTGCAAACAACTCTGCGAAGCACATGATATCCTCTTTATCGCCGATGAGGTACAGACCGGTATCGCCCGTACGGGGAGGCTGCTGTGCTGTGATCACGAGGGGGTCAGGCCCGACATCCTTATCCTGGGGAAGGCCCTCTCCGGAGGTGTTTTGCCTGTCTCTGCCGTGCTTGCCGACGACCAGGTGATGCTGACTGTTAAGCCGGGACAGCACGGGTCGACCTTCGGTGGTTTCCCTATCGCCTGTAAAGTGGCGGTTGCCGCATTGGAGGTGGTCAAGGAGGAGAGACTGGCAGAAAGGGCAGCTACCCTGGGAGAACTCTTCCGCCAAGAACTGAACGGCTTCAGCAGCCCGTTTGTGAAGCAGGTCAGGGGAAAAGGGCTGCTCAACGCAATCGTCGTCGAGCCCCACAACGGCAAGGAGGCTTGGGATATCTGTCTTGCGATGGCAGAGAAGGGGCTGCTGGCAAAACCGACACACCGCCATATCATCCGCTTCGCACCTCCGTTGATGATTACCGAAGAGGAGATCAGGGAGGCAATCGGAATTATCAAGGATTCGATAAGATCACTGGAGTAGATGCAAACCTCATCAAGGATATTGATGGTCAGGCCTGCCCGGTTCGCATTCAACGAAGCGACGGCAACCAACAACTTCTTTCAGCGGAAGAGGGGGCAGGAGAGGGTGGAGGAAGGAGCCCTGGAGGAGTTTGACGCATATGTCAGCCTCCTCAGGAGCAACGACGTGGAGGTGTTTGTAATGCAGGACACTCCGGAACCCTCCACTCCCGATGCAATTTTTCCCAATAACTGGTTCTCCTCCCATCTTACGGGGGAGTTGGTCCTTTATCCCATGTTTGCCGAAAACCGCCGTCTGGAGAGGAAGCCCCATCTGCTCGATTTTTTACGCCGGAGGCTGAATCACACCAAACTGATCGATCTTACACCCTGGGAAGAGAAGGGCGAGTTCCTGGAGGGCACGGGAAGCATGGTTTTCGACCGTGTCAAGCGGGTTGCCTACTGTTGCCGCTCATCCCGCACATCGGAAAAGGTACTGGCAGAGTTCTCCGCCCGGATGAACTTCGATCCGGTGGTTTTCGACGCGGTCGACCGGAACGGAAATCCGGTCTACCACACCAACGTGATGATGGGGATCGGGACACAGGTGGCCGTTGTCTGCCTCGAGGCAATCGGGTCGGAGGGCGACCGCAATAAGGTAACGACACGGTTGCATGCTGCCGGAAAAGTGATCGTGGAGATCTCAGTCGACCAGATGGAGCAGTTTGCCGGGAATATGTTGGAGCTGAAAAGCCGTAACGGCACTCCCCTGATGGTGATGTCGGCCACTGCCCGAAAGTCGCTCTCATCGGAGCAGGAGAAGATTATCTCCACCTACAACAAGATCCTGTCGCCCGAGCTGACCACCATTGAAACCAACGGGGGAGGTTCTGCCCGCTGCATGATCGCAGAGCTGTTTCATTGATTCACTGCAAATTTTACCGTAAAAAACAGTATGTTGACATTTTTTTTCTTTTCTTTGTGATGTAATGCTCTTTTAACCCCTTAATAAATTAATCGTCATGTCATTCAGAACAGAACTTAAGGAATTTTTAATGCGCGGTAACGTGGTCGATATGGCCGTGGGTATTGTTATCGGCGCTGCCTTTGGCAAGATCGTCACCTCATTTGTTAATGACATTCTGATGCCGCCCATCGCCATTCTGGTTGGCGACAGCAGGTTTGCAGAGCTTAAGCTGGTATTGAAAAAGGCGGTAATGGAAGGATCGGATGTTGCGGTACCGGCCATCACATGGAACTACGGTGCATTCATCCAGTCGGTTGTCGACTTCGTAATCATCGGTACGGCCATTTTCATTGTGATCAAGGCGATGAACACCATGAAACGCAAGAAGGAAGAGGCACCGGCACCGCCCCCGGAACCTAGCAAGGAAGAGGTTCTGCTGACCGAGATCCGCGACCTGTTGAAAAACAAGTAACCCCCTTACTGCATCTCGGTAAGGTATTTCCAGTATCGGCGCGGCATCTGCTGGCGCTGTAGCTTGAGGTTGATCCGCTCTTTGATGGTGATGCTTTTGAAATAGGCTTTCCATAACTGCTGAAAAAAGGCTTCATCGTCCGAGAGGCGGTCCTCGTCTACAATTCCCGACTTCAGGCGGGAGAACTCTTCCTGCGGAAAGGTGACCTCGGCAACGGTACGGGTATCGTAATAGAGACCGCAATTCCGGTTTGTATCGTAAATGATCCAGGGTTGACCGGCATAACGCGACCTGAAATGCGGTACGATCAATGAAAGTACATTGTAACGTGGAGAAACAGGAGCGAACCAGATACCGTCGGCCGTCTCCTGAAAACGGATGAACTGGATCAGTTTCCGGGCATCGGCACCCACCTTCTGTGCGATATCCTTGATACGAAGTACATCATCATCTCCGAAATTCATTTCAATCCCCTGAGGATGATCGATATTTTTACGGATATACCGGAACAGCAACATCGCTGTCTCCGGCAATTCCGACAACCAGACGCTCAGCAACATATTTTGTGCGAATTTCGATATTTTTTTCTCCAATCCTTTCCATACACGTTTCGATTTCTCTTTTTCAGTATCCACATAGTACTGCTCATCTATAAACAGAGGTTTTTGATCGAATTCAGAAAGGATCAGATCGGGAAATTTTCTCTGCTCATACGCAAAGAAAACACATGAAAGTAATCCGTCGAAAGTATTATCGTATGTAAAAACAATCATTATTCCACCCTTATAGAGATTTTTGACGACTGAACTCCTTTTGCCTTTGCTTCAAGGGTAAGCGTTCCGGCAATTTCTCCTGCCTGTACAATAGTTGTGAGTTGTCCGTTGAAAAGCGGCATCTGTGGAAGATGGAACATATCCAGACAGGTGGGGTCTCCATTGGCGGAAGCACGGTATTTCCCCGCTCCGGTTACCGTGAAACGGATCATACGGTCGTCCAGCGGACACAGGTTGCCCTCTTTATCCACCACCCGGACATTTACGTAAGCCAGGTCTTTCCCGTCGGCCGACAGTGCATCCCGGTCGGGAATCAGTTCGATCCTATGGGGCTTACCGGCCGTACGAACGACTTTTTCTTCGGCTTTATTACCGTTTTCATCGTAAGCAACGACCTTCACTTCTCCTGGTTCATAACGCACATCCATCCACATCAGACGATATCTTTCCGTTAAGGAATTATTATTTTTTGTACGCTTTCCCTGACTTTTCCCATTGATAAAAAGTTCGGCGGAGGGATAACTCGTATAAACAAACACCGGGGTTACTTCACCTTCGCGTCCTTTCCAGTTCCAGTGCGGGAGAATATGGAGCGTAGCTTCGTCCCTGTTCCAGATACTTTTGTACAGGTAATAACGGTCTTTAGGAATACTTGCAAGGTCTATAATTCCAAACATGGAGCTGTGATTAGGCCATGCATCGGTGTCATAGGGCGAAGGCTCGCCCAGGTAATCGAAACCGGTCCAGACGAATTGTCCCAGTGTCCAATCGTAATCATCGGCCAAAACAAAATCCTCATCGGGAATATTCGACCATGAGCAGTATTCGAGATCGTAAGAAGAGGACTGGTGATCGTCGTAAAGCGCGTCGGCTTTTTTCTCCACGGGGAACTTGTATACACCACGGGAACTTACGGTGGAAGAAGTTTCGGAACCCAACACCAGATTCTGCGGGAGTTTTTCGTATGCCTCCACATAACGGTGGGTTCGATAATTGAATCCCGGGACCTCAACCACCGCCGCAAACCCATTGTCCAGCACACAACTAATCTGATCCATTCCGGAAGTGACGGGACGCGTAGGATCTTCCCGGTGGCAAATGTCCTGCAGGAAACGGGCAACCTTATAACCTTCGTTACTGCACTGGGTAGGCACTTCGTTGCCGATACTCCACATGACTACCGAAGGATTGTTCCGGAAATGACGCAACATATTCACCATATCTTTTTCGGCCCATTCGTCGAAAAACCGGTGATACCCATTTTTGCATTTGGCGACCTCCCATTCGTCGAAGTTCTCCACGATCATCATGAAACCCATTTCATCACAAAGTTTTACTAATTCGGGAGCAGGCATATTGTGGGACGTGCGGATACCGTCGCATCCCATTTCTTTCAGGAGGGTCAACTGGCGGCGTAAAGCAGCTTCATTGATAGCCGCACCCAAAGGGCCGAGATCATGATGATTGCAAACCCCTTGAAATTTACGTCGCTGACCGTTCAGGAAGAAACCCTTGTCTGCTATAAATTGAATATCCCGGATACCGAAACGGGTCGTGTATTCATCAGTCTGTTTACCGTCGACAAATAGGGTAGATGTAGCCGTATAGAGGTAAGGCGTTTCGGGTGACCAAAGTTTGGGATCCTCAATGATAAAATTCTGTTCAAACGGGCGCCCGTGGTTGAGTTGCTGTCTGTTATCCTTGGATGCCACCACCTTATTATCCGCATCCCTGATCTCCGTGATAATGCGTATATCCTTATGATTACCCGCTATTTCCGTCCGCAGATGTACGGAAGCATATTCCGTTGAGACAAAAGGCGTTGTAATATACGTTCCCCAAACCGGAACATGGATCTTATTAGTTTGTATCACATGCACATTCCTGTAAAGTCCGGCTCCCGGATACCAGCGGGATGACTCCGGCTTGTTCTCGAGCCGCACGGCAAGCAGGTTATTCTTACCGTCAGCATTTAATACTTCGGTGATATCGCAATGGAAAGTATTGTATCCGTAAGGCCAGAAGCATACTTCTTTCCCGTTCACATATACCCTTGCTTCGCTCATAGCGCCGTCGAACTTCAGGGTAACGATTTGTTTTTCGGATTGGAAGTTTTCCACATCAAAAAAAGTACGGTACCAACCGATTCCCATATACGGAAGGCCGCCTGTGCGCCCTGTTTTTACTGTCGGCACCCTCTCCCCGTTCTGTATAATAGCTACTTCCTGAAGGTCATGTTTACGATCGAACGGGCCATATATAGCCCAATCGTGGGGAACGACAACAGACTCCCAGTTTTTATCATCGAAGTTTTTATTCACGGCTTCCGGATAGTCACCTTTTGCAAACTTCCATCCTTTCTCTAACAGGAACTCCGTACGCTGTGCCAACAAATTATAGAAAAGACCAAGAAAGAATAGCGTAAATACCAGTTTTATCCTCATATTTTTTGTTATTGAATACCGGACTACCACAAAGCACCACTAAGCAATATTTTTGCATTCCAGTATGCGATTATTTTATTGAAAAGCATCCATTATCACGGTGGGATATCCCTCTTCGGTGAATGCCCCTAGCCGATACTTGCTTGGCTTACACTGCGGTTCCCAGTAGAAGACCCCTTTACAGCGGCCGTTTGTATTCTCCTGACTCTCCTTCAGGATGCGGGACAGCAATGCCTTCCCTTCGGCCAATACCGAAGTGTCAGCCAAACGTCCATCATCATCCGCACACTCCATACCCGTTTCAACGATCATCACGTCCGAGTCGTATTTGGCACTAACTTTCTTGATGTTTTCGATACAGTCTGTGATCACCTTATCCGCGGATGTCTCTTCCCCATAGAGCATAGCCCAATAAGGGTAGAGCGACATACCTATCATATCCCATTTGGCACCGTTATTTTTCAGGATATCTAAATTCCAATTGTAAAGGTCGTTATCGTATCCACTATCCAAATGGACGATCACCTTGGTATCGGGGAAGACCGACTTAGCGGCTTCGTATCCGGCAGCAAACAATGCGGCATATTGTGCAGGATTCTTATCGGCCTGCCCCATTTCCCACAAGAAGCCATTACTGGTTTCGTTGCCCACTTGTACCCATTCGGGAGTAATACCTTTCTCTTTCAAAGCATTCAGCACCTCTTTAGTATGGTCGGCCACCGCTGTTTTCAGTTCCTCCAACGAAAGTCCTTCCCATGCGGCAGGCATATACTGTTTGCCCGGATCAGCCCACGTATCACTGTAATGAAAGTTAATCATCACTCTCATTCCCAGATTTTTTGCGCGCCATGCCTTTACCAGTACATCGCCTTTATTACACCAACCATCAACAGGATTTACCCATACACGCAAGCGAATAGAGTTCATCCCTAAATCACGCAACAATGTCATGCATTCGGTTTCGCGACCCAAAGAGTTATAGAATTTATTTCCGGCTTTCTCCATTTCTGTAAGCCAGCTTACATCGGCTCCCTTGGCGAACCCGCTCATATCGTACACGGGTGGCTCCGGATATACCGGTTTATCGTCGCTACTGCAAGCGGTAAGGGCGATCAACGCCCATACCGCATTCAGGAATATGTTTTTTATGTTCATTTTTATCTATTTTGATACGTTTATTGAATAGTATATGTACGGTTGATAAGGTCTACCGTAATGGTATAGGTACCTGCCGACCAACTGTTACTATCGGGAATATCGCTGCCACCGTACGTTAACTTCCCGTTGCTGCCGCCAAACAGAATATCCCAGTTATCCCGGACAAGGTAAATTTTAAATCCGTAGCTTGAAGCCCCGTTCACGGTGATGCTTCCGGAATAGACTCCCGGAACGGATGTGGACGCTAACGTTTGATTGAACTCCCATTTATCGTCCAATCCGTTCACATACACGTGGTCGCCTACCTCAGTCAGTGCATAAGAGAGGTTTTTCAACGACAGGTCGAAGAAATAAACACCCGGTACAGGAGCGGCAATATTGTTCTGGCCCTGGAATTCCAGCGTTCCGGAATAGGCATCGCCTCCGGCTTGCGTGTACACGTCACCCCAATTGTCTTTCTCTATTCCAACCTGGTATCCCCATAGTGAATGTACATTCAGCACGCCGGCATAAGCCAGATTGTCCTCATCATAAAGATACAACTTATTATCGAAATTCCAGCTTCCTCCTGTGATACCGTCATCGATACCGATCATATAGACCTCCTGGCTGACGTGATCTGGCTCTTCCGATCCGCTCGTCACTTCACACGTCCAGTTTTTCGGATCGCTCAGGTCGAGGATCAACGTACATTCTCCCGCGGCAGGGATTTGCACTGTGATATCACCCGGCGTACCTGCCAGGACAAGCGATCCGTTTTCCTGCGCAAAAGCGATGGTCACTTTATCGACAGCGGGAGCGCTATCACCTGTCTCATAATTATACTCATCTCCCTGTCCGCTCAACCGGATCGTTGCCGTACCAGCAGAAGCGGCATTGAAAACATAGTACCATTTCGTATTCGGCCGGTCGAAAGTCATCTCTCCCCCGATATCGCCGGTAATGTTGAGAACCGGAAGATAAACGGCCGACCACCGTTTGAGCTCGGTATTGACCTCTGTATAATAACAGCCGCCCGGCTCGGGATACCAGAAGTTCCAGCTATTCTCTTCGGAAGAAGCCAGAAAAGCCGATCCGTCTGCCGCAAGATTTCCCCATATCTTTCCGTCACCCTCTTCCATAAAGAAGTTGTACCACGAAGTAGCGCCAATAAATCCGGCATATACCCCATTCGCATCTGGAGAAACCAGCGTAAGACCTGTTTGTTTTTTGTCCTTATCCAATATAAACCCGATAGTCATATCGATCAGATAGGGCGTGATATTGACTTTCTTTATTTCGCTATATACCGATTCGATGTTGGGGGCTATGCTTCCACGCAGACGGAAGTAGACAGGAGTCGCCACATCGGGTACAAGTCCAAGGTTCCTGGCGATGGCATTCAACTCTGCACCGGTATAAGCTTTCGATTCGCCGATGCCTTCGTTCTCAATTACGTTCGATGAAAAATCTTCCTGCGTGGATATCTGCAGGTACGCCGTAAAGACATCGGGTGCTCCCATATCCGGGTTGCTCACTACCAATGTACTGTTTTTCCATGCGGCGGAGAGTACGATCTTCGAAGCATTTTCCTTGCTTAACATGATATCTGTTTCGGTAAGGATAAATTCACTCCCTTCCAGCCCCGAAAGATATATTTTGTCTCCGTCTTCTTCGCAGGCGGTCAAGAGTATTAGCAAGATGACGACGGAGTATTTTTTCAATAAATGCAATGCCTTCATAATCTGATAATTGATTTTTGATTAATAATTTTCGTTCCACAGGTTCGGGTTGGCCGTCAGGTCCGTGGAGGGGATCGGATAGATATTGTATTTACTATCCACCGCTTTTCCCTCCTTCACGCCCCCTTTCCACTCCCACAGGTAATCGGCCGTGGTAAATTTGCCATACCGTACCAAGTCCGTACGGCGGGTACACTCCCAATACAGCTCGCGGGCACGTTCGTCAAGGATAAAGTCGGCGGTCATCTGCCCATCAGTAATATTGCCCGAGTTATCGCCAAAAGCACGTTCACGCAGTTGGTTGACATACCCCAAGGCGATGCCACGGCTACTTCCTTCTCCCCCTTTCACCACGGCCTCCGCCAACATCAGGTAAACATCCGACAAACGAAACACAGGAAAGTCGGTATTCACGCTAAAGTCGCTGAAATTGGAAGGTCTCTCTCCCGCGTCGGTGAGATTAGTCCATTTCTCTGAAAGGTACCCGTATCCTTGGTCATCCACCACTTCAACCTCCTTGGTTTGCCCTTCGGTATAAAAGAGGGCACGCCCATCCCCGCTACTGAACAGATCGGGGAAGCTGCCCCGCAAGCGGAAACTTCCCCATCCCGACTCCACACCATAATCAGCCGGTAACTGACTATCAGAGGTATTGCTTATGGCACCGCAAATGATATACGTGGTAGCCCCCCATGATGCGGTATAGGTTGCATCTACTGGGAAAGCATAAATAATTTCGTTTGTACGCTTATCGTTTTCGGCATTAAACAGTTTGGTATAATCGTCCTCCAACGTGTAACCGGCAGCTATAATCTTGTTGCAATAATCAATGCAGTCGGTCCATCGAGCAGCACCCGTGTAGACTTCCGCGTTCAGGTAGAGCCGCGCCATCAATGCCCACGCGGCCTCCTTGGAAGCACGGCCGTATTCAACGGTTGTACGATCTAGTAACTCTGTCTCCACTTCCTTCAGTTCCGACTCGATATATTCAAACACCTGGTCAGCGGTATAGCGCGGCGGCAAGTAACTACCCACCGGGTCGTTCTCGGTAACGAATGGAATATCGCGAAACAGGTCTAGCGCATGGTAGTAAGAAAGGGCACGGAGAAAGCGGGCTTCCGCACGATAACGACGTATCTCTTCCCGATCGGACTCGCTGAATTTCTCGATATGCTCCTCTTCAGCGTTTCGCAAGAACTCATTACAGAGCGCAATCGTGTAATAGATGCGGTAATAAGTATCGGACACCCACACGTCGTTTGCGTCCCAGCTAAGATAAGTAAGCCCGTTCATTTTGTCCCCTTCCTGCCACGTGTAGATCGCCTCGTCGGTACCTAATACCTGCATGTTAAAATAACAGCGCATGTAGTCATACCCGGAGTTACTATTGAGGTCGCTATTCCCGCCCCCTTTCTCTTGTCCGGTTATGACATAAGAGACATAGATCTTGCCGAGCACCGCCTTGTAGTTATCCACCGATGTATAGACATCCGCGGACGTAGTTTCGATGTTCGGATATTGATCCAGATCATTCACGCAGGAGACCGTGAAAAATATACTGCCAAGCAGTAGCAATGTGTAATATATCTTGTTCATAGGATAATATCTTGTTATTAACGGTTAAAATTAAAATTCAAATCCCACGTTGAGCGAGTAAATACGCGGACGTGGATAAAAAGAAGCGTCCATACCGCTCGGTATTTCCGGATCAACTCCCGAATACTTTGTAATACAGAACACATTTTGCATCATGATACCCGCGTTCATGCTCAGCCAAGGAGCCACACGGCCAAAGTTATAAGAGAGCGACAAATTGTCCATCTTCAGGAACGAACCGTTCTTCACATAGTAATCAGACAGGTGCTGACGACTCTGGAAGCCGGTTTCCAGGTAACTGCTATGCAGGTTGTTAAGTTGATATGAGTTATAACTCATGGTCCCCATAGCTCCGGTATTCATCGCCATACCGTCGTACACGTAATTGCCCACGTTTGCCCTGAGGCTCGTGCTCAATGTCCATTTCTTATAGTTCACCGACGTGCTGAACCCGAAGATGAAATCGGGTGCGGGCGACTTGTATCGATAGAGGTCTCCAGAATTTATCTCCCCGTCGTCATTCAGGTCGGCATACGCCCCCTCAATGGGCTTCCCTGTTTCTTCGTCATACAACTGACGATACACGTAGAACATATAGGGTTCATAACCTTCGGTCAATACCTGCACATTCTGCCCATCAATCCAAGCACCGGCAGCTATGTTGGTAACCGCACCGCCTTCCACCAACGAGAGGTTCTTCACCTTCATCTTCTGCCAAGTCATATTAAAGCTCACATCCCAGTACCAATCGTTGGTTTGTATGGGGATGGCGTTCAGGGTAAGCTCCAGCCCCTCGCTATCCACGTTCCCCACGTTTGTTAGGATATTCTTGTCGAAGTTGGTACCGGCCGGCGACGCCACGCTCGCCAGCAGATCCTTCGTTTTTCGAGTATAGAAATCGACGCTACCGGTGAAGCGCTCCCTGAGAAATCCAAAGTCGACACCGAAGTTCCAAGATGCGGTCGTTTCCCACTTCAGGTCGGCCACATACGCTTCAGGCCGGTAGGTATAATACCACTGGTTACCAAACTGCGCCTGTGCCCCATCCTGGCTATAGGTGTATACCGGAAGGTAGTTGTAGTTCCCAATTCCCTCTTGTTGCCCGGTAATACCGAAACTGGCTCTCAACATGAGGTTACTCAACATCCCGCTCTCTTTCAGGAAAGTCTCCTCCGACAATCTCCAAGCCAGAGCCACGGAAGGGAATGTACCCCATCGGTTGTCCTTGCTAAAACGGGAGGTGCCGTCGCGACGAAGGGTTCCTGTTAACATGTAGCGAGTGTCAAAAGCATAATTTAGTCGAGCATAATATGAAAGAAGCACGTGTCGCTGATCGGAGGCCGCGATGGTACTCTGCGCCTCTCCCAGGGCATTTAGCTCGTTATAAGAAGGCGATGTACTCTTCCAGTGTTGATAATCATATCCCACGGTAGCATCCACACTGCTCTTCCAAGTATCCACGTACTTATTGTAATTGAAGTAAGTAGTCAGCAATCGGTTCGAGTTTTTTTGCGGTCCATAATGGTAATCACGCCCTCCCGACGTCTCGTATTGAGCCGCTTCAGCAGGTACGTATATATCTCCCTCTCCCTTGGCATAATCGTAGCCCAAGGTGGAATGAAACCTCAGTTCCGGCAGAAAGTGCATCTTGTAATCCACATCGAAGTTACCGACCACTCGAGACACCGTACTAGTGGAATGATACTGCTCCAGCCCTCCCAACGGGTTGATCGTGCCCCCGGTCACCAACTGTCCTGCATTATCCAGGGCTTCGGTATACCCACCGAAGGTATTGTTGCCCGAATAGACGGGGATAGTCGGATTCCAAGTTGCGGCATTCCATATGACACTGGAATTGGCAAAACGGTTGTTATTACGAGAGCCTCTCGCGTTGAGGTTGAATCTTAAGTGATCGTTGAAGAAATTGGGAGATAAAGAGACGCTACCGGTAATGCGTTCCGCGTTATCCGTGATTAATATGCCGTCTTGATTGTAGTAGCCTACGGATACGCGGGCCGGGAAATTCTTTGCTAGAAGACCCGATAAACTGAGGTTGTTGTCCGTACCGAGAGCGCTCTGGTACACTTGATCATTCCAATTGGTATTATCATTGCCCAGCAAAGCTTTTTGAGCCGCCGATCCTTGCGTGTTGACCACATCAATAAACTGGTCACGCGTGAGCATATCTATCATATTGGTGCTAGTCTGCACCGAGTTAGTGGTTGTAAGTGTCACCTTTAATCGGTCGCTACTCCCTTTTTTAGTCGTGATGATGATCACCCCGTTGGATGCACGTGAACCGTAGATTGCAGTGGAAGAGGCATCTTTCAGTATGGTCATGCTTTCGACATCCGAAGGGTTGATCAGGCTCAGGAAATTCTCGGAGTTACCGCTGATCCCCCCGTTCTCCAGGGGTACCCCGTCGAGTACGATCAACGGATCGTTACTGGCGTTGAGTGATGCACCTCCGCGGATACGGATGGTGCTTCCGGCCGTAGGCGATCCGCTGTTGGACATGATCTGCACGCCGGAGACCTTACCATTGATCAGTTGTTCGGGCGATCCGATCAATCCCATGTTAAAATCTTTGCTGCTTACGTTGCTGACCGATCCGGTAAGGTCGCTTTTACGCTGCGTTCCGTAGCCGATGACTACAAGGTTGTCGAGGGTAAAAGATTCGGGTTGCAATTGGATATTAATCTGTTCACGACCATCTGTCGAAATGACCTGGGTCTCATAACCGATAAAGGAGACCTGTATCCCTGTGCTTCCGGCAGGAAGCGTCAGGCTATACTCTCCGTTTATACCGGCGGTTGTTCCGATGGTAGTGCCGGGCACCAGGATCGTTGCTCCGACTAAAGGTTCATTGTTTTCATCGGTCACAATCCCCGTGATCCGTCTTCCTCCTTCCTGCTGTGCGAACAGGGAGGAAATTCCTCCGGGAAGGATCATGTACAGTACCGCTATAGTGAATACGGCAACAATAGGGTGAAATAATTTTCTCTCATTCATAATTCAGTTTACATTATATGGTATAGTAATATCTTTCATTTGATTAAAAATTAGACTCAAGAGCCAAGACACAAGACACAAGACATTTTAATCATTGGCATATTCATATTTTTCATCGAATGCTTCATAGTATAAAATATAATATGCATGTTGAACTATTCAAGCCATACATCGCCGATCTCAATAATAGCTTTCTCATTCTTCCGGCCATCGAATGAGATCTCCAGTAGTTCAATATCCTCAGGCCGGAAAGGGATAGGCACGACGGGGTCAAAATATTTTTTCAGAAACACCGGATAAGGGTGCGGTAACAACGCCGTGGCTGTCTGCTGCAATTCCGACAGGGGAATACGGTATACGGATTTTTCATTTACGGCTATTTTAGCGGCATACGTATAACCGGTATTCGTAACAAAACCGATGTTAAGGCTGTCAGGGGCATTCTGTAGTGACACGCAAAGGGTGTTACTTTTACCCAGGCGTTTTGTACGTAAAGCAATTTCCTCCTTTACATAGCTGCGTAGGAAGAAACGGGGATTCTCATCATCCGATTCGCATATAAAACGTTGCACAGGTCTCGTTTCCGGGCAGGTATCGATCAGTTCGCGGTGTACACGGCTCCATTCAGGCATGGTATATGTTTCTATCCGGCTGTTCTCACGAGTCGCACTATAAAGGGATATCGCACTTGTTTCATTAACAACCCTGGTTTCCCAATACATAGGCGAGGCATAATCCCAATCGAGCGGAGTCCCGGATATTCCGGCCGGGAAAGTGGTTGGGTTACCGTCCCGTGAAACAATGATAGTATACCTGAATTTACCTTGTGTGACAACTTCTCCGGGTATGATGGCCCGGTAAGTGTAGCCGTGTATCCTTTCCATGGGATAACGGGGATTGTTATCGCTCCAGAATGAGATACGGTCGGTGTATATCCATACCGAGTCGGGAAATGCCGACCCGGCGATCTGTGCTTCGATCACCAGGGGTTTGCCGCTTTCGGTAACAGCCGCGGCCTGATGGAATACAGTGTAGGTCTGTGCGCGGGGTTGTGGCGCGACATATTCCCCTAACCTGATGTTGTTCCATGGGGTATCGGCATCCCACTGTAGCAAGGAGACATACCCTTGGCGTTGAAGGATATATACACCCGGACCGAGAGCGGGAATAACACCGCCCACAGCCTGGGTACTGTACCGGTTCCCTTCGTTGATCCCCCTGATTTCAAAATCATCCTGCAACGCAGGCAGGCGGAGCGTCATATCCCAATTGTTCCATGCAATGGTCACCACTTCTTTGTGAAGCGACGGTTTGGCAAACGGATCGCTTACCGGCACGGCGTCGGGCATTACTTCAAGCCGCCACACACCCTCTTCCAACCGGTCGATAAAATAAGCGCCTGTCCCTTCGTATTGTACGATGGGCGAGTTTCCGTATCCGGCTATCGATTTCAACGTTACGGCGTCAACAGGCGGGGTGGAGGTATGGTTGGAATAAAAGTATTTCTCTTTCGTATTCATCATACTCATATCCTGAGAATAGCTTACTGTAAAACCTGCGAAAAGCGTATCGGCAGGGTACGTGCCGTAGGATTGACCGCGTGGAACGGAATAAGCCACTTCAGCGGCAATTTTCATACTGATAGCTTTCTGTGGGGTATACGCCAGATTAAGGAAATGCGTTTGATACTCGGTATTGGCCCATGCCATATCCATTGGGTCATAGGCGAACTGCGTGATCCACTGGAAGCCGGCAGTACGGAATGTCCGGGCCATGGCAGGATGCATATAGGAATACATGATATCGGCCGGATCATATTCATACACCAGCCGGGCCTTGTTCTCAAAGCCTTTTACATGGCTGAAGGGAATATGGTAATCATCTACATACGGCAGAAAATTACCCTTCCGGGCATATCCCGACACCAATCCGACAGGATACCACTGATAGGTGGTTCCCTGTATGCCGGTGGCATAGTATGCTTCAATCTGCTGCATGTTATGACTCACGTTGTAAAACAGGGGTTTACGGTTCCCGGTTTTGCGCAACGCGGCGAGCATACGGTTGATGTAATCACGGGTTTGTTGTTGTGTTCCTGTATGGCAGGGCTCATTATTGATCTCAAACCCGACCACCGACGGGTCGTCCTTGTATGCTTTCCCGGTGTACGGATTGACATGCATGGCCAGCGAAGCGATATAGCGTTCCTGTGCCCGGATGGCTTCGGGATTAGTATGGATCTCGCACTTATCATACGCATACGAAAAACCACCGGTCGGTTGGTTCCTTTCCGGGTATCCGTTGCCGAAATTGGTCATGGCCGTGAGTATAATATGGATATCCCGTTCCTTGAGTTTATAGATAAGCCAATCCAACAGGTCGAGATGATCGTTCTCTATCAGGTTCCCATTGATATCGGATATCTCCACATCCCAGATATGAATGCGATAAGCATTGAATCCCAGCCGGGCGAAATGATAGACATCCCTGTCGATCGCCGCTTTACGATCCACGTTCAGGTATCCCATTGCCCGGTAAGCATGGGCAAACGGAAGCGTATAATTAACTCCAAAGAAAGAGGCTTCCTCCCGGGTATCTTCCCAGCGCATGACACCTTTTTTGTCAACATATATGGAGGGGACTTCTTTTGCTGGCGTTGCAGGAAAAAAGATTACGAAACAGAAAATAAGGGTCAAAATTCGTCTTTGCATATGTATTGCCTTTTAGTAACAATGATGAAGGCAAAAATAGGTATGTATAAAGAAGGTTAAAAGCACATCCCGGACATAAATGGATAGATTTCGGACATGGCCCGGCATCCTGTCCGATCAGTTACCAGCGTGTTCTTCCATAAACTGCCGCGGCGTCTTCCCAAACTCCGCCTGGAAGCATTTAGAGAAATAAGAGTGATTGGAATATCCCACCATATACATCACTTCGGCCACCGTGAATTTTTTCTGACGGAGCAGCATGGCTGCTTTTTTCATCCTGATGGATTTGATATATTCCACAGGCGACATACCGGTGAGTTGCTTTGTTTTGCGATAGATCTGCTTACTGTTTATTCCTGATAGTTCACTGAGCCTGTTTACATTCAGCTCTGAATCGGAAACATGGTCCTCGATAATCCGTATGAGTTTCGACAGGAATTTCTCGTCATACGATACCGCCTCGATGGCCCTGGGCTCCGAAATAATCTCCATACGTGCTTTGGCTTCCATCTGCTGTTTACGGAGAAGTAGTTGCTCCACCCGCGAAAGTAGTATCTCCGGCTCGAAAGGCTTTCCTATAAAAGCATCGATATGGAGGTGAATACTTTCGAGTTCCGTTTCTTTATCGTTTTTGGCGGTGAGCAGAATGATCGGAATGGTCGATGTGGGAATATGTCTCTTAATCCGCTGACACATTTCCAGGCCGTTCATTACAGGCATCATCACATCCGCAATAATGAGATCAGGTTGGAGTTCGAAACAAAGTTCTACCCCTGCCTTACCATTTTCGGCCACTTTACAACGGTACCGGGGTTGTAATGTTTCACAGATAAATCCGGTAATATCGGCATTATCGTCCACTACAAGGATCAATGGTTTATCTCCCGAACCAATCCGGGTCTCCTCCTGAGGAAGAGCTTCTGGCAATGTCTGGCGGGACGGTAATGGAAGTATCAACGTGATTGATGTACCCCGGCCTTCTTCCGAAACCACACGGATTTTCCCCCCGTGCAACTCGGTATAACTCTTTACCAGATAAAGTCCGATACCGGTACCTTCCCTCTTTCCCAATGTACCGGATGACTGGAAAAAGCGTTGGAATATGTATGGAAGATCTTTTTCGGGAATCCCTATTCCGTTATCGGATACTGTAATCTCCAATTCTCCGGTAGTATCGGAAGCATGTATAGAGAGGCTTATTTCACCCCCTTCGGAAGTATATTTGAAAGCGTTTGACAACAGATTCCCAAGGATCGACTCGAATTTAAGCACATCAATATCCAGATAAAGTTCCGGCAGATTACTTTCGAAAAGAAGAGCGACTTGTTTCTCTTTGGTTATCTCCTCCTCATACACGGCCAAAAGACTCCTGGCAAAAGAGATAAACTCTACTTTCGAGAGGATCAGGACAGATCCGGCGTTATCATCTATCCTGTTAAAATCCAGCACCTGATGTATCAGCGAATTCAATTTCCGGGCATTGCGTTGCACTATCTCCAGTTGCTTCTTCTCCGACGGGTTTTTCACCTCGAGGAGTAGTTTACTGACCGGAGCGACAATTAGGCTCAAAGGCGTTTTAAAATCGTGGGATATGTGCGTGAAGAAATCTATTTTCGACTGTGATTGTTCCAGTATTTTCTCTTTTTCAAGACGCTCGAATTTCAGGCGGTTTCTTACTCTGAAAAAATTGATTATCCAGAAAATAAAGGTTAGCGTCAAAAGTATATAAACCGCTTTAGCCCATGCGGTATAGTACCAGGGAGGATTGATACGGATATCGATTGTATAAGGTTGATCCGACGGTTTTCCATACGGGTCAGGTCCACTGATCAAAAGCTGATAGCTCCCATATTTCAGGTTATGATAGGTGATCCTGTTGGTATTTTGTTTCAGCAGATTCCAATCCTGGTCTACCGACGTCAATTTATACATAAATTTGGGTTTCTCTTCCAGCGAATAGGACAAGTCGGATATTTCGAATGAAAGGTTATTCTGTGTATGTCCGAATATAAATTTTCGTGCATAACGGATGCCGTTTTCACTGATTCCGTCTTCGGGTGTTACCAGACGGTTATTGACATACAGGGCTGTAATCGTTATCGGACGTTCCACCTTGTGCATTCTGGCAATTTCGGGAGAGGTAATCACCAAACCGTCAACACCGCCCATATAGACCAACCGGTCCCCGGGGTCATAATACAGACTTGTAAAAGCCTTATCCATCACATGGAAGTGACGTGCATCCATCGTCTCTTTGTGGACAGTCCACAAACCATCAGTAGTAGATACCCATATATCCTGTTCCACTTCGATCATTGATAATATTTCGCTTTGTCCTAAATTTTCCAGTAAAACGATATCCGGTTTCACACTTCCCGGCATAAAACGCATCACTCCACGACGAAATCCGGCCCAGATAACTCCCGAACCATCACATAGAATATAGTTAAGGCTGTTACTGCCTGGAATATCGTCAACCGGGATCCGGGTAATCCTGCGGGTACGGGTATTGATTTTTGTCACTCCGTTATTGTACAGTAACATCCAGATATTCCCTTCATGATCGGGAATCAGTTGATTGACAAACATGCCCGGCAATCCGTTGTCTACAGAGTAATGGTAGTCGGCTACGTAACTTTTTCCTCCATAGGCTTTCATCAATTTTTGTTTGTCGACGACAAATATACCGCCCAGGAAACTGGCGATCCACAGATAACCGTCGTTGTCTTCAAACAGGTAATAGGCCCAGTTACAATTATATGTTCCGGTACTGTCTACTATATTGTAATGGACAAATTGTTCCGTCGCATAGTCGTATCGATTGATACTGCCGTCCGTGGCGATCCATAGGTTCCGGTCCTTATCCTCATAAATATTCCGTACACGGTTATGCGACAGCGGAGCGCGTCTGTTTCCCATTTTATACCAGATTGCCCGGGCATCCTGTCCGGAAACAGACCGGGAACGGATCAACCCGTTAGTACCTCCAAACCAGTAATATCCGTGGGAATCTTTAAAAAGAGAATAAAAGTGATTGCCCTCTCCCGTACCGGTGATCTGTGAAATCGGCACATACTGGAAACCATTATTGAAACGGGAGAGCGAAATACCGTAATCTGTTCCTAACCAAATGTTTTTTTCCTTGTCTGTAAAAATGGTCCATACGATATTATTTGATAACGAAGAACTGTTACGGGAATCGTGGACCACATGCTGAAACTCTCCTTCCGCCTGATAGATATAAAGTCCGTTATCCGTTCCCGCCAACAAATTTTGTTGTTGATCCAACGCCAATGTTTTGACCGAATTTTCATGGAAGAAGGTTAATTGCCCCACTTTCTTCGATGAAGGGTCATACCTGAACAGATTCCCTTCCGTACCGATCCAGATACAATTCCTCACGGTATCTTCCAACAATGAGTTTACGAACAGATTACTTTTATTGACGGCACCGGGAAGGGAAATGGTTTCGAAAGTATTCTTTTCCGGCAGATAACATGACAGTCCGTCGTAGGTTCCGATATATATGCGATCATCCGTCGAATGGATAAGAGAGTAGATCGTTTCATGTGTCAGGCCTTTGTGTGTAGTTCTATTGATCCTCTCCAAACGCTCCGATTCGAAATCATAGGTATACAATCCGTTAAGCGTACCGATCCATAACACCTTATCACGGCATACCATTGCACGGATATCCGTAGGGAAGGTGATGCCAGGGTTCTCATATCTGTCCGTACGATAGTTATAGATCAGTAATCCGTTATCCGATCCAAGGTACAGGTAGTTTTCCCCAACGGTCATTCCACAATAGATCCAGCTATTACTCCGTTCCCCGTAGGAAAAATGAGGTTGCACTGAATACCCGTCGTAACTAAACAACCCCTTATCCGTACCTATCCATATCATTCCCTGCCGGTCCTGAATAAAACTGTTCACGACAGACGCCTCGGACCCTAAATGGATATTCTCGAAAATCTGATAATTGATGTTCTGACCGAAAGCCGGCACATAGGAACATATCGTAAGAAAAAGATATATAGATCGTCGTAACATATGCTTTGACCCCTGCTATTCCCCCCAATCGATTGAATATTGCAACAGTTCTGCCGCTGCTTTCTTCTGCTTTTGTGAAATCTGACGACGTACATACTGGGGCGTGAGTTCATTGACGGTCTGCATGGGTAGTTCACGACACACAATAAAATACCGGGCACGCTTCATCACTACACCTATCTTCTTAAGTTGTTCGGAACTTAGCCTGCCATATCGTCGCGAAGTGACGATCAGTTTAGCCGACTTCACACCGATACCCGGCACACGAAGGATCATCTCGTAAGGTGCCGTGTTCACATCAATCGGGAAAAATTCGGGATGGCGTAGTGCCCATCCCATCTTCGGATCGACATCCAGATCCAGATCGGGATGGGAGTCATCCACCAATTCGTTTGCCTTGAACTCATAGAACCGCATCAGCCAATCTGCCTGGTACAGCCGGTTCTCCCGTACCAATGGTGGTTTGGCCAGTGCGGGCAAGCGGATGTCCCCGGAATTTACCGGAATATAGCCCGAATAATAGACCCGCTTAAAAGAGGGACGTTTGTATAATGCCGAAGCTAACGAAAGTATCTGCTTATCGTTGTCGGGGGTAGCACCGATGATCACTTGGGTACTCTGCCCCGCCGGTACAAATTTGGGGGCCGAACGGAATTTTTTGCGGTCTTCCACGCTTTCCAACATCCCCTGCTGGATAAAACGCATGGGAGCAAAAACCGATTCGTAATCTTTGTCTGGGGCAAGCAGTTTCAGGTTCTGTTCTGACGGAATCTCGAGATTGACGCTCATCCTGTCGGCATAGACTCCCGCCTGGGCTACAAGTTCACGGCTCGCGCCGGGAATGCTTTTCATATGGATATAGCCGTTGAACCGGTGGGTTTCGCGCAACAGTTTCACCACACGCACCATCCGCTCCATCGTATAATCGGGGTTACGCATTACACCGGAACTGAGGAAAAGCCCTTCGATATAATTCCTCCGGTAGAACTCGATGGTCAGGTTGGCCAACTCATCGGCCGTGAAAGCAGTACGCACCACATCGTTGCTCCGCCGGTTGGAACAGTAGGCACAGTCGTAAATACAGTGGTTGGTGAGCAGTATCTTGAAGAGCGAGATACATCGACCGTCGGGCGTGAAACTGTGACAGATACCCCAGCCTGCAGCTGTACCTATGCCGCCCTTCACTCCTCCCCGCGATGTACCGCTCGATGCGCACGAGACGTCGTATTTGGCCGCGTCGGCAAGAATTTTCAGTTTTTCGAACGTCTTTTCATTCATATCCGCTCAAGGATTATCCGTTACAAAGAAAGTAAATTGAATCGAATCGGACGAATCTGGAATCTTAAAAAATCGACTCCCGTTAATAACGTGAGTTCGGGATAACATATTATCCCCAAATGGTTAATTGACTTGACTTTTCCACTTCAAATTTGATTGAAGGCTTTTTGGGAAAGAAACAATATGCCACCAATGCAGCAATTATGTTCATGATGAAATTATGTGTGGAACGATGCCTTGAATGTTCTATCTGGCAGATATTCTTCAGTTCATCATTGATGGACTCAATTACAGATCTTTTGCGTAAGAGAATCTTGTCGCGGAATGACATCAGGGAATTTTTCATATTTGAGCGTATACCGGTCACTAAATGAACTCCCTGGTCAAACAGCATCTCGAAGAGCTTTGTGCTGATGTAACCCTTGTCTGCATATAGTTTACCGAAAAGATCTTTGGTAAGAACATTGATTACGTCAGGGTTTCTATCGTCGACATTGCCTTTTGTGAGAGAGAAATTCAGCAATTCACCCTTTTCATTACAGACCAGATGAAGCTTGAATCCAAAAAACCAGCCCATCGTACTTTTCCCTCTTTGTGCCAGATCCCTGAATACTTTATTCGAGTGGATACGCTTGTTATGACATACTTTGATTGGAGTGCTATCCACATATGTAATGCCTGTGCATTCACCAAATCCAAAGAGTTTGAGCAACAGCATGAAAGGTACAATCACCCTGGGTTGCAACTCGACAAAACGGTTGTAGGAAACGGCATTTGGAAAATAGCTCTTCATGTGCTTGCAAATATAAAACAGGTAATAATTCTTGAAATTATGAAAGGTTCCACAGTGGAAGCAGACCATCACGGCAATAATCTCGCTCTGGGACATTTGCGTTTTCCTGTTTCTCCTTTTCGTTATGTCACCTGCTTGAAGTTGGTGATTCCGGATTTCATTCTCATATTCTGCACAAAAATCGTCGGCAATACAAAATATTTCAATAACTTTGTCTGTTGTGATCATAGGGTTGATGTTTGTTATTTGTTTGATTATCAGCTATAAATATACAAA
This sequence comes from Petrimonas mucosa, assembly GCF_900095795.1. Classification (NCBI taxonomy): domain Bacteria; kingdom Pseudomonadati; phylum Bacteroidota; class Bacteroidia; order Bacteroidales; family Dysgonomonadaceae; genus Petrimonas; species Petrimonas mucosa. The sequence continues at coordinate 3,616,290 of NZ_LT608328.1, forward strand.
TAATCTCCCTATATCACAACTTTTTTTATGATTTTCTTATCCCGAACTCACGTTAATAACTTGTCAATATTCTGATTTACAATCAAAAGATTATTCATATTAAAAAAATATATATTTTTGTAACCAAATCTTGTTTCCCGCTGTCTTATGGAGGTAAACCAATTATTCATTTTTTAAATTTGCAATTATGGAAGATTTAATCGGCGTTATCGCAATTCTTTGCACCATCGGCTTACCCATAGGTTTCGGAATGTATCTGGGGTTAACCTCCATCCGGGCGGAACACAAGGAGAGGATGGATCTTATCCGGCAGGGGATAATTCCTCCGGAACGGATGAAAAAGAAAGCCAATCCCAACCGGATGGTCTCACTCAGGAACGGAATCGTGCTTATTTCACTGGGAATTGGAGTGATCGTAGGTTTTCTCAGTTCTGAAAACCTAGCTATAGGACAGGATAACGGGTTCTGGATTATCGGCGCAAGCATCGTTTTCTTTCTTGGATTGGGATACCTCTGCTATTTCCTCGTAACGCAAAAGATCGGGGATACCCAGCAGAAAGATACAGACCAGGAATAATTCACTGCGATGAACGAAAATCAGCGCGTACAACAGGTGCTTTCGGGCAATACTTCTGCGTTCGCGTACTTTGTCGAAACCTACCAGGACATGGCATTCACCATTGCCCACCGGATCTGCGGCAATGTACACGACGCGGAGGATGTTGTGCAGGAGAGTTTCGTAAAGGTTTACCGCAACCTGCACACGTTCCGGAGCGAGAGCAAATTCTCGTCGTGGCTTTACCGCATCGTGTACAATACGGCCATCACACATTCAAAATCGAAGCTGTGGCTCTCGTCCGATCAGGAGAGATCGCTGATGAATGTCCAGGAATTCTCGGATCTCGATACTGAAACGCAGATACTTGATTCCGAAAGAACCGAAACGGTATCCAATGTGTTGAACTGTATGCCGAAGGGCGAGGCACTGCTGCTAACCCTATACTACCTGGAGGATAATCCGGTAAAGGAGATTGCCCGGATCACCGGATTGAACGAATCGAATGTAAAGGTGAAGCTGTTCAGGGCGAGACAGTCATTCAAGGAGTTGTATACAAAGTACGAAAGGGTCACAACCTTCTGACAATAAAAATGAAACCGATAATGAACGAAAACAATAACATGCCGTACGACGACGACGCCTTCATCCGGGAGATGATACAAGGGGCAAAGATGCAGGCACCACAAAACCTGAGGTACAGGATCATGCATCAGATTGAGTCTGAAAACGCCCTCAAGCCCAAGCAGACTCCGACACCGGTGCATGAACGGAAAGTGCTGAAGGATTTCATCGGCATATTCGGCGTGATGTATGCCGTCCTGGCTGCCCTTATCGGCGGAGCCTACTTCCTTAAGGGGAAAGAGTTTGCACTCTCTTCCGGCTTTCTCTGGATGGTTATCGCCGTTGCCTTTGTGTTCAGCTTCTTCTGGCTGATGACACGGATCGATGAACGGCTGAACGACAAGAAGAGGGCGCACCACATCTCGTCGAAATAGCCCGCTCCGGTTATTCGCTCATCAGCTGCTCCCGCGCCCTGGCAAGAATTTCTGGTGATTCCGCGGAAGGATAGCGCAGATCGAGCGACTTGAAAAGTTCCAGGATGATATCGCCCACAGCCACTCGGGTGAAAAATTTCTTGTCGGCCGGAATCACATACCAGGGTGAATGTGGCTTCGATGTCTTTTCGAGCATCTCCTCATAGGCCTGGTCATAGGCATCCCACTGCATACGGGCCTGCAGATCAGACGAACTGAATTTCCAGTTCTTCTCCGGTTCATCGAGCCGCGACAGGAAACGTCGCTTCTGCTCCTCTTTCGAAACGTGGAGAAAAAATTTCAGGATACGCATCCCATTATCGTACCAATGTTTCTCGATGGCGTTGATCGCTGCGTAGCGCTCTTCCCAGAACTGCCCTCCAATAGCATCCACCGAACCATAACCCGGTATCCGTTCATTCAGGATCCACTGCGGATTGACCCGGGTAGCCAACACATTCTCATAGTGCGACCGGTTGAAGATCTCGATCATTCCCCGCTCCGGCAAGGCCAGATAGTGACGCCACATGTAGTCGTGCTCCAGCTCGCTCTTAGCCGGGGTCTTGAAGCTGTGCACCCGACACCCCTGGGGATTGATGCCCGACATCACGTGACGGATCACCCCATCCTTCCCTGCAGCATCGCGCGCCTGCAGAATGATCAGCAACGAGTAGCGATCGTCGGCGTAAAACTTCTCCTGCAGATCTTTCAACTGCCGGATATTCTGCTTGATCTCATCTTTGGCCGACCTCTTGTCATACCCTCCATCTTCCGATGTGGCATACTCTCGCAGGTTCACTTTCGAGCCGGGCTTCACCCTGAATTTACCGTAATCGATATTCATATGATCAGCTTTTTTTGGGATCTGCCGGACCATCCGGCAAAACCGGTTGTTTGGCAAAGTAAATGAAAAAAATGGGTGTAACGTATCCCGTCGGCTATGAGCGTGTTGCAGGAATGGGTAAAAATTAGCATATCCCTCTCCGGTCCACCTCCTATGGTTTATTCTCTGCTTCAACCGGCACATTGAATCAATGGCGGTATGACAATATTGTATTCGATCGTTGATCGGGGGTATCGTGCATGTAAGGATCCGTCTTATCCAAGGATATTCTCTTTCCAATTGTGTGGGAGCAGCTCTTCCAGTTTATTCGCGTGATGATCGGGTATTCTGTTGAGGACATCAGTCATCCATCGCGTTGGATTCACGCCGGCTTCGCGACAACAGGCGAAGAAAGAATACATCATCGCGTTACGCTCGGCTCCCTCGTGGCTCCCGCAGAATAAATAGTTACGGCGTCCCAGGGCAAGTTTCCGGATTTTATTTTCAATCTCGTTATTGTCTATCTCGAATTTGCCGTCCGTCATCGTCCTTTCCAACCTGTCCCAAATTTTCAGAGTGTAGGCAACCGCGATTCCTATGGGAGATTTAGGCAGGACTTGCCCCCGCTGGTCTTCCAGCCATCGTTTCAGCTCTTCCATCACCGGTATTGATTGTTGTTCGCGCAGCCGGTGCCGTTCCTCGAATGGCATCTTTTCTTCGCGTGCCCGTTTCTCTACCCGGTAGAGTTTCGCGAACAAGTCAAGGGCTTGACGCGATCTCGATGGCGAGTTCTCCTTGGCGTGTTCAAATTTTCGCCGGCTATGGGCCATGCATGCCAAAAGTGTGATGTGCTCCGCGTCCTTATACTGGTCATACCCCGCGTACGCGTCAGTTTGGAGCGCGCCGCGGTACCCGTCAAGAAATCCGGCGGCGACATCCCCCGAGCGGGATTTTCCGTACCTGAAGCACGCCATGCCTTCCACGGGGGCATGAAACACCCACATGTACCCCTTGTGCGTGGCACCGGGCTTATCCGAGGTAAGAACAGGTATCGGGGACTCGTCCACCTGAAGGTAGTCGCGTTTCATTATTTCATGGATCAGTGTATCGTCTAACGGCTCAAGCAAGCGGCAGACGGCGGCGTACCAGCCCTTGAGCGTCGACTCGGCAACCGGTATCTTTTGCCGCTTGAATATCTCGGCCTGGCGATAGAACGGGAGGTGGTCGATGAATTTGCTCGCGCAGATATGGGAGAGAATGCCCGCCCCGGCATTTCCTTTCACGATGGGCAACGAGGGCATGGGGGCTACAGTAACGCAGCCTTCACCTTCCGTGCCCGGCACCACGTACTTGGGACGGATAATAACCCGCACGTAAACGTCGGCGGGCTTGTACTCCAGCAGCTCGGTGACAGACTCCCCTATCTTGACGGCTCCATCGGGGATAAGGTCAGGTTCAATCACCTCCTCTTCCCGTCGCAGGTGCTCGGGAAGACGGCTCCGGACAGGCTTTTCGCGTGTCTTTTCGCATTCGTAAGTGATGGTTTCCTTGTTCGCTTCCGCTTTTGGCTGAATATCGCGAAGTGAATCCCGCGTGCCGGCAAAGAGGTCCAATTGCCCGTCATCGGTTTTTTCCGACCTGAAGCGTTCACTTCTCACACCGTAAAGCATCCGTTTTAGCTCGGAGAGTTGAAACCTCAGGTATTCGCAATCGGACTTGATGGACAGCAATTCGTTATATTCCCCGCGGGAAATAACAACCTGGTCATTCAATTCCGTATTGCTTGTTTTCATGGTGTAAAGATACAACTTATCAATGAGATGAACAAGCACGAAAGTCTTTATTCACGCGGTTTTTGGAGCAATATTGAATCTTTTCCGGCGGGTGGTTTTTTCCATGGAAATACCCTCGACCATCATGACCAAATCGCGCCAAAGAATACTGCATCCCTTGCCGGAAGAATGGACGCGGGGAAGGGAAAAGCGGCCGCTTTCCAGGCGCTTGTGGTACAGCACGAGCCCGCCCCGTTCCCAATGGAGCAGCTTGATGGTCGTCCTGGACCTGTTGACAAAGATGAACACTTCCCCGCCTAACGGGTCGCGTCCCAATTCCGATGAGACAAGCCCGCATAAACTGTCAAATCCTTTACGCAGGTCGGTGGGTGAGAGGCAGAGGTAAAAACGCTGGGATTCGTTAAGTGAGAACATCGTCCGGGAAATTAAAAAGTGAGCAGTTCCCCGAGTAGCGTGATGTCGGTTACCCCCTCGTCCACGCGAAGAGTTACCCCGCCGGGATAGGCGGTCTCGAACCGGGGCATCCGCCGGGAGGACGGCTTGCCGACAACAGTTACCGGCTGCAAGAGGGATGGCTCCTTTGCAGGGGGTGTTTTTGAGGCTTCATGTTCCGGATGGACTTCAAGATACAATTTTCTCCATTTGTAAAACTGCCATTCACTCATGTTTTTGGACCGGTAAAAATCCGTGGCCCGCTGACCACTTTGAAAGTACTCTTCGATCAGGGAAAACGCTTCGTGTTGAGTAAAACGACGATTCATTTTGTTAGTGTTCATCTTTTTTTGACAAAGATCACGGTTTAATCGAAGCAATCCAATACGCCTATGACCGACGGCTTACCGTACATCTGTGCCCGCAAAGCGAACGTCAGCGGTAATATACTGACAACCAAGCTTGCGGCTCCTTCTGGCTTCACCCCTGGCTTCAAGCAGATTGATCAGTGCCCGGGCGGTGAGTTCCTTCCCTTCAAAACCGTACCTGGTAACTCCCTTCTTCCCGATCTTGATCATACCCAGGTAATGGCACTTGATGTGCCGGGCACGTATGAATCGAATCACCTCCGAGCAGGTGAACCAGCTGTCGGCAAGCAGGTAGTCAAAGCGGATGCCCTTTCTAATGGCTCGCTTTATCATGGTTATCATCAACTGGATCTTGCTCTCCCCGTACTCTTTTGCCCGCGTTATAACGGGGGAGGCTTCATCTCTATCTTTGGTAAACCGCGATTCGAGCTCCTTGTCGCTCATGCTGAAGTTGTTCTTCCTGCCCTTCTCCCCGAGGATGGCGAAGTCGAGGATGAACTGGCTCTTGCCATCCGTGATGCCCAGAAAGAGAGATTTGAAACCAAGGATCGCCTTGTGTCCCAGGTGGGAATAGACCCTACCGATGTTTTCAATACGCCTTCCCGTTTTGGGAAAGTCGGTATCGTCCACCATCAGGCAAACAGTTTGATGCTTGTGGTCACTTCTCACGCGAACCTTGTTCCATATTTGAATGGTGAAGTGGTAGAGTATCTTGCGCCAATCATAAATTTCGTTGTTCACAAAACGGTAGAAAACATCCTTTTCGCAGCCAAAGAAGCCGCTTAGGGATGATCGACAATAATTGTAAGGATTCTTGATCATGAAACAGGGGAACATAATCAGCAACTCGAGCACCTGCAGCAGGGAATACTTGCTGTTGCATTTGCTCCTGCTCCCGAAGAGGACCTTCTCCGACATGTTGAAACCTTTTAGCATATCCGTCAGGGTAAAAAGGGCACTGTTTGAATCATCTTTCTTGAAAAAAACGCTGATTTCTGATAAAATGGAGTTACTTTTGTATATCGGCATAGGGCTGTTAGTATTTTTGGTTTTGACGCTTAAATATACTAATAATCTGTGAATTACAGAAGCCTCTGTGCCGTTTTTTTATGCGATTATTTTTACTGAATTTTTACTTGCGAAACTTGAATAATCCTGTAACACGTTCACAATAATCATCCCCATAATACCAAACAATTTTCCCGAAAAGAGATTGTCAGCTCAAAATAATTTACTAAATTGCAGCAGGATAATAACAAAAAATGAATGTCATGGAACATGATCAAAACAGTGAAGTCATCTCCTATACGGCCCCTGACTTTGAAGTCGTTGAAATTGAAATTGAACAAAATATCCTGGCAGGTAGTACACCAGATTTTGACGGCGAGGATTGGGGTTAGTTTTTACTTTAAAAAAAACAGGTATGAAGAAGTGCATCTTTTGGACGGTAGCTTCTGCCATCCTTCTTTTAGGCAGTTGCAACAAAGAAGAGACTCAGGATCCGACACCGCAGGAAACAGTAACGGTGCCGACACTGACCATAAGGGCTGCGATGCCCGATGAGAATCCTTCACCGCAAACACGTGTGGCACTCACGGAAACTGTGGGTGGAAACATATCCGTACAATGGAAAGAGGGTGATAAAATTCACCTCTGTTTTGTCAGCGAGGATGGAAATACAGTAAGAACCGTTGCTGACGTGGCTGTGACCAATATCAGCGCAAATGGAAAGAGTGGCGAATTTGCCGTAGAAATCCCCACAGAGATCACCGGACGGTTTAACCTGTATGGCATCTATGGTGCTACATTCAAGGAGGCAAACAGTAAAACAGTGGTTTTCCCTGCAACACCCACGGGTGGCACCGATCTGTCCAATGCCGAAGAAATATGCGTTATGAAATTTGCACAGACAGGTCTGGAGGCAGGCTCCACCGTAAATGTCTCATTCCAACATCTGGGGTCAATAATAGGGATATGGTTGTTCAATGCCACCACCGATAGCTATAACGTGACTTCACTTTCCATGGGAAATGAGAGCTACCAGTGGTTGGGAAATGATGAGGGCGCTGCAGAATATGATATCGCAGCGGGTGAATTCACAAACCGGAAACCCGGCAATATCCTCTCTTTCATCTCCGGAAGCACATTGTCTATTACCGGGGGAGAAACCAAAAAGCTATACCGGTGGGTTGTACCGGCTGCTGATTACGATAACACAAAACAACTGGTGGTAACCATCAATGATAATACCGGCAACAAGAGTGTTGAGATTCCTGTAATCACCATGGCACAAGGGAAATACTACCGGTTGAAGCTCCTGAGAAACTATGTAGGATGGGGAAGAGTAACCTCACCTTCGGCAAGCGATCTGGTAGGGCACTGGCCTTTTGATGGGAACACCCAGGATGCCAAGGGCACCAATCATGTCACCGAATCCAACGGAGTATCCCTTGCCACCGACCGGTACGGCAATGAAAACAGTGCCTATTCCTTCAGCGGCAGCAGTTCTTACATGAAATGCACCACTGCCGGTATTACGGGAAGCTTCAACCCCCGCACCATTACTTTCTGGGCCAAAGCAGACAACCTCACTACTACATCACAAACCATCCTTGTTTGGGGTGGAAGCACTGCTACAGATGGAAGCAGATTTGAGGTTAACCTGGTAAACAATCAGATTATCTGTGATATTTCCACCTCCAATTACGGTAAAACAACCAGTGCGATTGTCGACGATGTATGGAATTTCTATGCCGTAGTGTATACGCCAAAATCCACTACCTATGTGAAAGAAAACACCCTGTCCAGTACAATAAGGTTCTATGTCAATGGGATTGTTCCAACTACTCCAGGGGTGTCACTCGAAACCACAATCGCAGTCAATACCCACAACACCAACCCCATCTATTTTGGATCGCTATACAATACAGAGCGTAGATTCCAGGGGACACTGGATGACATAAGAATCTATAACAAAGCCCTTTCACAGGCAGAGATCATCGGGTTATATCTCAGCCAGGAACAACCGGCCAATCCATAGAGCAAAACATGTGTGGTGGGGTCCGTTAACAGATATAGGATTGCCGGTCACCTGATAGAAGTCAAAGATACTCCTCTGACTGAAATTATGGACCTCCTTCCCTCTTTTTCCCCCTTTTCAATAATACAGGAAAAAGAGGGGGAAGTACCGTTGGTCACCCTCTCTTGCACCCGGGGAAAAATCACACCTGAGGGGAGTGTTCTGGAAGAGTTCTCCCGAAACTCCTATCGGTATAAGATATTCAGCCATCATGAGACCATCATTTGCCAAATTCGCCGCAATCAAATCACACACCACATGAAACTAGTGATGGGCCACTCTGATGTCCAATGCGATTTGGATACCACTCAGGATTCTCCCACTAACATCACTCAGAAAGAGAAAGCCCCCTTTCTCAGCAACTTCCTCTCCATAGCCCTCGCCCTGGCATCAGTCAAACACAACACCATCAAAGTGCATGCCTCTGTCATTGAAAAAGAGGGAAAGGCATTGCTCTTCCTCGGAAAAAGCGGTACCGGGAAAAGCACCCACGCAAGTTTATGGCTTAAGCATATTACCGGATCGACACTTATCAACGATGATGAGCCGTTGGTTAGGCTCCATGAAGATGGAACCGTCAGGGTGTACGGATCGCCATGGAGCGGGAAAACGCCCTGTTATCAAAATATCTCTGCCCAGGTGGAGGCTTTTGTACTGCTCTCTCAAAACAAGCAAAACAGACTTATAAAGCTTTCGGGGGTGAAGGCTTTTGGGGCACTATTCTCTTCTGTGGCCATCTTACGATCGAAACGGGAACACCACGATGCCTTGTTCGAACAGGTTGCCACCTTATCTGTGATGAAACCGGTTTACCTGTTGGAGTGCCGCCCCGACCGGGAAGCAGTGCTATTATCTCATTCATTGCTCCAACCATGAATAAGAAGTTAATGTTAAATAACGCGCAGCTCCTTGATTTGGTAAGGAATGAGCTCTCCGAGGGTGGCTCTGTCAAGATCAAAGCCCGTGGAAATAGCATGAGGCCCTTGATTCAAGGAAACCGGGACGAGCTGGTTTTATGCAAACCCAATGAGGACTCTTTCAAAAAAGGCTCCATCGTGTTGGCCCGGTTACAGGAAGAACATATGGTGGCACACCGGATTGCTGTTACAGACGGCAACACCCTGGTACTTCGGGGTGATGGCAATATTGCCGCAAGAGAGACCGTTAAACCGAAAGATGTTGTTGCCGAAGTGATTGCTGTTGTCCGAGGCAGAAAAATGATCAGGAAAGGATCCTTATGCTGGAACAAATACCGTTACCTTTGGCCTTCTAACCCACTCTTGAGAAGGGTTTTGCTTAAACTGTTTGCGGGCAAACAGGATTAAGCCAAACTTAACCATCACATATTAACACACATAAAATGAAAATAAAGGAAAAGTATAAGATCAGAAAAATCGGAACAGACGAAGTGCTTGTCTGCAGTGATGCTACGGGATTGGATTATTCTAGAATCATGGTCTTGAACCCATCTGCAGCTTTCCTGCTGCGGGAAACAGAGCACAACTCATTTACTCCCGGCCAATGGGCAAATCTATTGGTTAGCCGTTACGCAATAGATCCGGAACAAGCCCTGCGGGATGCCGAAAAAATGATCGATAAACTCAAAAATGAAATGGTTTTGGAATGACATTAGTCCAATCGCTATATATATTGTTATTAAAGAGTTCACTGTGGAAGTCGGCGGTGGACCCAACCCTCTTTGAGGGGGTGGGCCCAAACGAATGGCAAAATATCTTGAAACTCTCTACCCGGCAAAGGACCACCGCATTCATTGCACACAGCATTCAATCCCTGCCCCAAACCTTTCTGCCTTCCAAGTCGCAACAATGGAAACTCATCCTCGAAACAGAAAAGATAGAAGAGGCCAATCGCAGATTGAACGGAATGATAGCCTTTCTAAGCAAGGAATACCTTTCTATCGGGATCCCCTTTGTACTTTTAAAAGGCCAGGGTGTTGCGCTGAGCTATCCTGATCCCACCAAACGAACCCCCGGCGACATCGATCTTTTTTTCTACAAAGAACAAGACTACCCCAAAGCCAATGAATGGGTACACCAGAAAGGGTATGAACAGGAGCCCGAAAGCATAAAACATTTGGGATTCAACATAGAGGGGATTCATGTTGAAAACCACAGACTCATGGCTACCTTTGACAGGCCAAAATACAACCGCATATTTATAAAGGAGTGCGAGAAGATTATAGACGGGGACGAATGGGCAGAGGCCAATATAGATGGGTGTAACCTGAGACTACTACCACACACCTTCAATGCCTGTTTTTTGTTTATCCACCTGTTTCACCATTTCATGCACCTGGGTATAAGTATGAGGCAACTATGCGACTGGATGCTCCACTTATCTGCCCATAAAAACCATATAAACAAGCAAGAAGCAGCCCGTCTGTTAAAGCTGCTGGCATTAGACAGGCCGGCATCACTGTTTGCAGGCGTTGCAGTAAACTACCTTGGGGCACAACCAGGAATATTTCCCATTGAACCGCTATTCCATCCTGTGCATACAAAAAGAATCGTAAGAGACCTTTTAGAAGGGGGGCATTTTGGATTTTATCATCCCGGTAAAAAGAGGCCTCAAGGACAATGGGCTGGCAGGGCACACTCATACCTGACAACGGTAAAAAGATCACTGAAAATGGTTAGACTGGCACCTGAGCATATCGCATGCCTTCCTTATTATAAACTTATTAACAGGATTAAGATCACCCTCTTCCCAAAACCATGATCCGATTTCTACTCCAAATATCGCAGGGCGCACGTCGCTATATTTTTGCCATCATTGCAGTAGGGATAACAGATGTCGCGCTGACACTGCTATTTGTATGGTCTTCGAAAGAGTTGGTCGATATTGCCACAGGAGAAAGTCAAAGAGATTTTCTGTTTATGGCATCTTTATTTGCCATCCAGGTTCTGTTTCAAATATTGCTACGCTCCATTGAGGTGCGCATAACCAGCCTTGCCGAAGTGAAGGTGGCCAATTCGCTTCGCAACATCCTCTTTGAACATCTGCTTCATGCTGAATGGCATCCGGTGTCGGCACTCAACAGGGGTGATACCCTTACCCGAATGATCAAGGACACCGATGATCTGGTAAGACTACTCACCAAAATATTACCTCTTTCATTTACAGCCATACTCCAGCTTTGCGGAGCTGTCGTTTTTTTCTTCATTCTTGACTGGCGCCTGGCTCTGATCCTGACCATTGCTATGCCCCTCTTGTTGCTTATAAGCCGTATCTACTACTTTCCAATGAAGCGGTATACCAAAGAGGTGAAAGAGAGTGAAAGCTCAATCACCTCGCATGTAGAGGAGAGTATGGCAAATCAGCTGGTCATAAAAACCTTTGAGCTACAAGATCAGGAACTGGAGAAATTGAACGAACTCCAGATCGATCTACATGGGAAAGTTGACCGAAAGAGCCGAATCTCGTTCTTTGCCCGTGCCATTGCAGGGATGGCCTTTCAAGGGGGGTACTTACTAGCCTTTGTACGTGGAGCATATGGCCTTGCAACCCAAACCATCACTTTTGGCACCCTGACAGCTTTCCTGCAGCTTGTAGGGCGCATTCAGCGTCCGCTGTTCGAACTGACCCGATTGATTCCGGGAATTATCTCTGCAAAAACAGCTACGGAAAGGCTCAGGGACATCATTGGATTAAAACGGGAAACCGTGCCGGTAAAGAACCTGCTTCAAGGCCCCTTGTCGCTGGTGATAAAAGAGTTAAGCTATTCATACAGACCCGGGAGTCGCCCCGTCATTAACAATCTCTCATTTACCCTTAACCCGGGAGAAATGGTTGCGATTATGGGCGAAACGGGAGTAGGCAAAACAACCCTTGCCCGACTTCTGCTTGGTTTGGTCAAACCCGACAAAGGGAGCATGGAATTTATTCACAATCAAAAACGTATAACAATCGATGCAACCACAAGATCGAACTTTGTCTATGTACCTCAGGAGAAACTGCTCTTTAAAGGAACCATCAGAGACAACCTGCTGATGGGCAACGCAGAGGCAAGTGAGGTTCAACTCCGGCAGGCTCTTGAGACGGCATCTGCCACCTTCGCATTCATGCTTCCCAACGGCTTGGATACCATCATTGGAGAGGGAGGTTTTGGTTTATCAGAGGGTGAGGCCCAACGGATATCCATTGCGCGGTCACTGCTCCGTCCGGGCCGGATTCTCCTGCTTGACGAATCAAGCTCTTCCCTGGATTATGTAACCGAACAAGCATTTTTGTCTCATCTAAAAAAGAATCTCAACGGAAGGTCGGTAATTTTCATCACACACCACAAGGAAGTTGCAGCGCAGTGTGATATGACGATCCGCTTCTCCGAAAACAACAGGGTACGTGGAGGGCATATATCCTCCCCATAGTGATTGAATCATTTACAAATAACCGGCTTTTACTCCTTTGAAGCCGGCAGTCTCCGGCTTCAACTACACCGTGGACTATTTGATTGTGGGAGAAAAGCGCTTCGAGAGAACCTTGCGCAGCGGCTCATCGTAGAGCTTCAGCACGAGCCATGCCAGCAGGATGTTACCGAAGAGTAACGCCAGCGCCACGGGCCATGTCTGTGCGAAGGTGAGTTCATTCTTCCATATCCAGGCATAGAAGAGGTACATGAAAGGGTAGTGTACCGTATCCCGTCGGCTATGAGCGTGTTGCAGGAATGGGTAAAAATTAGCATATCCCTCTCCGGTCCACCTCCTATGGTTTATTCTCTGCTTCAACCGGCACATTGAATCAATGGCGGTATGACAATATTGTATTCGATCGTTGATCGGGGGTATCGTGCATGTAAGGATCCGTCTTATCCAAGGATATTCTCTTTCCAATTGTGTGGGAGCAGCTCTTCCAGTTTATTCGCGTGATGATCGGGTATTCTGTTGAGGACATCAGTCATCCATCGCGTTGGATTCACGCCGGCTTCGCGACAACAGGCGAAGAAAGAATACATCATCGCGTTACGCTCGGCTCCCTCGTGGCTCCCGCAGAATAAATAGTTACGGCGTCCCAGGGCAAGTTTCCGGATTTTATTTTCAATCTCGTTATTGTCTATCTCGAATTTGCCGTCCGTCATCGTCCTTTCCAACCTGTCCCAAATTTTCAGAGTGTAGGCAACCGCGATTCCTATGGGAGATTTAGGCAGGACTTGCCCCCGCTGGTCTTCCAGCCATCGTTTCAGCTCTTCCATCACCGGTATTGATTGTTGTTCGCGCAGCCGGTGCCGTTCCTCGAATGGCATCTTTTCTTCGCGTGCCCGTTTCTCTACCCGGTAGAGTTTCGCGAACAAGTCAAGGGCTTGACGCGATCTCGATGGCGAGTTCTCCTTGGCGTGTTCAAATTTTCGCCGGCTATGGGCCATGCATGCCAAAAGTGTGATGTGCTCCGCGTCCTTATACTGGTCATACCCCGCGTACGCGTCAGTTTGGAGCGCGCCGCGGTACCCGTCAAGAAATCCGGCGGCGACATCCCCCGAGCGGGATTTTCCGTACCTGAAGCACGCCATGCCTTCCACGGGGGCATGAAACACCCACATGTACCCCTTGTGCGTGGCACCGGGCTTATCCGAGGTAAGAACAGGTATCGGGGACTCGTCCACCTGAAGGTAGTCGCGTTTCATTATTTCATGGATCAGTGTATCGTGTAACGGCTCAAGCAAGCGGCAGACGGCGGCGTACCAGCCCTTGAGCGTCGACTCGGCAACCGGTATCTTTTGCCGCTTGAATATCTCAGCCTGGCGATAGAACGGGAGGTGGTCGATGAATTTGCTCGCGCAGATATGGGAGAGAATGCCCGCCCCGGCATTTCCTTTCACGATGGGCAACGAGGGCATGGGGGCTACAGTAACGCAGCCTTCACCTTCCGTGCCCGGCACCACGTACTTGGGACGGATAATAACCCGCACGTAAACGTCGGCGGGCTTGTACTCCAGCAGCTCGGTGACAGACTCCCCTATCTTGACGGCTCCATCGGGGATAAGGTCAGGTTCAATCACCTCCTCTTCCCGTCGCAGGTGCTCGGGAAGACGGCTCCGGACAGGCTTTTCGCGTGTCTTTTCGCATTCGTAAGTGATGGTTTCCTTGTTCGCTTCCGCTTTTGGCTGAATATCGCGAAGTGAATCCCGCGTGCCGGCAAAGAGGTCCAATTGCCCGTCATCGGTTTTTTCCGACCTGAAGCGTTCACTTCTCACACCGTAAAGCATCCGTTTTAGCTCGGAGAGTTGAAACCTCAGGTATTCGCAATCGGACTTGATGGACAGCAATTCGTTATATTCCCCGCGGGAAATAACAACCTGGTCATTCAATTCCGTATTGCTTGTTTTCATGGTGTAAAGATACAACTTATCAATGAGATGAACAAGCACGAAAGTCTTTATTCACGCGGTTTTTGGAGCAATATTGAATCTTTTCCGGCGGGTGGTTTTTTCCATGGAAATACCCTCGACCATCATGACCAAATCGCGCCAAAGAATACTGCATCCCTTGCCGGAAGAATGGACGCGGGGAAGGGAAAAGCGGCCGCTTTCCAGGCGCTTGTGGTACAGCACGAGCCCGCCCCGTTCCCAATGGAGCAGCTTGATGGTCGTCCTGGACCTGTTGACAAAGATGAACACTTCCCCGCCTAACGGGTCGCGTCCCAATTCCGATGAGACAAGCCCGCATAAACTGTCAAATCCCTTACGCAGGTCGGTGGGTGAGAGGCAGAGGTAAAAACGCTGGGATTCGTTAAGTGAGAACATCGTCCGGGAAATTAAAAAGTGAGCAGTTCCCCGAGTAGCGTGATGTCGGTTACCCCCTCGTCCACGCGAAGAGTTACCCCGCCGGGATAGGCGATCTCGAACCGGGGCATCCGCCGGGAGGACGGCTTGCCGATAACAGTTACCGGCTGCAAGAGGGATGGCTCCTTTGCAGGGGGTGTTTTTGAGGCTTCATGTTCCGGATGGACTTCAAGATACAATTTTCTCCATTTGTAAAACTGCCATTCACTCATGTTTTTGGACCGGTAAAAATCCGTGGCCCGCTGACCACTTTGAAAGTACTCTTCGATCAGGGAAAACGCTTCGTGTTGAGTAAAACGACGATTCATTTTGTTAGTGTTCATCTTTTTTTGACAAAGATCACGGTTTAATCGAAGCAATCCAATACGCCTATGACCGACGGCTTACGGTGTAACGGCAAAAAAGCGGAGAAAACCGTCGACAACTGTGGGAAGAGAGAGAATAAAAAATGCTAACATATTGATAAATCAATTATTAGCATTTCACGTACTCGGAGCGGGACTTGAACCCGCACAACCGTAATGGTCACAAGATTTTAAGTCTTGCGTGTCTACCATTCCACCATCCGAGCGCACCTGGAGCGGAAAACGAGACTCGAACTCGCGACCCTAACCTTGGCAAGGTTATGCTCTACCAACTGAGCTATTTCCGCAATATATACTATCTCACTTTCGGTAAAGCTTTCCGGAATATCTACTCCTTATCCTTGCCAAGGTTAGAAGTCTCTATACCTTACGCGGCAAGGTTATGCTCTACCAACTGAGCTATTTCCGCAATATATACTATCTCACTTTCGGTAAAGCTTTCCGGAATATCTACTCCTTATCCTTGCCAAGGTTAGAAGTCTCTATACCTTACGCGGCAAGGTTATGCTCTACCAACTGAGCTATTTCCGCAAACGGACTTTTAAAGCGACTGCAAATGTAGAAATGTTTCTCGATTAATACAAGAGATTACGGCAAAAAAATATGGCAGCTCATCAATTTGTAATCAGAAAAACAGCGTCAAGGTTGGACTCTTTCCGTACCTGATAAAGTTGCAACGGTTCGGTAGAGGGGCCAGATTCAACCGAGCCCAACCCGTGAATCGTGACAAAGACCGATCCACACTTGGGACAGACCGCCTTGCCGTCGGAGGTGGGGCTGACCTTGACCGTGCGGTCATCCTCGTGGGGACAACAAAGGTCGTAAGCAAAAAGTAGATCTTCGGCTCTCCTGAACAGCAGGAGTCCCCCATATCCGGTCGCCTCGCCGGCCCTCCTCCCCTGCAGATAGATCTTGTAGCTGAATGGAGTCAGGTCGTAATCCAACCCGTTGAGGTCGACCCGGAAAAATACCCGTGCATAGGGAACCGTAAAACGGGGCGCCTCCTCCACACAGGAGACCATCCAGAGCAGGAGTGTGAATAACAGGAGAGCCTTCGTTCTTCTCATCTCAATCAGCAAGCGCCTGGCTTATAACGTAGCTCCGTCCAGAATGGAGTCGATCAACTCCAGCTCATCAGTGGTGAAGTGGAGATGGTTTAACGACTGCAGGTTGTCCTGTAACTGTTTGACATTACGCGTTCCAACGATCACCGAGGTTACCCGGCTGTCGCGCAACGACCATGCAATGGCCATCTCCGCCATCGACTGTCCCCGTTTCCGGGCAAGTTCATTCAATCGTCTCACCTTCCCTACAAGTGCATCCGTCACCTGTTCCTTTCTCAGGAAGCCGGCAGGATCGGCAGCACGGCTCTGCTCGGGTATGCCATTCAGATACTTGTCGGTCAACACCCCTTGTGCCAGCGGAGAGAAGGCGATAAAACCCGAACCGAACTCATCGGTAACCGGCAGTATCTCCTGCTCGGGCTGACGGTTGAACATGCTGTATTTTCCCTGATAGATCAGGCACGGCACATGCTGCTCCTGCAGGTAGACCATCGCCTCTCGGGACTTGTCGGCCGGATAGTTCGACAGGCCGACATACAGTGCTTTTCCCTGTCTGACAATGTCTACCAGGGCCTGCATCGTCTCCTCGACGGGAGTTGCAGAATCGTAGCGGTGCGAGTAGAAGATGTCGAAATAGTCCAGCCCGGTCCGTTTCAGACTCTGGTTGATGCTTGCCATCAGGTATTTCCTCGACGATCCGTTGCCATATGGCCCGTCCCACATCAGGTAACCGGCTTTGGACGAGATGATCATCTCGTCGCGATGTGCAGCCAGTTCCGACTTCAGTATCTCCCCAAAATTGGATTCTGCCGAACCGGGAGGGGGACCATAATTGTTGGCAATATCGAAATGGGTCACTCCCTGCTCGAAAGCATGGACAATCATGTTTCTCGCTTCCCGCTTATCGCTGGCAGAGCCGAAGTTGTGCCATAACCCCAGCGAAATCAGCGGCAATTGCAGGCCGCTTTTTCCACAAAATGCATATTTCATAAGCCGACAAAAATAAAAGATTACTTCAATTTACTCTCGATCTCCTCTTCGGAGATAACGGTTATTATCGCTTTTCCGTCGGGGGTGCTGTTGGGTGACTGACAGGCAAACAGCTGGTTAACCATCTGCGACATCTCCTCTTCCGAAAGAGGTTTTCCGGCAGGGATTGCAGTAAAGTTCGCCATCGTGAGTGCCAGCCTCTCCTGTAGCTGCTCCATTGCATTGCCTCCTCCATCCATATTCTCTTCAATCATGGATCGGACCAACGCTACGGCATCGACATGATGCAATTCCGACGGGATACCCTGGATGGCAAACGAATTGTTGCCCAAGTCGCTCAGCTCAAAACCCAGCGCCTCCATCTCCTCCTTGATCTCGCTCAGCGAGGAGGCTTCCGACGGGGTCAGTTCGATCCTTTCGGGAAACAACATCCGTTGCGAAACACCTTTTCTACCCCTTATCAGGGAAAGAAACCTTTCAAAGAGGATGCGGAGGTGGGAACGGTGTTGATCGATAATCATCAATCCCGATTTAACCGATGTAAGGATATATTTCTGCTTGTACTGGTAATGTTTGGGTGATACCAGCTGGGAGTCTGGCTCCTGTAGGCTATTCTCGGGAAAGAGAGGTGTCTCGCTGTCCGGAGATACCGGCGACTCCCTGCCCTCCTTTTCAAATCCCCTGTACAACTCTTCCCAGTCGAGTAGCGGCTTTGCCACTCTGCCCCCTGATCCGTACGATGATTGAAAAGGATTGTAATTGGGGTTGATGTTCACTTTGGGCATCGCGGGAGATTTTGAGGGATCAAAGATCGGGATCTCGGGGGCGTCTGCCGTATCGAAATCGATGCTGGGAATGGCGTTGTGCTTACCGAGCGACTCTTTTACCGTCACCATCAGGATCTGCCACAAGGCCCGTTCGTTCTCGAACTTCACCTCGGTTTTGGTGGGATGGATATTTACATCAATTGTGTCGGGTTCTACCTCGAAATAGATAAAGTAATTGGGACTCTCGCTGGCCGAGATCAACGGCTCGTAGGCCGTCATGACCGCCTTATGGAAGAAGGGATGGCGGATGTACCGGTTGTTGACAAAGAAGAACTGGTTGGCTCTTCCCTTCCTTGCGTACTGAGGGGTTGATATATATCCGTGTATCTTTGCCAGGGTGGTATCTTCATTGATCTCGATCAGTTGCTGGTTGATATTTTTTCCCTGCATCTGTACAATTCGCTGCCGCAGGTTGGCCGGTGGCAGGTGCAGTGTCTGGAGGTCGTTTTCGATAACGATAAACTCGATATCGGGATTCACCAGGGCAATCCGCTCAATCTCGGTAAAGATATTTCGCCGCTCGGTCTCGTTAGATTTCAGAAACTTGCGGCGGGCCGGCACATTGAAGAAGATGTTTTTCACCGAAATGGTGGTCCCGACACCGCAGGCAATCGGCTCCTGGCTCTCTACCTTCGTCGCGGCAATCTTCAACCATGTTCCCATCTCATCTTCCGGGCGCCGGGTCTTGAGTTCCACTTGGGCGATAGCCGCAATGGAGGCGAGCGCTTCTCCACGGAAACCTCGCGTGTGAAGGGCAAAAAGGTCGTCTACCGATTTGATTTTTGATGTGGCATGACGTTCGAAAGCCATCTGGGCGTCGGCAGGACTCATTCCCTTGCCATCGTCGATAACCTGTATGAGCGTTCTCCCGGCATCTTTCAGGACGATGCGGATCTGCCGGGCACCGGCATCGAGCGAGTTCTCCACCAACTCCTTAACTACCGACGCAGGCCGCTGTATAACCTCTCCCGCTGCAATCTGGTTGGCTATGGAGTCGGGCAACAGGTGAATTATATCTGTCATTTTCCTGGGATATGGCGTTTAACGCAGAAAGACAAAGTAGAAGATGACCATCAGGATTATGATCAACAGAAGGATTGTGAAATTACTTGAATAGAAAGGCTTCTTTCCCTCCTTCTCCTTCTCTTTCCTCTTTTTCAGGAAGCGGGTCTGCGACAGAAAAGCCTCGCCGAAGTCGGTATTGCCGGGTTGTGGTGGTGTTTCAATTGTCTTCCCTTCTTCCCGGGCCAGCTCCTCGCGGATTCTTCTGATCCTTTTCTCCATCTGCTCTTTCCGCTCCTCCTTCTCGGGATCGAAAAAGACTGGAGTATAATTGAATTTCCGCGGTTTTCTATTGTTATAAAAAAAGAACATTCCCATAGCCGTAGTTTTATTGTACACAAAAATAGAAAAAAGAATGGCAAAAAACAAAGGTGGTTACTGCGCAGCATCATCACGCGAAAATCTCCTCGGAGCCTGCACTTCGCTGTCGGCTCCCTGGCGTTCGTTACGCCGGAAGATATCCATCTTGTGGAGCGGACGCAGGTAATCGAGCCACATAAAGCCTTTCAGTTTCGACTCCTCCGGCTTCAATTGGCTGAGCGGAGTGGTCACAGCCTGGGTGGACGACCAGAGTTTAAGTTTCTCTAACTCGTCATTCATGAAATCCATGGAGAGGTAGGCACTCTCCGTCTTGTTCAACCCGATCACGGTGCGGGCGCTGTCCTCCTCCACGAGATAATAGAGCGATTCGGCGTTTCCCTCCACCAGGACGTGCCTGAGTTCACCTTCAGTAAAGAAGGCTTTCAGGTCTCTCCCGCTGATCTGGTTATACTGGCCTGTCACCTGCCTGTCTTGGATGGCAAGGGCATAATCTCTTACATGAGCCTTTTCAATCGTACTGTCGTTCAGATAAATATCGATGCGATTCCCCAGGATCTGGTTCCCTTCGTTCCAGATAACCGGATTTCCATGCAGCGATAGCAGTGAATCGCGTTGAACGAAACTCATTGAATCACAAACACCCTGGATATCGTTCCGGTAAAACCGGACGTTATAGTAGGCATAAATGTTCTTGTAGGTGGAATCGGCAATCATCTTCAACGTATCGCCGTGCAAGAAGAGACTGTCTTTCTGGGAGTAATCAATGGCGTAGGCCGAATCCGTGGCCATCCCATATTCGGTCTTCTCGTTGTAGGTACCGTAATTCCCCCGCAAAATGGCCTTCTGTTTCAGATCCTCCAGGTACATCCTGCCAAAGACCTCCCCCTGGCCAGTTGCCCTGTTGTAGTGTATGGTATCGCCGATAAGTACCTTAGTGCTGTCGTTGCTGTAGATTTCAGAACGGTCGAACAGCCTGGCGTCGTCCGTATCGGTATTGTACCAGCCACGCGATGTTTTGATGAAACCGCTGTCTGAAAGGATGGTCGACGGGCCCAGGATATCGGCCACCTTGCTTTCGGTATTGTATTTCAACGAATCTGCAAAGAGGGTAAAATCTTCATTGATCAGTTTTACGCTGTCGATAAAGAGGGCATCCTTGCTTACCGGATCGTACTGCCCCCAGAATGAGGTCAGTTCGTTCTTCTCGTCGACCAGCATTCCGCCATCGAAGTAGTAACCCAGGTTCGCCGCCCTGTCGTAATTGAGACTGTCGGTAAAGAGTGTAACCTGCCTGTCCTCCATGCGGATATTGTTCCGGAGACGAGCCAGGCGGGTATTGCCGTCGTAATGGAGGTAATCGCCGTATACAAAGATGGTATCCCCCTGCTCCATCCTGACGTTGCTGAAAGCCTCAAACGAGTTGGTCCGCTCAAACAGGTAGGCGCTGTCGCAATACATATAGGCCCCTTCGTGGTAGAAGACAACGCTATCTTTCAGGATCTGCGCCTCGAAGTCTGCCCGCTTATAGAGCAGATTGGCCTGCTTCAATTCCACAATCTTCACGGCGGGGTCCACAGGAGGCGGTTGTTGCGGCCGGGCCGACAACATAAGCACAAAAAGCATACCCGAGAGGAGTATGCCTATTGATTTCAGATGTGCCCCAATCGCATTGTTCATCCTTACTTCAGCCAGCCTTTATACTTGAAATCACACCCTTTCCAATTGGGGTCGATTCTGACGTAGATGGTCTCGATCTTTTTCTGCAGCCATTCGTCCATCAACTCCTGGCGCCGGGCATTTTCGGCCATCTGCTTGATGATCTGGTAATCGTTGTTGATATTGGCCTTATGTCCCTCATTCCGGTTGGTGATCTTCACCATGGCAGCAACCTGCCTCCCTTTATCGTTGATCATGATAAAGGGTTCGGAGATCTCGCCTACTTTCATCTCACCCACCACACGGGCAATATCCTGATTGAGTTCACTCAGCTGAAAGCGGGGTGTCCCCATATTTTGCGAGTTGGGGCGGTTGTTCACCATGATTCCCTTGTTGTTCCGGGTATCCTTGTCGGCCGAAAGGAAAGTGGCAGCCTCCTCGAAGGTGATCTTTTTGTTGAGGATGCCGCTGCGGATCGAATCGAGCCGGATAAGTGCCGTATCGAGCTGCTCCTGCGGAATTTTCGGTTTCAGCAGAATATGGCGGAACTTGCCCATATCTCCCCTTCGTTCTACAAGTTGAATGATGTGGAATCCATATTCCGTCTCGACGATGTTCGACACTTTTGTCGGGTCGTTAAGTGCAAAAGCCACATTGGCAAACTCCGGAACAAGTTGCGACCGGGTCTGGAAATCCATCTCGCCTCCCTTGAGGGCCGAACCGGGATCCTCCGAGTGGAGCAGGGCCAGTGTTGAGAAGGATTTCTCACCCGAGTTGATCTGTTCCGTGAATTCACGCAGCCGGTTCTTCACTGCATCGATCTCTTTCAGTGGCACTTCGGGCTCTACCGTAATGATCTGTATCTCGAGGGTTGTGGGTATAAAGGGCAGACTGTCCTGCGGTATCTTGTTGTAGAACTTCCGGATCTCGGAAGGGGCTAGGGAGACATTGTCAAAATGTTTTTGCTGCACACCCTGTATCAGCTGCTGCTCGCGCAACTGGGTACGGAGGTCTTCGCGAATCTTCTTCAGGCTTTTTCCGAAATACTCCTCCAACTTTTCCACCGATCCCGTCGATGAGATATATTCGTTCATGTAATATTCGAGCATCCGGTTTACGTTGGCTTCGTTCACCTCGATACTGTCTACTTTTGCCTGGTCGAGAAAGAGCTTGTTTATAGCCAGCTGCTCGGGAATGAAACAGTAGGGATCGCCCTCGATGCGCTGGTTCTGCATCTGAATGTCTTTGCGGTATTCCTCCACCTCGGACTTGAGAATGGCC
Source organism: Petrimonas mucosa (assembly GCF_900095795.1). Lineage (NCBI taxonomy): Bacteria > Pseudomonadati > Bacteroidota > Bacteroidia > Bacteroidales > Dysgonomonadaceae > Petrimonas > Petrimonas mucosa. Next base: position 3,638,740 of record NZ_LT608328.1, read on the forward strand.
TCATCGCCCACCACCCAAACGATCTCGTCGATTATGTTGTTTTGAGCGGCGGCTCCACCCGCAATCCACGTAAAGAGGAAAAGCGATATTGCAATTTTTGCAGACAATTTCATTGTTGATAAGGATTATTGAAAAGTTGAGTGTAAAAGTAATTATAATAATATTATCGGGCAACAAATCATTTATTAAAAGTTACAAAAAGCGTTGGGGGCTGGAACCGTAGATGTATATTTGCAAATTATCATCATTACAACTATGACAAACTGGATATTTCTTATTGTTGGCGGATTGTTCGAGGCCCTTTTTGCCCTTAGTCTGGAAAAGATATCGACAACAACGGGCAAGACGGCTCTTCTGTGGTTCTTCTCCTTTCTCGCCAGTGTTGCCATCAGCATGTTTATGCTCTTCAAGGCGATCAGCGGTGAAAATGGTATTGCAGTAGGTACGGGTTATGCCGTATGGGGTGGAATAGGTGCCGTATGCACGGTGCTGGCCGGTATCCTCTTTCTGGGAGAGTCGACTGCATTCTGGCGGATTTTCTTTCTCTGCACGCTGGTGGTGTCGATCATCGGCCTTAACCTGGTAGGGGAGCATTAATAGCGATGAAAACTATCTTTCCTGCGATATTGCTGTCGATTGTGACGGCACTGGCTCCCTGCCCGCAACCAGGAGTATCCGACGGGGAGCTGCTTCAGTTAATCGGTGAGCATCTGAAGGATTTTCCCGATCAGACAGAGCTTGCAATTGCGATGGTTGATGTTGGGCAGACCCGGTTTCAAGGGGTTGTCAAGGAGAACGGGACACTCAAATCTACCGATAACGAGGAGATGGTATTTGAAATCGGCTCAATCACGAAACTCTTCACTTCGGTTATCCTGGCATCGCTGGTGAACGAGGGAAAAGTGAGGCTGGAGGAGCCAGTTCACCGCTATCTTCCCATGCCTCCGAGAGAGGGGAGCAAGATCACCCTCCTGTCGCTGGCCAACCATACGTCGGGCTTGCCACGAATGCCCGACAACATGTCGCCCGTTGACCCGGACAATCCTTATAAGAATTATCGCCCGGAGAATCTGGAGGCATTCCTGAAGGGTTACGGGATTGAACGGGACAGCATGATGGGAAGATATCTCTACTCCAACCTGGGCACAGGGCTGCTGGGATATGTGCTGGGACTCTCCCAGGGAGTATCGTATGAGGATCTGTTGCGGGAGAGGGTATTCGACAGATACGGGATGAAACAGAGCTATACCCGGGCCTCTGATGCCGGCAACAGGCTGGTAAGGGGATTGAATGCCAGGGGTGAGGTCACCTCTAACTGGGATTTCGACGTGTTGATGGGTGCAGGGGGTGTGCTCTCCACCGCCAGGGATCTGGCTGCTTTTGCACGGGCACAGTTTAACGAGAAGGATAGCGATCTCATGCTGACCCAGATACCTACCCATAAGGTGAATGAGCGGCTGAAGCTGGGACTGGGATGGCATATCGTGCAAGGGGAGTCGGGCAAGGAGTATCACTGCCATAACGGGGGGACAGGAGGGTACTCCTCCTCGTTAACGGTAAACATGACCGATAAGGTGGCAGTCATAATCCTCTCCAACATCTCCGCCTTCCATCCGGCTGCCAGTCAGGTGGAGCGGCTCTGCTTCCGGCTGATCGGCCGAATGGAGCAGAACAGAAACTGAGAGGCCATCTCATGAGATGACATGAGACGGCCTCTTAAAGTATCATATATCGCAGTGATATTACTCGATCGCTGCCTGGGCTGCCGCCAAACGTGCGATGGGCACACGGAACGGCGAGCAGGAGACATAGTTCAATCCCACGTGGTGGCAGAACTTCACCGATGAGGGTTCACCGCCATGTTCGCCGCAGATACCGCACTTGAGAATCGGTTTCACGGCGCGTCCACTCTGTACGGCCATATTCACCAGCTGACCCACACCATTCTGGTCGAGCACGGCAAACGGATCCTGCTTCAGGATACCCTTGTCGATATAGAGCGGCAGGAACTTGGCCACGTCATCACGGCTGTAACCGAAGGTCATCTGTGTAAGGTCGTTCGTTCCGAACGAGAAGAAATCGGCCTCCTTGGCAATCTTGTGGGCTGTAAGTGCAGCACGCGGAATCTCGATCATCGTACCGATCTTGTATTCGATGGAGTCGCTGTGTTCGCTGAATACCTGTTGAATGGTCTTTTCGATGATCTCCTTCTGGGCCTTGAACTCATACACGATACCGGTAAGCGGCACCATGATCTCGGGAATGGCGGTAATGCCTTCCTTCTTCAGCTCGAGTGCGGCCTCGATGATGGCACGGGTCTGCATCTCGGTGATTTCGGGATAGAGGTTACCCAGGCGACAACCACGCAGACCGAGCATCGGGTTTGCCTCCATCAGGCTCTCCACCCTTTCGTGGATATCGTTGTAGGAGATATTCATCACCTTGGCCATCTCCATCTGTCCCTTTTCATCGTGGGGCACAAATTCGTGCAATGGGGGATCGAGCAGACGTACAGTAACGGGAAATCCGTCCATGGCAGCAAAGATACCCTTGAAGTCCTTCTTCTGCAAGGGCAACAGTTTCTCCAACGCTTTCCGGCGCCCCTCCTCGTCTTTTGCCAGAATCATCTCACGCATGGGGATGATCTTGTCCTCTTCGAAGAACATATGCTCTGTACGGCAGAGACCGATGCCTGTAGCACCGAAATTGCGGGCCACCTGTGCATCGTGCGGCGTGTCGGCATTGGTTCTTACGCTCATGCGGGTATACTTGTCGGCAATCTTCATCAGTTCGAGGAAGTCGGGACCCAACTCAGCATCCTGGGTCGGGATATTGCCTTCGTAGACATTACCGGTGGTACCGTTCAGCGAGATCCAGTCGCCTTCGTTGAACACCTTGCCGTTGATGGTCATCTTCCGCTCCTTGTAGTTGATAACAACACCGTTTGCAGCCGAAACGCAACATTTGCCCATACCGCGGGCCACAACGGCCGCATGTGAAGTCATACCGCCGCGCGCGGTGAGAATACCCTGGGCCGTAGCCATACCGCGCAGGTCTTCGGGCGAGGTTTCGATACGGCAAAGAATCACCTTCTTCCCATCCTTCGCCCATGCTTCGGCTTCGTCGGCGTGGAATACCACCTGTCCCGTAGCAGCTCCCGGTGATGCGGGCAGACCGTTGGTTATCGGTTTGGATGCAGCCAGTATCTTCTTGTCGAAAACAGGGTGAAGCAACTCATCCAGCTTTTCGGGATCGCAACGTTTCAGCACTGTTTTTTCGTCGATATATCCCTGGTGAAGCATGTCGATGGCAATCTTGATCATCGCGGCACCGGTACGCTTCCCGCTACGGGTCTGCAGCAGCCACAGCTTGCCATCCTGGATGGTAAACTCCAGATCCTGCATATCCTTGAAGTAATCTTCCAGTTTTTGTTGTGTCTTGATCAGCTCTTGGGCACATTCGGGCATCGACTCTTCGAGCGATGGGTATTTGGCAGCACGTTCCTCTTCCGAAATACCCTGCAGTTTAGCCCAGCGACGGGATCCCTCGAGGGTGATCTGCTGCGGTGTACGAACACCGGCCACCACATCTTCTCCCTGTGCATTGATCAGATACTCTCCGTTGAAGATATCCTCACCGGTAGCTGCATCGCGGGTGAAAGCCACACCAGTTGCCGAGGTTACACCCATGTTTCCGTAGACCATTGCCTGTACGTTAACGGCAGTACCCCACTCTTCCGGGAAATTGTTCATCTTCCTGTAAAGGATCGCACGCTCGTTCATCCAGCTGTCGAAAACGGCACAAACTGCACCCCAAAGCTGGTCCCATGCACTTTCAGGGAAATCTTTGCCGGTACGCTCCTTCACGGCCATCTTGAAACGTTTCACCAGTTCTTTCAGGTCGGCAACATCCAGGTCGGTGTCGAGTTCTACACCCTTGGCATGTTTCACCTCCTCCATGATCTCCTCAAACGGATCGATATCCTCCTTGCTCTGCGGTTTCATGCCCAGCACCACATCGCCATACATCTGAATAAAGCGACGGTATGAGTCCCAGGCGAACCTTTCGTTCCCCGATTTGCGTGCTATTCCCTCCACCGCATCGTCATTCAGTCCAAGATTCAGGACAGTATCCATCATACCGGGCATGGAAACACGTGCACCGGAGCGAACGGAAACAAGGCAAGGATTTTCCCTGTCACCAAATTTTGCTCCCATCAGCTTTTCGATGTTCTCCATCGCCTTTTCAACTTCAGGCTTTAACACTTCCACCACATAGTCCCGACCAAGCAGGTTGTATTCGGTACACACTTCGGTGGTAATGGTAAATCCCGGGGGAACAGGTACGCCGATCAGGTTCATTTCGGCGAGATTAGCTCCTTTTCCTCCGAGCAGATTCTTCATATCTGCACGACCCTCAGCCATTCCGTTGCCAAAGGTGTAAACTCTCTTCTTTTCCATCTTTTCGAAAAAATTAATTATTTGATTAGTAATTGGGGATGCTGTGCTTATTTTATTTTTACAAAAGTAGTAAAAAATTTAAAATTCCATCATGAGCCAATCCACGATTAGTCGGGATCGAGCCCCTTAATCTCTCTTGGATGCACAGGCGGTATCTGCTTGAAGCGATCTGCCTGCTGCAACGAATCGTCGGGATTGCCCAGGAAGATGTTCAGCAACCGTATCCTTCTGAAGAGACCTGTGGTGTCCTGCAATCTCACAAATCCTGTTATGTTCCGGATGGTATCGTCGGGTAAATATTTTTCACCCTGCAACAGGTACTCCCTGTTCTCGGCAACAACTTCGTAGCGATAGACAACCGTATCGTTGTACTCGAGCATCAGTACCGCCCGCAGATCGGGTTTCGGGCTGGCCGGAATACCGATAACCTCGAAGCCGAAACTGAATTCGTTCTCGTTGATCCGTTGTGAAATCTCGGCTGTATCCAGCCTGAAACGAAATCCGTTCTTCGGATGCGTTTCATCAAATGCATAGCAGTTGGGAATATGGGAAGGTGGATAGTAGCGTGCCGTAAGCGACTGTTCCTGTTGAAGCTGCCGTCTCATCAGCTCATCACTTGCCATGTAGCTTCGTTGCAGCCTGGCCTTTACCGAATCGTTCATCTTCATGTAGAGATCGATCCGGTCTGAATACCAAGAGAGGGATGTATCCCATTGGGCCTGTGTTATGCCGTGTTTTCGAAAGACCCCCCGAATGAGCGCCTCTTTTTTCTCAGGTGAGCCAAATTCGTTATAATCGTTCTCGATCATCGCCTCGGCAATGTAGATGTCGTACATCAGCTTCTCCATATCTTTCCGGCCCAGGACCTCCTTCGGCCGGCTGCAGGAGGAGATCAGAACACCCAACATTACCGAAGTCAGTACCAGAAGATATGCAGTAATCCTATGATTCACGAATGATCTTTTTTTCAGGTTGTTCCTGCTTTTCGCGGTCATACCTCTCTTTGTCCTCTTTAGACAGAAGTGAATAGGAAAGGGTTTTTCGATAAAAAATCAACAACAGTACCACCCCTACGGATATGGCGGAGTCGGCCACATTAAAGATGAAACGGAAGAAGAGGAAATCTTTTCCGCCCAAAATGGGAATCCAGTCGGGATAGGTACCTTCGATCAACGGAAAATAAAACATGTCCACCACCTTGCCATGGAGAAGCGAGGCATACCCTTCGCCGAAAGGGACCAGTGAGGCAACATGCCCCGGATAGCTTGCCTGGAAGATGGAACCATAAAATAGACTGTCGATGATGTTTCCCGAGGCACCGGCCAACACCAGTGCAATGCAGGCAATAAACCCGAGTTTGTAGTCTCCCCGGATAATCCGGATCAGGTAGACGATGATGGCTCCCACGGCAACTATCCTGAAAAGGGAGAGGAACAACTTGCCGATGGCCTCGATGCCGAATGCCATACCATTATTTTCCACGAAATAGATCTTGAACCAGTCGGTTATGTGGATCATATCGTAAAGCGCCATATGGGTCTTCACCCAGATTTTTGTTACCTGGTCGACGAGCAAAACCAGGATAACGACTGTAACTGCAATTAATCCTTTTTTTGTGGTATCGTTCATTCGGGGAGCCATTTACACACAATCGGCCCGTGGACCGGAAAAAAAGTTTCCGCTCCGCTATCCGCCTGTGTTGTCGTTGAAATCATCGGTTGACGGTTATTTTCTTTTCCCTTGTTTGGCTTCGATGCTCAATGTCGCATGTGGAACGGCACGAAGTCGTTCTTTGGGAATAAGCTTACCGGTCTCGCGACAAACACCGTAAGTTTTGTTTTCGATCCGCACCAGTGCGGCCTGCAGGTTCTGAATGAATTTCATCTGACGTTGGGCCAGCCGTCCGGCCTCCTCCTTCGACAAGGTTGAGGCTCCCTCTTCCAGCACCTTATAGGTGGGGGAAGTATCCACCGTATCGTTACCATCTGCATTGGTTACCGCGGCACGATAGTTTTCGTATTCTTGCTTGGCTATCTCCAGCTTTTCGTTGATGATGGCCCGGAATTCTTCCAATTCCTCATCAGAGTATCTCGTCTTCTCACTCATAGCAGTAATTATTAAAAGTTTATACTATTCGTTGTCCTTCCAAACATCCCAAACCAACGAAAAAATTATCACGCGTAATGTTCCAAAAATCAATATGAAATTCTATAATCTCGTTTGTAGTTGTTTTCGCAAAGATAACAAAAAATAGTTACCGATTTACGAATTATCAAACAGAACGCAAATAGGGCGACTATTGTTTACGGACCTCGATGGTTAATTTTTCATCATCAATCTCGATCTCGTCTTCGAGAGGCTGGGCTACAATCTCGATTGAGTCGGCAAGCACCTGAGCCCGGATATAATCACCAAAATCTGTGATAGCCCTGTCGAACGACGGGTTGGAGGAGACCCTGACAGCAATGCGGTCGGTAATATCAAAATCTTTAGATTTGCGCAGATTCTGGATACGGTTTACCAACTCGCGGGCAATGCCCTCCTTGCGGAGTTCATCGGTTACGGTGATGTCGAGCGCAACGGTAAGCCTTCCTTCGTTGGCCACCAGCCAGCCGGGAATATCCTCCGATATGATCTCCACGTCGGCCAGTTCGATCACGGCCTCCTGATCCTCGATGCGGAATGCAAATCTTCCTCTCTTCTCTAGTTCGTTGATCTCTTCCTGCGACATCCCCTGGATGGATGCCGCGAGCGGTTTCATGATCTTTCCATATTTGGGGCCAAGTTTCTTGAAATCGGGCTTTACCCGCTTCACCAGCATACCGTTTGCAGAATCTACAAACTCCAGCTCCTTCACATTCACTTCGCTGAGGATAAGCGCCTTCACCGCCTCGATATTTTTCCGCTGCTCGTCGTCGGCAACGGGAATCATGATCTTCATCAATGGCTGACGCACCTTCAGGTTCACCTTGCGCCGCAATGCCAGTACGATGGATGATGCCGTCTGAGCCAGATACATCTGCTCCTCGAGGGTAGTATCGATGGCTGCCTCATCAACCACGGGGAAATCTGCCAGGTGCACCGAGCCGGCATCTTCACTACCGGTTGCAGTCACCAGATCGAGATAGAGCCTGTCGGCATAGAAGGGAGCTATGGGTGCCATCAGCTTCGCCACTGTAACCAGACAGTGGTAGAGGGTCTGGTAGGCCGACATCTTCTCCTCGGTCATCTCACCTCCCCAGAACCGTTTACGGTTCAGGCGGACATACCAGTTACTGAGGTTGTCGTTTACAAAATCGTTGATTGCCCTTCCAGCCTTGGTCGGCTCGTAGTTGGCATAGTTCTCGTCAACCTCCTTGACCAGGGAGTTGAGGAGCGACAGGATCCACCGGTCGATCTCGGGACGCCTGGCCAGTTCGACCTGGGGATATTGGTTGTGGAAGTTGTCCACATTTGCATAGAGGGCAAAGAAAGAGTAGGTGTTGAAGAGGGTTCCGAAAAACTTGCGGCGGGCCTCCTCCACACCATCTATATCAAACTTCAGGTTATCCCAGGGAGCGGCATTGGTAACCATATACCAGCGCAACGGGTCGGAACCGAACTTTTCGATGGTCTCGAACGGATCAACCGCATTCCCCAGCCGCTTCGACATCTTGTTGCCATTCTTGTCGAGAACCAGACCGTTCGAAATCACGTTTTTGAAGGCGACGCTTCCCTTCACCATCGTACTGATGGCATGCAGGGTAAAGAACCAGCCACGAGTCTGGTCGACCCCCTCGGCGATGAAGTCGGCCGGATATACCTTCGCGAACTCCTCTTCCGGAATGTGCGGATAGAAGAACTGCGCAAAGGGCATCGCACCGCTATCGAACCAGACATCGATCAGGTCGGTCTCGCGATACATCGGCCTGCCGCTTTCGGAAACCAGCACGATCTTGTCCACATAGGGACGGTGAAGGTCGATCTTGTCGTATTCCAGATCGCGGTACTCCTTCAGGTCAAACCCTTTCCAGGGCAATTCGGTCATCACCCCGGCATCGAGCGCCTTTTGCATTTCGTTGCAGAGCTCCTTCACCGAACCGATGCACTTCTCCTCCTTCCCATCTTCGGTGCGCCAGATCGGAAGGGGTGTTCCCCAGTAACGGCTGCGGCTCAGGTTCCAGTCCTGCAGGTTTTCCAGCCACTTTCCGAAACGGCCAGTGCCGGTGGATTGAGGTTTCCAGTTGATGGTTTCGTTCAGTTCGATCATCTTCTCACGGCAGGCGGTCGAGCGGATGAACCAGCTGTCGAGCGGATAGTAGAGCACCGGCTTGTCGGTCCGCCAGCAGTGCGGGTAGCTGTGGACCATCTTCTCGATGCGGAAGGCCCGGTTACGGAGCTTCAGGGCAACGGAGAGATCGACATCGAGTGTGGTGTCGTCGGCCGTGAGCGACGCATCATATTCATTTTTCACATACCTGCCGGCATACTCCCGGTAAAGCTCCACGTTGAGATGATTCTTCACGAAATCGGCGTCCAGCTCCTCCAGGAGGAAGTACTTTCCGGTGAGGTCTACCATCGGCCGGATGTTGCCCTCCTTGTCTACCATGGTGAGGCCGGGGACATCGTTCTCCTTCCCCACCCTGGCGTCGTCGGCACCAAACGTGGGTGCGATATGGACGATGCCGGTTCCATCATCGGTGGTGACGAAATCGCCGCAAACCACCCGGAATGCCTTGTCGGTCACCTTCACCCAGGGGAAAAGCTGTTCGTAACCGATGCCGGCCAGTTCAGATCCCCTCCAGCTCTTTTCGAGCACCCTGAACGGGATATTCTTATCCCCCTCCTTATACTCTTCGAGCTTCAGCTCCGCGTTCTTCGCGGGGAAATAGGAGCCGAGCAGATTTTTGGCCAGCACCACGGTAAGGGGCTTGCCGGTATATTGGTTGTAGGTTTGGACGGCAACATACTCGATATTGGGACCTACGGCCAGCAGCATGTTCGAGGGCAGTGTCCACGGCGTGGTGGTCCATGCCAGGAAGAAGGGTTCACCGAACTGGGTCCACTCGGGAAGCGGATTGGTTATCTTGAACTGTGCCGTACAGGTGGTATCCTTAACGTCGCGGTAGCAACCGGGCTGGTTCAGTTCGTGCGTGCTCAGTCCCGTTCCGGCCGCCGGCGAGTATGGCTGAATGGTATAGCCCTTGTAGAGATACCCCTTGTTGTAGATCTCTTTCAGCAGATACCATAACGTCTCGATATAGCGGTTATCGTAGGTAATGTAGGGGTCATTCATATCCACCCAATACCCCATTTTCCGGGTAAGCTCCTCCCACTCACGGGTATATTTCATCACTTCAGTGCGGCAGGCGTTGTTGTACTCCTCTACCGAAATGGTTTTCCCGATATCCTCCTTGGTGATGCCCAGACTCTTCTCCACGCCCAGTTCCACGGGGAGACCGTGCGTATCCCAGCCGGCCTTCCGGTTTACCAGAAATCCTTTCATCGTCTTGTAACGGCAGAAGATATCCTTTATTGAACGTGCAATGACATGGTGAATACCCGGCATGCCGTTTGCCGAAGGAGGACCTTCATAGAATACAAACGCGGGATGCCCCTTGCGAATTTCCAGGCTTTTGTGAAACAGATCCTGTTCATCCCATTGCCGCAACATCTCCTTATTGATCTCCGATAAATTTAACTGAGAGTATTCGGTGAATTTCTTGCTCATTGTCAACGTTTTTATACCACTTAAAAAAATTGTCTGCAAAGGTAGTGATTTTTTACAGAAATCGGAAGTTGGTCATTAGAAAATAGAGGTAACGTTCACACCCCCGTGCGAATAGACCGTACGGGGGTGTGAATCTGAACTGTATTGCCTGAAAGGATCTACTCCTTGTCTCGACTGTAGTTGGGAGCTTCCCGTGTAATCATCACGCCATGCGGATGGCTCTCTGCATATCCGGCAGCAGTAATTCGGGTAAATTTGGCCTCATGCAACTGCTCGATGGTAGCCGCACCGCAGTATCCCATACCGGCCCGGAGTCCACCGACCATCTGGTAGATAACCTCCTGCAATGTCCCCTTGAAGGGAACCCTCGCTTCGATCCCCTCGGGCACCAGCTTCTTGATATCGTCCTCCACATCCTGAAAGTAACGATCCTTCGACCCTTTCTGCATCGCCGAGAGCGAACCCATTCCCCGATAGGTTTTAAATTTTCTGCCGTTGAAGATGATCGTTTCGCCAGGCGACTCCTCGGTACCGGCCAGCAACGAACCCATCATTACGGACGAACCGCCTGCAGCCAGAGCCTTCACGATATCACCCGAGTAGCGTAATCCACCGTCGGCAATAAGTGGCACGTCGGTCCCTTTCAGGGCCTGAGCCACATCATATATGGCAGAAAGCTGAGGGACTCCCACTCCGGCGATTACGCGGGTAGTACAGATTGAGCCCGGGCCGATTCCGACCTTCACACCGTCGGCTCCGGCATTCACCAGAAATCTTGCCGCCTCGGCCGTGGCCACATTTCCCACCACCACATCGATACCGGGGAATGTCTTCTTGATCAGCCGAAGCATGTCGCCCACCCCCTTGGAGTGACCATGTGCGGTGTCGATCACAACGGCATCGACACCGGCATCGATAAGAGCGGCTGCCCTTTCCACCGAATCGGAAGTAACCCCGATACCTGCGGCAACCCGCAACCGGCCCTGTTCATCCTTTGCGGCATAGGGTTTATCCTTCGCCTTGGTGATATCCTTGTAGGTGATGAGTCCCACCAGCTTATAGTTGGAGTCGACCACCGGAAGCTTCTCGATCTTATGCTGCTGCAGTATCTCAGCGGCAGCCTCCAGATCTGTTGTCTGGCGGGTTGTAATCAGATTTTCACGGGTCATTACATCGCGGATAAGCTTCTCCATGTTCCGCTCAAACCGGAGGTCGCGGTTGGTTACAATCCCCACCAGGGTATTGTCGTCAATCACAACCGGAATTCCGCCGATCTTGTACTCGCCCATCATTGCCAGCGCGTCGGCAACCCTCTTTTCGGGGTGAATGCTGATGGGATTGAGAATCATGCCGTTCTCCGCCCGTTTTACGGCACGCACCTGTTTTGCCTGTTCGTCGATCGACATGTTTTTGTGAATAACCCCGATTCCGCCTTCGCGGGCAATCGCTATGGCCATGGTAGTTTCCGTAACGGTATCCATCGCTGCCGATACCATCGGGATATTCAGTGGAATGTTCCTTGAAAAACGGGTGGAGAGATCTACGTCGCGGGGAAGAACTTCGGAATAACCGGGGACCAGCAACAGATCGTCGAAGGTCAACCCTTCCATTGTGATTTTATCTGCAATAAATGACATAATCGGTATGTTTACATTTTATTGCATGCAAAAGTAACTCTTTTTGTTGAATTGCAACGATTGAGAGATGTTAATTTTATCGACAGATCTCCTTTTTTACACCTCCCTAACCCGCTGTTATAGAAATATTCAATGAATCATAAGCGGGTAAAAAATAGGGTTCGGCCATCAAAATTGCATATCTTTGACCCAACATTTACAATTAACAGATAAATAATTTACAGCTATGTCAGTATTAGTAGGAAAAAAGGCGCCGGTTTTCAAGGCACCTGCAGTGATTGACGGGAACACCATCGTGGAGAACTTCTCGTTGGAAGAGTATCTGGGTAAGAAATATGTGGTATTTTTCTTCTACCCCGCAGACTTCACCTTTGTCTGCCCCACGGAATTGCACGCTTTCCAGGAAAAACTGGGTGAGTTTGAAAGCCGCAACACGGTTGTGGTTGCCTGTTCAACCGATTCGGCAGTTTCGCATTGGAAATGGCTGCAAACACCCAAAAAGGAGGGTGGAATCAATGGAGTAACCTACCCGGTTGTTGCCGATCACGCACTGACCATCTCGATGGCGTATGATGTACTGGCTGGAGAGTTCGACAGTGACGAGACAACCGGCGACCCGCTGTTTGTGGGATCTCCCGAAGCGTATCGCGGACTGTTCCTGATCGACAAGTCTGGTATCGTCCGTCACCAGGTGGTGAACGACATGCCGCTGGGCAGAAGCGTAGACGAGATATTGAGAGTCATCGACGCCCTCCAGTTTACAGAAGAGTATGGCGAGGTATGTCCCGCCAACTGGCACAAAGGTGAAAAGGGACTCAGCGCAACCCAGGAGGGTATCGCCTCCTATCTTTCCGAAAAGTAATTCCCGCTACGGATATCTCTATCGACAGCACCGGTTGGTCTACCCAGCGGTGCTGTTCCTTTTTATCTATAGCCATCTATACCGATCAGACAGAGAGATGCTGCCAGGGTAGTGAGAAAATAACAGCAGCGAGGCGGTCCGAGCTGCAGACAAGTGTATTTTTGAACCATTTTAGCATTGTTTTTGAGAAAATAGACAACAATATCCGGTTTTTTGATTACTTTTGCAATCAAATCACGATGGATCTCCGGCAACGGAGATCTTACCTCAATCAACAAACAACTTCTCATACGTATGCATCCGTTATCAGCACGATTACAGTCGCTCTCTCCGTCCGAAACTTTTGCGATGGCACAAAAGAGCAACGAGCTCAAGGCTCAAGGAATTGATGTAATTAACATGAGTGTGGGCGAACCCGACTTCTCTACCCCCTACCATATCAAGGAGGCGGCAAAGGAGGCGATCGACCGGAATTTCTCGTTCTATTCACCCGTTGCAGGTTTTCCAGAACTGAGAAGGGCCATTTGCACGAAGCTGAAAAACGAAAATGGCCTCGATTTCGATCCGGCCCGGATAGTGGTTTCGAACGGTGCCAAGCAGTCGCTCTGCAATGTCATTCTGACCATTGTAAACAAGGGGGAGGAGGTGATTATCCCCGCACCCTACTGGGTAAGTTATCCCGAGATGGTGAAAATCGCCGAAGGGAAACCGGTATATCTCTATGCGGGCATTGAACAGGAGTACAAGATCACGGCCAAACAGCTGGAGGCAGCCATCACCCCCAATACACGTGCATTGATCCTCTGCTCTCCCTCCAACCCCACAGGGAGTGTCTATACGCGGGAGGAGCTGCAGTCACTTGCCGAAGTGCTGGAAAGGTATCCTGACATCTATATCATCTCCGACGAGATCTATGAGAAGATTAATTATGTAGGGAAACATGAGAGTATCGCCCAGTTTGAACCGATTCGCGAACGGGTGATCGTGGTCAACGGCGTCTCCAAGGGGTATGCTATGACAGGGTGGCGCATCGGGTGGATCGCGGCGGCAAAATGGATTGCCACAGCATGTGGTTTGCTGCAGGGACAGTACACTTCGGGCCCGTCGTCAATCTCGCAGAAAGCGGCCGAAGCAGCCTACACCGGCAGTCAGGATTGCGTGGAAGAGATGCGTCTAGCTTTTGAAAGGAGAAAAAACCTGATCACCAGGCTACTGAAGGAGATTCCCGATCTGAAGGTAAATGACCCCAAGGGTGCCTTCTATACCTTTGTGGAATGCAGCCGCTACCTGGGTAAGGTGTTCGGGGAAAAACGGATCGATACGGCAACCGACCTGGCCATGTTCCTTCTGGAGGAGGGACACGTTGCCTGTGTGGGCGGCGACGCGTTCGGTGCTCCCGGACACTTGCGATTCTCTTATGCCACCTCCGACGAGAAGATCGAAGCAGCCATCTCCCGGGTGAAAGAGGCACTGAAGAAACTGAGATAATGAGACAGTGAGACAACAAAAAAAAGAAGCGGTCGAAAGCCGCTTCTTTTTTTTGTTTGCCACTTTAGAAGGTGACATTGACCAAAACCGGGAAATGGTCGGACGGGAAACGGTAGTAGGGCATCATGTTCAAGACACCATACTTGTTGACCGTCACCCCTTCAGTAACCCAGACGTAGTCGATCCTCTCCTTGAGGGGAGAATCTTGGCGAAAGCCGTTAAAGGTCCCCTCGGTACCATAAGGCGGTTGGGCCGTAACCAGGTAGGAATCTTTCAACCGGCCATCCTCCCTCAATATCCTGATCGGCTCATCATCGGGAGTGGCGTTAAAATCGCCGGTACAGAAAACCACACCCTTTCCTCCGGTAATCTCCTCAATCTTCTTCAACAGCAACAACGAGGAGTTCCTTCGCGCTTCGAGACCCTCGTGATCATAATGGGAATTGAAAACAAAAAATTGCTTTCCGCTCTCTTTCTCCTTGAACTTGGCCCAGGAACAGATCCGGTTGCAACAGGTAGCATCCCAACCTTTTCCCGGCACATCGGGTGTTTCGGAATACCAGAAATCGCCGCTGTCCAGCAGTTCGAAGCGATCCTTCTTGTAGAGAATGGCCGAATGTTCACCGCCATCCTTGCCGTCGTCGCGACCCGAACCGGTGTAGGCGTAATTTCCAAGTTCGAGAATATCGTTCAATTGATGCTGAAAGGCCTCCTGTGTACCCACGATGTCGAAATCGTGAAACCGGATGATCTCTTTTACCATCTCGCGGCGATACTTCCAGGCATTCGGATGGTCACGCTTGGTATCCATCAGGATGTTGTAGGAGGCGACATTCATCGTAAGGCTTTTCTTTGCAGTGGAACAGCCAACAAAGGTCATGCTGGAAAACAGCAGAAAAAAATAGAATAATCGTTTCATCTCTGTATCTCTTCATTTATGGTTGTCAACCCTGAGGTTTAGCGCCCAAAAATACAATTAAAAAAAATATTTGCGAAGGTATCACAAAATAAATCGGCACCATTCTGGCATCGGAAATCTCTAAAAAGAACGTTTCTAAATAAGGAGGGGCGACAAATTAATACTCCATTTATTCTTTTTTGACGCGATAAAATGCTATTTTTGTGCTCTCATTTACATTACCAAATTCCTATAGATCAAATTTATAGTTTTTTAAACCAGTGCGATTGAAAATCAAATAATTATTAAATACAATTTTAAACAATAACTCTATGAGCTGGCTAATTAATTCTTCTATTGGACGGAAACTCATCATGAGTATTTCCGGTTTGTTTCTCGTCCTCTTTCTGATGTTCCACAGTTTGATGAATTTTGTAGTGATCATCTCGGCCGATGCATACAATACCATCGCCGCGACACTGGGTGCCAACTGGTACGCCCTTATCGCGACCGGCATTCTGGCGTTGGGCTTTATTTTCCACATCATCTATGCGTTGATCCTGTCACTCCAGAACCTGAAGGCAAGAGGTGCAAGCAGATATGCCGTTAGCGATTCTCAAAAGAACGTTTCATGGGCTTCAAAAAATATGTTGGTCCTGGGTATCATCGTCCTGGGATTCCTTGCGCTTCACCTGATCCACTTCTGGTCGAAGATGCAATTGGTTGAACTGATGCACGGACACAACTATGCAGCTGCAGGTTACCACGATCCGACCGACGGAGCCTATTTCATCCGTGAACTCTTCACCCAGCCGCTTTACAGCAGCATCTATATCGTATGGCTCGTTGCACTGTGGTATCATCTTACACACGGTTTCTGGAGCGCCATGCAGACACTGGGATTGAACAACAAGACCTGGCTGCCCCGCATAAAGAAGATCTCCTATGTATTAGCTACCATTATCTGCCTGCTGTTCATTTCCGTTCCGGTTTATTATCTGCTTGGCTTTGGAGCCTGATTTTTACTAAAAAAAAATTGATAACATTATGATAAACAAAGAAGACGAAACTGTAAAAGTAGAAAACAACACTACTATGACAGACAATACGATAAAGCTGGATTCAAAAATTCCAAAAGGGCCGTTGGCCGAGAAATGGTCGAACTACAAGGCAACCCAGAAACTGGTGAACCCCGCCAACAAACGCCGTCTCGACATCATTGTCGTGGGAACCGGTCTTGCCGGTGCATCGGCTGCGGCATCACTGGGTGAATTGGGATTCAATGTATTGAACTTCTGTATCCAGGACTCTCCCCGTCGCGCACACTCCATTGCCGCCCAGGGAGGAATCAACGCTGCCAAGAACTATCAGAACGACGGCGACTCCGTTTACCGTCTCTTCTACGATACGATCAAAGGGGGCGACTACAGGGCGCGCGAAGCAAACGTCTACCGCCTTGCCGAAGTCTCCAACAACATCATCGACCAGTGCGTGGCCCAAGGTGTTCCTTTTGCCCGCGAATATGGAGGATTGCTAGACAACCGCTCCTTCGGCGGTGCTCAGGTGTCACGTACCTTCTATGCCCGCGGACAGACGGGCCAACAGCTGCTTCTTGGCGCCTACAGCGCTTTGAGCCGTGCGGTGAACAAGAATCAGGTAAAACTCTATACCCGTTACGAAATGGTGGATCTCGTAATTATCGACGGTCGCGCCCGCGGTATCATCGCCCGTAATCTCGTAACCGGCAAACTGGAAAGATTTGCGGCCCATGCCGTGGTTATCGCCACCGGCGGATATGGTAACACCTTCTTCCTCTCAACCAACGCCATGGGTTCAAACGGATCTGCCGCATGGCAATGTTACAAGAAGGGTGCATACTTTGCAAATCCCTGTATGGCGCAAATTCACCCGACCTGTATCCCGGTTCACGGCGAGTTCCAGTCGAAACTGACATTGATGTCGGAATCGCTGCGTAATGACGGTAGAATCTGGGTGCCCAAGAAACTTGAAGACGCCAAGGCTATCAGAGAAGGGAAACTGAGGCCGACAGATATAAAGGAAGAGGATCGCGACTACTATCTCGAACGCCGTTATCCCGCATTCGGAAACCTTGTTCCCCGCGACGTGGCCTCACGTGCAGCCAAAGAGCGGTGCGACGCAGGCTATGGAGTAGGCACAACGGGACTGGCTGTATACCTCGATTTTGCGGATGCCATCAAACGTCTTGGCAAGGATGTGGTGGAAGCCCGCTACGGCAACCTGTTCCAGATGTATGAAAAGATTGTCGACGACAATCCGTACGAAACCCCGATGATGATCTACCCGGCCATCCACTACACCATGGGGGGACTTTGGGTCGATTACGAACTGATGACCTCCATCCCCGGACTCTTCGCCATAGGTGAGGCCAACTTCTCCGACCATGGAGCAAACCGGTTGGGTGCTTCCGCACTGATGCAGGGGCTGGCAGACGGTTATTTCGTGCTGCCCTATACCATCCAGAGCTATCTGTCCGACCAGATCCGGGTACCCAGGTTCAGCACCGACAGCCCCGAGTTCGAAGAGGCGGAGAAGGGAGTAAATGCACGGATGGACAGGCTGATGAGCATCAAGGGAACCCATTCGGTAGACTATTTCCACAAGAAACTGGGCCACATCATGTGGGACTTTGTGGGAATGGCCCGCGAAGCTGAGGGTCTGAAAAAAGCGATCGGATCGCTCAAGGAACTGAAACGTGAGTTCTGGTCGGATGTACGGATTCCGGGTGAAAAAAATTCGTTGAACGTTGAGTTGGAGAAGGCGATCCGTCTGGCCGATTTTATCGAGATTGGAGAGCTGATGGCTCACGATGCGCTCGACAGGGAAGAATCGTGCGGTGGACACTTCCGCGTAGAACATCAGACCGAGGAGGGAGAAGCCTTGCGTCATGACGACAAGTTCGCCTATGTCTCCTGCTGGGAATATCAGGGCGAGGAGAAAGATCCCGTAATGTACAAGGAGCCTCTCAACTATGAATTTATCGAGAGACAACAACGCAATTATAAGTCGTAATTTAAAATCGTATCACCCTATGGACAAAAATATAAACATCAACGTAAAAGTATGGCGTCAAAAAGGTCCGAAAGAGAAAGGACATTTTGAGACCTACGCATTGAAAGATATCTCGCAAGGCAGTTCATTCCTCGAAATGATGGATATCCTGAATGAGCAGCTGATCAACGAAGGAAAGGATCCGGTTGTATTCGACCACGATTGCCGCGAAGGCATTTGCGGAATGTGCAGCCTCTATATCAACGGACATCCGCACGGACCCGATGAAGATATCACTACTTGCCAGCTCCACATGCGTAAATTCAACGACGGAGACACCATCACTGTAGAGCCGTGGCGTTCGGCCGGTTTCCCGGTTATCCGCGACCTGATGGTAGATAGGAGCGCATTCGACAAGATTATCCAGGCTGGAGGTTATGTCTCGGTAAACACAGGCGGTGTTCCCGACGGTAATGCTATACCCATTCCAAAACATATTGCCGACGAGGCGATGGATGCTGCTGCATGTATCGGTTGCGGGGCCTGCGTGGCAACCTGCAAGAACGGATCGGCCATGCTCTTTGTTGCGGCAAAAGTGAGCCAGCTGGCTCTGCTCCCGCAGGGACAGGTTGAGCGGGCAAAACGGGCCAAGGCGATGGTGGCCAAGATGGATGAGCTCGGTTTTGGTAACTGTACCAACACGGGAGCCTGCGAACAGGAGTGCCCGAAGAATATCTCCATCAGCCACATTGCACGGTTGAACCGCGAATATTTGAAAGCAAAGATCAAAGATTAATCTTCTTAATATCAATAGATAAAGCGTTTTGCCCTATCATGGGGCAGAACGCTTTTCTTTTCTGCAAGAGTACCGGTGATTGAATTAATTTGAAATTTTGTTTCAACTTTTTCCCGTTTTAACTGTCATAGTATGTAGATTTGCAACTGGAAACGGAATGATTCACATTTAAAAGCTTCTACAATGAAATTGAACAAATCTTGGATTATCTGCCTGTTCGTCCTGCTTTTGACAGGTGGTACTGCCAGTGCTCAATTGCGCTTTGGCATAAGGGGAGAGGTGGGTGTCAACAAGCCATCCTTTACCAAGGATCTCTTCTCGGTGGAGAACATGAATGATTTTAAGGTGGGGCCAACAGTCGAGTTGCTGCTCCCGGTGGCCGATTTTGGCTTTGATGCGTCTATCCTCTATAGCAACGGGAAGATGAACGTAAAGAGAATTGATCAGGATGGGATTGGAAGCTTGATTGAAGATGTTTCAAGCCACTCCATCGACGTTCCGGTGAACCTGAAATACAGGGCTGATCTGATCTCCTCGCTGGCTGCATTCTTTGCGGCCGGTCCCTACATCAATGTCCTGCTATCGGAAGATGAGTTGACTTATGACGATTTTGTCGACATGGTTAAGGCAAAAAACTTCCAGGCAGGGATCAACCTGGGTGCCGGCGTGGAGCTGTTTGAGCGACTGGCCGTGGGATTCAACTACAGGATTAAGATGACCGACGATTACTCGGTAAGTGAACCCGACTTTGAAGAGCTCTTCAACCAGAAGAAGGGAATCTGGTCGGTCACCGCTACCCTCTTCTTCTAAAGCCAGTTGAGTGATGCTGTATGCCGATGTAGTCCTGCCGCTCCCTTTAGCCGATACTTTTACCTACTCCGTACCCGAGGAGATGGAACGGGAGATAGGTATCGGATTCAGGGTAGTTGTTCCCTTCGGTAACCGGAAACACTATACGGCAATTGTCTTGAAACTCCACCGGAACGCTCCGGCGGGTGTTGAAGTGAAGAGGATCTACTCCCTCACCGATAGAGATCCCGTCTTAAACGGATACCAGATCAGGTTGTGGGAGTGGATCGCCTATTATTATCTCTCGCCCCTGGGGGATGTATTTAGGGCGGCACTGCCGTCGGTGATGAAGCCCCGCAACCTGGAGGAGAGATACAGGTCGAAAAGGGAAATCCATGTCCGGATCAACCGGGATATCGCAGATAGCGATCGGCTAACCGCCCGGAGCAAAAAGCAGGCAGCACTTCTGCAGTCACTGAAGAGGCTGTTTGAAGAGGAGGGGATAGCAAGCCTTCCCCAAAAGGAGATACCGGTCAGAACCGGATTCAGCAATGCGGTACTGCAAGGATTGATTGAGAAAGGTCTGGTGATCCGGTACACCGAGGAGGTCAGCCGGCTCGAGACGCACCCCTCGTCGCAGCGCAAGAGCTTCGAGCTGAACAGCTATCAGCAGAAGGCACTCGATGAGGTGAACCGCTGTTTTGAGGAGAAGAGGGTCTGCCTGTTGCACGGCGTAACATCGAGCGGAAAGACCGAGATCTATATCCACCTTATCGAACAGCAGCTGAAAGAGGGGAAACAGACGCTATACCTGGTTCCCGAGATTGCCCTCACCACACAACTGATGTCGAGGCTCAGCCACGTTTTCGGAGATCAGCTGGGGATCTATCACTCAAAGATCAACGACAACGAACGTACCGAGATCTGGCAGAAGATGGCCTCCGATTCTCCTTACAAGATCATCATCGGTGTCCGCTCGTCGCTCTTCCTGCCGTTCAGCCGTTTGGGACTGGTGATCGTGGACGAGGAGCATGAAACGGGTTACAAACAACAGGAGCCTGCACCCCGGTACCACGCACGCGACACCGCCATCGTACTGGCACAACTGTTTGGAGCCAGCACCTTGCTGGGATCGGCCACACCCTCGATCGAAAGCTACCATAACGCCGTAACCGGGAAATATGGACTGGTGAGTCTCGAAAAGAGGTTTGAGGATATTGAGCATCCCGTCATCTCGTTCGAAAACACACGGGAGCTGCAGCGGAAGAGGAAGATGAAGGAACTGCTCGCACCGGGATTGATCGAGAAAATCGATAACGCGTTGAAACGGGGGGAGCAGGTGATTCTCTTCCGCAACCGGCGTGGATTTGCACCGATGCTCGAGTGCCGGCTCTGTGGCTGGATACCGAAATGCAGCAGTTGCGACGTATCCCTTACCTACCATAAAAATAGCAAGGAGCTGAAATGCCACTACTGCAACAGGAGTTTTAAACCTGCCGCGGAATGTCCGGTCTGCCATGAACAGAGCGTTGAGCCGGTAGGAACAGGTACCGAAAAATTGGAGGAGGAGGTGGCAAAACTCTTCCCCGATGCCGTTGTGGCGCGGATGGATACCGATACCACACGCGGAAAGCATTCCTACGAAAAGATCATCGCCGATTTTCAACAGAAGCGGGTGCAGATCCTGGTAGGGACCCAGATGCTGGCAAAGGGTCTCGATTTCGACAATGTGGGTGTCGTGGGGATCATTGCCGCCGACGGGCTGCTCAATCACCCCGATTTCAGGTCGCATGAGCGGGGTTTTCAACTGATGCTTCAGGCGGCTGGACGGGCCGGCAGAAAAAAGAGGCAAGGGGAGGTGGTCATCCAGACTGCCGATCCCGAACAACCGGTCTACCGCTACCTGCGGGCAAACGATTATGATGGGTTCTACCGCTCACAGCTGGCCGAACGGAAACTGTTCGGCTACCCGCCCTACAAACGGCTGATCACGATCCTATTCAAGCACAAGGAAGAGGAGAGGGTGGAATCGGGTGCCAAATATTTTGCCCGGTTGCTGAAACAATCACTCGGCGAGATGGTGCTGGGCCCCAACAAACCGCTCATCGGCCGTATCAGGCAGTACCATATCCGGCAGGTGCTGTTGAAACTCGATACCCATCTCTCTCCCTCCAAAACACGAGATTTCATCAAATCGGTCGAGGCCCGTTTCCGGGAGAACCCCAGCTACAGGTATCTCCTTCTCCATTACGACGTGGACAGTCTCTCATAGAGACAATCGAGTAGGATGCAAAGATAGGTAATTACTCCTAACTTTGCTATCCTCTCACACCACCCAACGTACGTCTCTCGTATTAGGCGGTTTCTTCAATGTTTAACCGTAATTGGCCGTTAAACTGTAAAGTCCCGTTTTCTTGAACCATTCAAGGTTCATTCCCTCGTGTGCAGCGTGGGTCATTGACAGTCTAAACCATCCCTTAGAACTTCCCGCCGTTGTCCAGCTCCGGTTCCAAGGAACGCCCAACTTGGTCAAGAACCTGGCTATGCCCAACGCCCGTTTGCATTGTTTTAAACGATAGCATCTTAATCTACGACGAAGCCAAGCTTCAAGGTTGCGAAGACGACTTTTCATCTTTGCGTGCTTGAAGTAGTTTAGCCAGCCTCGTAGAACGGGATTTAGCTCGCTTATTAACTGATCGAAGCTAATGCCCCTGTTGCGTTTGGTAAGCGATTTTAGTTTCGCCTTGAAGCGTTGTTCGCTCTTTCGGCTTAATCCTAAACTCCCGCCTTTTAAGATAGTATGGCCGAGATAATTGAGTTGATGAGGACGGACGATATGGCTCTTTTCCTTGTTTATTCTTAATCGCATCCGATTTTCGATAAACTTGGAGAGGCTTTGCATCGATCGCTCCGCGGCTGGTTCGCTTCCGACCATTATGATAATATCATCGGCGTAGCGTACAAAGCAGTGTCCTCTCCGCTCTAACTCCTTGTCCAGTTCGTCTAAGACGATATTCGACAACAGGGGTGATAGTGGGCTGCCTTGCGGTGTCCCTTTCACCCGTTGATTGGCCATCCCCCCGATTAGCATTCCTGCTCGAAGAAATTTACCTATCAACTTAAGTACGCGCTTGTCACCAACGCGAGTACTTAACTGCCAAAGCAATCGGTCGTGATTCACCTCGTCAAAGAATTTTGCCAAGTCTATGTCGATAACCCAATCCTTTCCTTCGGCCACGTATTCGCCCGCTTTACGTAATGCTTGATGAGCGTTACGCCGTGGACGAAAACCGTAGCTGTATTCGGAGAATATAGGGTCATAACGTTTCGACAGTACTTGGCTTATCGCTTGTTGTACCAAGCGATCTTTGACCGTGGGAATACCCAGTTGGCGTTTCCCGCCATCAGGCTTCGGGATTAATACCTCTTTAACTGCCGTAACTTGGTATGTGCCTGTCATTAACTGGCGTTGAAGTTCTCGGTGGTGGCTGTTAAGCCAATCTCTAAGTTCGTCAACGGTCATCCCGTCAATGCCCGCACTTCCCCTGTTACTGATTACTTGCCGCAATGCGGCATCAAGATTCTTTAAGTCCGTTATATCACTCATTAAATCTTGGGTTAAGGCTCGTTCCTCTTTGCAACCTGACAACCACTCGTCCCGTACCAAACCGCTTCCTGAACTGAATACGTCAGTCCCCTTCACCTTTTGGCCACGCTCCCATTCGTCAAAAAGACTCATCTGTAAGTTCCCGTGTTTACCTGGGTTCATAATGGTCGTTACAATTTACAAAATAACTGCTCCTTAATTGAAAATTCAGCCCTTCCCTGTATTGACGTTACTCAATATTTATAGCGGTACTATGGCCTCTGCTGACTTCTCTGCCCCTTTCGGGTTAGAGACCTCCTACGTTAAGTGCATTATCTTCCTGTTAATACTACTGCATTTACTACCCCGGGTTACGGACGGCTTTAGGGCGTCTGTGTTTATTGCCACATTACCCCCCGGGTAAGCCTTAGTATGCAGTTTCTGTTCGTTAGTACCAACTTTTGTTTTAGGCTTCTTTCAGGTTATACCTCGCGGTAACACCCTTGCCATCAACTAACGGTTCTCGCCAAAATAAGCCCGCTCGGGACTTTAACCCTATAGATAATGAACATGCATAGCAAACAAAAAACCGAACTGCCTTTGCAATTCGGTTTTTACTTGTCGTTCCGCATCTGCGGAACTTTATTTCATTTCAACCTCTTCTTTCAGGTCTATCTCGTTGTTGTCCTTATCGTAGAACTGGTATTGCAGGAATCCCAGACTTTGGTTGGGTATCACTTTCATTGCAACGCCATATTTCTTTTTCCATTTGTATTTCAACGAAATAAGACCCTGTTGTACATAAGCCGCAACATATGGATGTATGTGCAGACTGAATTTCTTCACTTTTAATTTGTTGGCCAGATAGTCGATCTTTCCTTCCAATGTGTCGGTAAATAGAATGGAGGATTTGATCTTTCCTTTTCCAAAGCAGGTGGGGCATACCTCGCTTGTAGCCAGTTCCATTTCGGGACGCACGCGTTGGCGCGTGATTTGCATCAACCCGAACTTACTCAATGGGAGAATCTTATGTTTTGCCCTGTCGGATGCCAGCAGCTCGTTCATCTTGTTGAAGAGCTTGTTGCGATGTTCGCCCGAGGTCATGTCGATGAAGTCGACTACAATGATACCTCCCATATCGCGAAGACGCAACTGGCGGGCAATCTCCTCGGCAGCTGCCAAATTCACCTCAAATGCGCTCTCTTCCTGTCCGAGCGACTGCTTGTTCCGGTTGCCGCTGTTCACGTCGATGACGTGAAGGGCTTCGGTGTGCTCGATAATGAGATAAGCGCCGTTCTTGAATGTAACGGTTTTGCCAAAGAGCGATTTAATCTGTTTGGTTACGCCAAAGTTGTCCAAGATGGGCGTTGCTCCGTTATAATGCTTTACCACGTTTTTTCGGTCGGGAGCAATGATGCTGACATACTCGGCGATCTGTTTTGCCACACCCGGATCATTGATGTGGATCTGCTCAAACGAAGGGCTGAAAATATCTCGAAGCAGACCTACTGTCCGTCCTGTTTCTTCGAAAACCAGTGATGGAGCTTTTGCCTTGGGCAACTTCTCTGCAGTCTCCTCCCACCGTTTGACCAATACTTTTAACTCTGCATCAAGTTCTGCTACTCTTTTGCCTTCGGCATTGGTACGTATGATCACGCCGAAGTTTTTAGGCTTGATGCTCTGTACGAGTTGACGAAGACGCGCACGTTCCTCGCGTGACTTGATTTTCTGCGAGACCGATACCCTCTCTATAAACGGAATCAAGACCATGAATCTACCGGCAAATGAAATTTCGGCAGTCAATCTTGGGCCTTTGGTTGAGATAGGCTCTTTTGCAATCTGCACCAGCACCTCCTGTCCAACCTTCAACTTGTCCGATATGGAACCCTCTTTCTCGATCTCGGGCAGCAGCTTCATTTTCTGCAATAATGGTATCTTCTTCTTGTCTTGTACCGTCTTCAGAAAACTCGCAACAGAATTAAATTCTACCCCTAAATCCAAATAGTGAAGAAAAGCGTCCTTTTTGTGTCCTACATCTACAAATGCAGCATTCAGCGCAGGCATCAACTTTTTGACCCTGCCTAAATAGATGTTTCCAACCGCAAAAGATTCATCCTGGCTCTCTTGCTGTAACTCGACCAGTTTCTTGTTATCGAGCACCGCCAGCGTGATCTCCTTAGGCTGAACATCCACTACAAGTTCGCTTGCCACAATTTATATAGTTTAAATAATTAATAATCAGGCTTTCTGCTCCGCTGAGCAGAAAGCTGTGTTCTCTCGAACACTCTCCAATAAAATGGTTATACACAAAGAACAAACTTGTTCGATACAATCTTTAAGTTTGTTCTTGTATGTAAGTGTGTTAAGTAAAAGTTTAAAAAGACTACTTCTTCTTTTTATGTCTGTTTTTTCTCAGTCTTTTTTTCCTTTTGTGAACAGCCATTTTATGCCTTTTTCTTTTCTTTCCGCTTGGCATCTTCTTTAGTTTTTAAATTTTACGTAATTCTGCTATTTATTTGGTGGTGTTATCCTTTACCTGAGCAACAAAAGTCTTTGCCGGTTTGAAGGCAGGTATATTGTGTGCGGGTATAATGATGGTGGTGTTCTTTGAAATGTTGCGAGCAGTCTTTTCGGCTCTTTTCTTTACGATAAAGCTACCGAAACCTCTTAAATAAACGTTCTCATTATTTGCCAACGAATCCTTTACAACCTCCATAAAAGACTCAACCGTAGCCAAAACAGATGCTTTATCCACACCCGTATTCTTCGCAATTTCGTTTACAATGTCTGCCTTAGTCATTTTATTATTTTTTTAATGTTAATGATAATATAGTTAATTCTTAAAATTTTGGACTGCAAATATATAGCTTTTTTTTCATCCCAAAAAATAAATGGGATTTTATTTTATTTTTTTCACTCATTTTCTCCTATATACCTTTTTTTGACGTAGTTTTGCAACTGATTCCCGTCAAAATGAACAAACAAAGCAACGACAACCTGCTCAGCAGACAATTGCAGGAGTGGTACCGCCAATACCGGCGAGACTTGCCCTGGAGAGACTCGAACAATCCCTATGCCGTATGGGTTTCGGAGATCATCTTACAGCAAACCCGTGTAAATCAGGGACGCGACTATTTCCTCCGGTTCATGGAGAGGTTTCCCGATATCGAGTCGCTGGCGAAGGCTCCCGAGGATGAGGTGATGAAGTGTTGGGAGGGACTGGGTTATTACTCCCGCGCAAGGAACCTACATGCTGCAGCCAGACAGGTGGTGGAGGAGTTTAAGGGCCACTTTCCGGCATCGCATGACGAGATGCTTCGGCTCAAGGGCGTGGGAGAATACACTGCAGCAGCAGTTGCATCGATCGTGTTCGGGCAACCCTACCCTGTTGTCGACGGGAATGTTTTCAGGGTATTATCGCGGCTCTTTGCCATTAAAGAGCCGATTGACACCTCAACCGGAAGAAAACTTTTTACCGGAACGGCCGCAGCCATTCTCGACCCGCAGGACCCCGGCACCCATAACCAGGCCATCATGGAACTTGGCGCACTTGTCTGCACGCCCCGGCTCCCCCGGTGCGGAGAATGTCCGCTACAACACTACTGCATGGCTTTTGAGAGAGGGGAGGTCTCCGCCTTCCCCGTAAAAAAGGGGAAGCCGGTTTTGAGGAGACGCTACCTCAACTACTTCCATATTGAACAGGACGGATTTACCTTTATCAGGAGAAGAGAAGATGCCGACATCTGGAGAAATCTCTATGAGTTTCCGCTGATCGAGACCGAAACCGAAAGTGACCTTGCTGCATTGCAGTCCGATCCCCGGTTTCACACCCTGTTTCCTCCCGACAGTGAGGTCAGTTTCAGGCATGTGTGCCGGCTCAAGCATCTGTTGACGCACCGGATTATCCACGCCGATTTCTACCGGGTGGAACTTCCCGGAACGAAATTTCCCGCTCTGGAAGGGGACTTTCTCCGGATCGGGAGTGCCTCCCTGTCTGAATATCCGGTATCACGGCTGCTCCAGAGATATCTCGAAACAATTTAAATGTAAAACTTGCAGGAATCAAAATAATCACTAATTTTGTTTTGAATTGATTATTGAGTTAAACCAAATTTTTAAGCTATGTCGGTAAATAAAGTTATTTTAGTAGGGAATGTGGGGAAAGATCCGGAGATCAAGTATTTTGACAACGACAACGTAAAAGCGAATTTCCCACTGGCAACCAGTGAGCGGGGGTACACGGCGGCAAACGGGACACAGGTTCCGGAACGCACGGAATGGCACAACATTGTTTGTTGGAGAGGGTTGGCACAGATAGTTGAAAAATTTGTGAGAAAAGGCACTCAACTCTATATCGAGGGAAAGATCCGTTCGCGTTCATATGACGACCAGAACGGTGTGAAAAGATATATCACTGAGATCTATGCCGATAACGTGGAGATGCTGAACCGCAAGGCAGGATCAGCCGAAGGCTCAGGTCTTCAGAGTGATAAACACGAAACTCACTTCACGGGACCGGTCGATTTAGGCGACAACTCCGAAACTGATGATTTGCCGTTTTAAAAAAAGATTGTAATTTTGCGGGGAGTGATTTGTGCTTACCTGACGGGGGGCCGATGACGGGAGAGAAAAGTTTTCGGCTTCCCGTTCTCCTGAGCACAAACCATTCTCTTTTGTATTATTAACTCAACTTTCGCGAGCATCGGTCAAAAGGTCTTGTAGGTTAACAACAAGATCATAGGCACGCAAGCGACAAATGGGTCGCAGATGCCTGCGAAACTAAAAATCACTAAATTTAGCCCCCTTGGATCCTGATCCGTTTTCATTGCTACATCCAGAAGCACAGGCAGCCGTACTTTCTGCTGCCGACTACCTGCTGATTGTGCTCACCCCGATTCTTATATTCATCGATGCGATCATTTCAGGCGCAGAGGTTGCATTCTTCTCCCTCAATCAGGAAGAGACCGAAGAGATCCATACCGATACCGATCCGAAATCAAAGCGGGTTTCCCGCCTGCTCAAGAATCCGGAGAGGTTGATGAGCGCCTTGGTCATTGCATACAACCTGCTGAACATAACGCTTATCGTATTGCTCTTCCACCTGCTGGGGCTCATCCCCCACTTTGCCGGTAATCCCGGCAGCACCATACTTTCGCTGCTGATAATCGCACTCTTTCTCTTCTTGCTGGTTGAGATCGTACCCAAGATGTACGCGTCACAACGTTCACTGCTCTTTGCCCGTCGCCACTCCCGGGTTATCGGGATCATAAACCGCCTTATGGAGCCCTTCACGTCGTGGATGGTAAATCGAAGCATCGGTTTCGGCAAAAGTGCCATCGGGAAAAGGTATGAAATCTCGATGGACGACCTCTCCAAGGCGCTTGAAATCACATCGGGAGAGATCCAGCAGGAACAGGAGAAGGAGATGCTGGAGGGTATCATCCGATTCAAGGACAAGACAGTGGAGGATATCCTGGTCTCAAGGAGCGACATGGTGGCCCTCGACATTACCACTTCATTCAGGGAGGTGATCAGGTTTATCGTGGAGGCGGGTTTTTCCCGGATCCCTGTTTTCGAGGAGAGTCCGGACAACATCAAAGGTATCCTCTATGTCAAGGACCTGCTGCCACACCTTATCAAGACAGACAATTTCCGCTGGCAGTCCCTGATCCGCCCCGCCTACTTTGTACCGGGGACAAAACGGATCGACGACCTGCTCGAGGAGTTCAGGGCCAACAAGAACCACATGGCCATTGTGGTGGACGAATATGGTGGCACATCTGGACTGGTGACGATGGAAGATATCCTGGAGGAGATTGTTGGAGATATCAGCGATGAGTACGACGAAGAGGCAAAACCTTTCTACACGCTCGCCCCGGACGGCTCATACATCTTTGAAGGGAAGACGTCGCTCGACGATTTCATCGAGGTGACCGGCGTTCCGGAGAGGGATTTTGAAAAGTTGCAGGAGGAGGCTGATACCATAGCTGGATTGGTGCTGGAGCTAAAGGGAGACTTCCCCAAACGGAAGGAGCTGGTGGAGTACAAGCGGTATGGATTCCAGGCGGAAGAGATGAGCAAGCGGAGGATCGTGAAGGTCCGCTATATCCCTCCAAAAGAGGAGAACAACTGAGACGATGCTGCTACGCAAGGAACATATCGACGATGGCGGTCTGATCGGGATCGGAACGATAAGCGGCGATTACCGGGAGCTGCTCCGGTTGCTTCCCGCGGGACAGCTGCAGGCGGCGAAGGAGGTCATCTCCAAGATGCGCTCCGAGAGAAGGGTCATGGAGTGGCTGACCACCAGGGTTTTGCTATTCGAACTGCTGGGAGAGGAGAAGATCATCGATAACCAACCCGATGGAAGGCCGTTTCTGGTAGATGGATCCTACAAAATAAGCATATCCCACACAAGGGAGTATGCGGCGCTGCTGCTACATAGGGAGTGTCCCGTGGGAATTGATGTAGAGACCATCTCGGAACGGGTAAAGAGATTGTCGGAAAAATTTATCTCGGAGCACGAATATATCGACCCCTCTCAACAAGTCATCCATCAACTGCTGCACTGGTCGGCCAAAGAGACAATGTTCAAGGTAATGGAGGAGAGGGAGATCGACTTCAAGATCCACCTACGTGTACACCCTTTTCAGCCTGGAATGAAGGGCCATTTCCAAGCCAGCGAATCAAAGACGCTGCAAAGAAAAACCTACCAGATACATTATGAGATACTGCCCGGCGCTGTACTAACCTGGGTTGTGGACAGATAAGGCGATCTCGTCGTCATTCAAGGAGAATCTGCCCCTGTCGACCAGAAAACGGATTACCCTGATCACTTTTTCGGCAGGGAAGCCGGGAAGCGATCTCAGCAGGTCGTCCAACCGCTGCGGCGAGCTGCTCTCCAGCGATCGGGTCAGCAACGATTCGATTTCGCGGAATTCATAGTTAGAGAGGCCCGACTCACTCTTCCTGAGGCAAACATCGCAGTAACCGCAATCTTTAGGGTCTGGCTCATCGAAATAGATCAGCAGCATCCTGCCACGACAGATTTCCAGATTCTCGGCATAATCGGCCATTGCCACAATCCTCTTCTCGAATCGTCGCCTACGCTCCTCGTAGACGGAACGGGGAATCGACACAAATGGAGTATCTTCACGGGAAGAGGTATAGACGATAAAGGGGGTTCTCTTTTGCGGCACATACTGTATGTAGCGCAACCGGGCCAGGTGAAGCAGCATCTGATAGATCTCGTCGCGCGACTTGCCAAGACGGATCGCCAACATTGCCTCGTCGATATAGGCATCTTCCGAAAAGATGCCGGTATAACTCCTGAGGATGACATGAATCAGCTCATCGTACTCTTTCGACAGATCGAGGGAATATAGCTCGTCGCGATATAGCAGGAATCTCAGCCTCGAGCGGGCATCCACCTCCTCGGTATACTCGATGTAGCCGGCCAGCTCAAGGATTTTCAACGCATGATACGCCTGGAGGTGGGGAAACCTGAAGGCATGACAGAACTCATGCAGGTTGAAGTCGTACACGGCGTTGAGTCCCGACCCGACAGCAATCTGGAAATAGTTGCCCAGCGCCTCGTAAACCCGCACGATAAATTCCTTCTGGGGAAACGAATCGGTGATCCGCTTTTTCAATTTTGCACTATCGGCCTTCGTATACAACACAACGGCATAAGCACGCTCACCGTCGCGACCGGCACGTCCGGCCTCCTGGTAATACTCCTCCAGCGAGTTGGGCAGATCCATATGGATTACCAGTCTCACGTCGGGTTTATCGATACCCATGCCAAAAGCGTTTGTTGATACAATGACGCGGCACTCTCCCGTTTTCCAGGCATTCTGTTTGTAAACCTTCTCTTCGTGGGATAGGCCGGCATGGAAGAAATCGGCCGAAATCTTCGCTTTCTGCAACGCAACGGCGATCTCCCTCGTCTCCTTTCGGCTGCGGACATAAACTATGCCCGACCCGTTCACCGATCTCAGGATATGGACCAGCTCCGCGATCTTGTTTTCGGTGGTGCGAACCACATAGGAGAGATTCTCGCGCTTGAAGCTTGTCCTCAGGACATTCTTAGCCTTGAAATGGAGTTTTTCCTGAATATCGTCCGCCACTTCACGGGTAGCCGTTGCCGTAAGCGCCAATACGGGAACATGCGGAAGGGTGTCGCGGATGGCAGCGATCTTCAGATAGGAGGGGCGGAAATCATATCCCCATTGGGAGATGCAATGAGACTCATCCACCACCAGCAGGCAGATGTTCATGGCCTGAAGTTTTACCAGGAAGATCTCTGAAGAGAGTCTCTCAGGTGAGACATAGAGAAATTTATAATCGCCGAAAATGCAGTTTTCGAGTGCGGTAAGGATCTCATCCCGCGACATTCCTGAATAGACCGCCGTTGCTTTTATCCCCTTCTCCCGAAGGTTGTCTACCTGGTCCTTCATCAATGCTATCAGCGGTGTGACAACCAGACAGAGTCCATCCATGCCCAGTGCGGGAACCTGGAAGGTGAGCGACTTGCCGCCGCCCGTTGGCATCAGGCCCAGCGTATCCCGCCGTTCCCAGACCGACTGGATAATCTCTTCCTGGAGGGGCCGGAACGAATCGTAGCCCCAGTACTCCTTAAGAATACCGTGAAACAGTGCCGACTCCATTATTTTTCGTTTTAGGGACCGTAAGAAGAGCTAACCCATGATATCCTTGATCAACAACTGCGTATAGCTGCTTCCACCGTGACGGTTCTCCTCAATGGTGTAACAAATATCTACTGGCTGCTTCTCCTTGATCTTCTTGAAATGGGTATCGGAGCTGAAGGCAATGGCCTGTACAGGTTCGGAAACCGTTCTGTCCACCAGTTCCAGCTTGATATGGTGGAATCCGCGTCCCACCAGCTTGCTCCCTCCGGCATCCTGTACACCACGGGTCACAAAAACCGGATTCTCGTTTTCCGGGCCGAAAGGGTTGAAAAGTGACAAACCCTGCACGAACTTCGGAGTTATGGCGTTCAGGGAGATCTCGGCATCGACCGTTATTTGCGGTTGCATCATCTTGCTCTCGATCCCTTCGAAAGAGATCTCATCGAACCTCCGCATGAACTCATGAAGATTTTCCTCCTTCAGCGTAAGACCGGCAGCATAGGTGTGGCCGCCGAAATTCTCGAGAATATCCTTGCAGGCCTCAATGGCCTTGTAAACGTCGAAATTGTTGACCGACCTCGCCGACCCGGAGATCAGTCCCCCCGACTTGGTCAGCACGATTGCCGGACGATAGTACTTCTCAGTCAGCCTTGAGGCGACAATACCGATAATGCCCTTGTGCCATGTCTCGTTGTAGAGGACGATACTCTTATGTTCGGCAATATTGAACCGGTTATCCACAAAATCTACCGCCTCGTCGGTAATCCGCTTGTCCAGTTCGCGACGGTCCTCATTGTATTTGTCGATATTGATCGCCTTCTCCCTGGCTTGCGTCATATCGCTGGCCAACATCAGGTCTACCGCCTCCTTGCCATTCATCATCCTCCCCGAAGCGTTGATCCTCGGTCCGATCTTAAAGGCGATATCATTTACCGTAATGGTCTTCTTGCTCAATCCGCAGATTTCGATGATTCCGCGCAGTCCAAAGCTTGGATTGGAGTTGAGCCGTTTCAGACCGAAGTGCATCATCACCCGATTCTCACCCGTGATAGGGACAATATCGGCCGCAATGCTCACCGCCACGAGATCCAGCAACGGCTCGATATCCGAAAACGAGAGACCGTTGCGTATGGAAAAGGCGTGAACCAGCTTGAAGCCGACTCCGCAACCTGAAAGTTCATTGTAGGGATAGATCGAATCTGCCCGCTTGGCATCAACTACTGCCACAGCATCGGGCAACTCCTCGTCGGGCATATGGTGGTCACATATGATAAAATCGATTCCGTGCTCCTTGGCATATGCCACCTTCTTTATTGCCTTTATGCCACAATCGAGAGAGATAATAAGCTTGACACCTGTTTCAACGGCATAGTCGATTCCCTGAATCGAGATGCCATACCCTTCATCATACCGGTCCGGGATATAATAATCAATATTATTGGTTATTTTCCGCAAAAACTTGTAAACCAACGAAACGGCAGTCGTACCATCTACATCGTAATCACCGTAGATAAGAATTCGCTCCTTGTTTCCGATTGCCTGCTCGATTCGCATAATCGCCTTCTCCATATCCGGCAGCAAAAAAGGATCATGCAAATCGCTGAGACTTGGATACAAAAATTTATGGGCCTCTTCCACGCTTGAAATGCCTCGTTTCAGCAACAATTCTATCAGTACGGGATCTAGTTGTATCTCTTTCGTCAGCTCATCTTTTTTAATTTTCTGGTCGGTTGTAAGGGTTAGATAATTCCATTTGTAGGTCATTTATATCGTTTTTTTCTTTCTCTCGGGAACCGGAACTCATCCGGTGAAAAAGCAACTCCTCCGTTTTTCTAAAACGCTGTTGCCCCGTGCAATTGCAACTTTTTTTACCGCTATTGCAACATATCAATCTGTAAAGTTAGAAAAAAACTTTGGAAAAATGGATATAAATTCTTTCGAATATAAAAAAACGTCGGTTTCTTCCTACCTTATACCGTGCATCAATTTCTGGAGCGTCCGGGACAGCGCAAACAGCACCAGGGCAGCCAAGGCGGACATGATCACAAAAATCATGAAGAAATCGAACAGCGTGGCGATCTCCATCCCAAGAAACATCTTGCTCTTTCCCGCTTCGGGATAGAGTGAACTCAACGAGCCTGCCAGCTTGTTTGCCGTGGCCATCGAGAGATACCAGACACCCATCAGCAGTGAGGCAAAGCGTACCGGCGAGAGCTTGTTGACCATCGACAATCCGATGGGCGAGAGGGTCAGTTCACCCATGGTGTGGATAAAATAGAGCCCGACAAGCCAGAGCATGCTCACCTTCATACCCGGAGCCACATTTCTGACACCAAGCGCAATAAGCAGATATCCCAGCGAGAGCAGGAAGAGTCCGATAGCCTGCTTGGCGGGTGAGGAGGGTTCCCGGTTTTTCTCGCCCAACCGGATCCAGAGCGAGGAGAATAGCGGAGCCAGCAACACTACAAAGACAGCGTTGAACGATTGGAACCAGCTGGCCGGCATGGTCCATCCAAGCAGGTTGCGCCTGGTCTGCTCCTCGGCGAAGTAGGTGAGCGAGATTCCCGCCTGTTCAAATGCAGCCCAGAAGAAAATGACGAAAAATGCAATGATATAGATCACCAGGATCCGTTGACGCTCGATCCTGTTCAGCGAGGGATCGGAGATGACAAAGCCTGGAACGACAATACAGGCCGAATAGATCAGCGCGCCGATAAAATCGCCCTCGCCTCCTCTCAAAAAAAGCAGGAAGAGCACGATACCGCCTGTTATCCAAAGGGCCAGCTGCCAAAGATTCAGTTTTTGCTGCGGCCTGCCCGTTCTCTCACGCCGTTCGCCACCTCCCCTGTTGGCAGGCACAACCCCGATGGGCTCCCCGTCGGGTCCCACCAGATAGCGGTTCTTCCTGGCAATATAGAAGAGCAGGCTGACCACCATAATCACTGCCGCGGCAAGAAAGCCCCACTTGAAGTCGGCCGGATTCCCGGTATCGCCCAGGAAGCCGCACAGCAGCGGTGCCATGAAAGCGCCCAGGTTTACCCCCATATAGAAGATGGTGTAGGCCGAATCAAGCCTTTTGTCACCCGGTTCATATAGCCGGCCGACAATCGACGAGATATTGGGCTTGAAGAAGCCGTTGCCAAGAATCAGTCCGCCAAGTCCCCCATACATCAGCCACTTGGCCACCTCCACATTTTCGTAGTTGAGCGCACTGAAAAACATCAGGAACTGTCCCAACACCATCATCAAGGCTCCCCAGAGGATGGAACGGCGCATCCCCAGGTAGCGGTCGGCCACATACCCTCCAATCAGCGGAGTGAGATAGACCAGACCGGTATAGTTGCCGTAGATGGCCGAGGTAAACTCCTTGTCGAGCATCAGCGCATTGATGAGATAGAGGGTGAATATGGCACGCATCCCGTAATAGCTGAAGCGTTCAGACATGCCGGTGACGAAGATGAAGTAGAGCCCTTTCGGGTGGGCAGGGTGATTTGTTGACATAATGTTTGTTGATTTGAAGCGGCAAAAATACAATTTTTTGGCAGAAAGATTGAACCTAACTCTCAACAATTTCGTAACTTTGCATCGAAAAGTAAAAACTGGATGGAAATTGCAGCATTGGTGTCGGGCGGAGTGGACAGCTCCGTGGTGGTTCATCGACTGAAGGAGATGGGTTACGACCCCACCATTTTCTATATCAAGATCGGCATGGAGGACGAGGAGGGATATATCGATTGCCCCTCGGAAGAAGATATCGAGATCGTAACCTTTATTGCCAAAAAGTACGGTTGCCGCTTTGAAATTGTTTCACTACACGAAGAGTACTGGAACAGTGTCGTGCACTACACCATCGAATCGGTCAAGCGCGGTTTGACCCCCAACCCCGACATGATGTGCAACAAGCTTATCAAGTTTGGCACCTTCGAGCAGAAATGGGGTCACCAGTTCGACAGGATTGCTACCGGCCATTACGCCACAACCACCCAGTCTGAAGGGTTGACATGGCTCTCCACCGCAAAGGATCATGTAAAGGATCAGACCTATTTCCTTGGGCAGGTAAGTTATGTACAGGTCTCAAAACTGATGTTCCCGATTGGGGACCTGTTGAAATCGGAGGTCCGGGAGATCGCTGCGGAGAACAGGCTCCCGTCGGCCCAGCGGAAAGACAGTCAGGGAATCTGCTTCCTGGGGAAAGTCAACTACAACCGTTTCATCGAACGCTACCTCGGCAAGAAAGAGGGACTGATTGTTGAACTGGAGACCGGGAATATCATCGGCCGGCACCAGGGATACTGGTTTCACACCATCGGCCAGCGGAAAGGTCTTGGCTTGAGCGGTGGTCCGTGGTTTGTGATCAAAAAGGATGTCAATCGAAATATTGTCTATGTATCAAAGGGATATGACACCAAATACCAGTATGGCAACGTGATCAACCTTCAGGGATTTTCATTTATCACCAAAGATCCCTGGGGTGATTTCGAAGGGGAAAAAGAGATCACATTCAAGATACGTCACACACCCGAATTTACCAGGGGACATATTTCAAAAAAGGGCGATCTCTATACCATCTCCTCCGAGTTGCCCGTTCAAGGCATCGCTGCCGGTCAGTTCGGCGTGGTGTACGATCTGGAGAGCAGGATTTGTCTGGGAAGCGGAATGATCATATGATTGAGTTTGTTGGACATGTCCGTTTTGTGGATATCATCGAGTTCCTTGGAACATTTGCATTCGCCATCAGCGGGGTCCGGATGGCTTCGACCAAAAATTTCGACCTGTTCGGCGCATTTACGATCGGATTTGTGACGGCGATTGGTGGCGGAACGCTCCGCGATCTATTTATCGGCGTGACTCCTTTCTGGATGCTGAACCATGTCTATTTATGGGCGACACTGCTGGCCCTCCTGTTTGTGATTCTGTTCAAAAGCAAGGTGGTAAAGCTCCAGTATACCTTTTTCCTTTTCGACAGCATCGGATTGGGACTTTTTGTGGTGGTTGGAACGGAAAAAACGCTGGCAATGGAATTTGCGCCCTGGGTTGCAGTGATCATGGGCACAATTACCGGTTCTTTCGGGGGGATGCTCCGCGATATACTGATTACCCAGATTCCACTCATCTTCAGAAAAGAGATCTATGCACTTGCATGTGTTGTAGGGGCTATCTTTTTCACCATTGGATATGCCAGCGGGATGAATATTGTTATCAATGAGGTGGCTACGGCATCCATTGTCATACTCACCCGGATACTGGCGGTGAAGTTCAAGTGGCACCTGCCGACCTTGAAAGGAGAAAAGAGTTACGATTAGTTGATTTGGAGATGAAAAGAGTTATCGGGTTATCTGTTCTGTTGCTTGTCCTCTATTCAGCTGTCGCTTTCGCACAATTTGAGGGGACCGTCGGAGTGGGGGTGCATGCCGGATACGGCAACAGTGCCGGAAATATCGGGGCAGGCCTCCATCTGCATTATTACCATACCAACCAGTTGCGGTTTTCGCCGGCATATACCCGTTACCTGCCGGGGAAAGGGGTGAGCATGTGGGAGGTAGATGCTGACGCACATTACCTGATTCCCGTTACATGGCTCTTCTCATTTTATCCGGTGGCTGGTCTGAACTATTCCAACCGGAAGTTCGACTCATCCAAAATGGATGGATCCGACCCGGTCGACATTACAAGGCGACGCATTGGAGCTAACCTGGGGATGGGGCTTCAGTATGACTTCGGCTACAAGACAAGGGTCAGTTTCGAATATCGGCACCGGTTTATCAGGGACTTTTCGCACTCCTGTTTCATGGCGGGAATCGGATTCTGGATATGATTGAATAACTCAACATTGGCAACTCTACAGGATGAAAGACTTTATTACAAGTGAGATAAAAAACGAAAACGCGGTATTGGTCGGGTTGATCACCCCTGACCAGGGAGAGGAGAAGGTCAACGAGTATCTGGACGAGCTGGCTTTCCTGGCGGAAACGGCAGGGCTCTATCCCGGCAAACGATTCGTCCAGCGCCTCGAGATGCCCAACTCGGTCACTTTTGTCGGCACTGGCAAATTGAAAGAGATTGCCGAATATGTGCTGGATGAAGATAATCGGGTAGGTGTAGTTATTTTCGATGATGAGTTATCGGCAAAGCAGATACGGAATATTGAAAAAGAACTGAAGCTCAGGATTCTCGACAGGACAAGCCTGATTCTCGATATCTTCGCGATGCGCGCACAGACATCGCATGCGAAAGCGCAGGTTGAGCTGGCCCAATATCAATACCTGTTACCCCGGCTCACCAGGCTGTGGACCCACCTGGAGCGCCAGCGAGGCGGAGGTGGAGTCATCATGCGCGGACCGGGGGAGACACAGCTGGAAACCGACCGCCGGATTATTCTCGACCGCATTTCACGGCTGAAGAACGAACTCAAGGAGATTGACAAGCAGAAATCGGTTCAGCGTAAAAACAGGGGGAAGCTTGTGCGGGCAGCGCTTGTCGGCTACACCAATGTGGGCAAATCTACACTGATGAACCTGTTGAGCAAATCGGAAGTATTTGCAGAGAACAAACTGTTTGCCACCCTCGACACCACCGTCAGAAAGATTACTATTGAGAACCTGCCCCTGCTGTTGACCGATACGGTGGGATTTATCAGGAAACTGCCCACCAACCTGATCGAGTCGTTCAAATCGACCCTCGATGAGGTGCGTGAAGCCGACATCCTGATCCATGTGGTGGATATTTCACATCCGGCGTTCGAGGAGCAGATAGAGGTGGTTGAAAAGACACTTTACGAAATCGACAAAACCGAAAAACCTACCATATTGGTTTTCAATAAAATAGATGCATTTAGCCACATTGAAAAAGAGGAGGACGACTTGACCCCCAGGACACGGCAGAACAGATCTCTCGAGGAACTGAAACAGTCGTGGATGGGTAAACTTAAGGAGAATGCCATTTTCATTTCAGCAAAGAACAAAACCAATATTGATGAACTGAAAACGCTCATCTACACAAAAGCACGTGAAATACATATCCAGCGGTTTCCCTACAACGATTTTCTGTATCAGACTTACGACGAAGAGACGGAAATGTAACCCCTCGTCTGCCCGGGAGATTACCTCCCGGGGCAGACTACTGGAGATGCTCACTGGCTTACTGTTCATTTCACAGGAATGGAGATTGACCCATAACTATCCGCTCTTCATTCTGGTTGGAAAAGTTGACTGCGGGATGTTTGAAAAGGAGCCCCCTCTATTGTAGCGGTAACGGTTGTCCGGAGAAGCCGGTACGTCCCGTAACCAGCCCAATGCCATCACCTCAACTGCTTCGAATAGTACATGATCACCGCCAGGATGACAAAGAGTCCCAGACTGCCGGCAAGGAGGGCATAGCTCTCCATCTGGATCAGCAGGAAGAGGAAGAGATAAAGGAAGAGGAGCAACACTCCAATCTGCACTCCCTGCCTTTGACTGCCGAGGATACTTCCCATATGGAGCGAGATCAGCAGGGTGGTCATGACTGCCGCGATCAGGTAGGCCAGATTGAACCCGAGCAATTCCGACATGGAGAGCAGCAGGGTGTAGAAGAGGAGAAGCGCCAATCCGACGAGGAGATACTGGAAGGGGTTGATCCGCCTCTTCCGCATCAGTTCAATAAAGAGTACCGCGACAAACGTGAGCAGGAGAACGAGAATGCCATACTTCACACTCCTCATGTTCTGCCGGTACTGGTCCACCGCCTGGATAAACCGGACGCCAAACCGCGAAGCAGCCATCTGGTTGAGGGTATTGCTGTTGTCTGAACGGATAACCTGTCCGAAACTCCGGTTAAGGTCGAGTACTCTCCACTCTGCCACAAATCCCTTGTCGCTGATCTCCCGGGTCTGGGGAAGGAATTCCCCGTCGAAACTGGGTGTTGTCCAGTCCGACTGGATGGATGCGGTGGTTGTCTTGCCCGCTGGCACGACATAGATGCCCCGTGAACCGTTGAGTCGCATGGCGACGGAAAAGGGGTAGATCTCCTGCAGGGCCGAATCGGGAGTTGGGAAAGCGGGTTTCGCATTCAAGCCCACACTGAACAGTTCATAGAGCATGTTGTCTGACGCACTCCCTCTTCCGGGTTCCAGGTTTTCCACAGGAATCCCCGGTTCGAAAATGGTGACCTCCCCGTCCTGTTCCAACGAGACCTGCTCCTGTATTCCTTTCAAATCGGAGAGGCCAATAATCATCCGCACATCGTTCCACTTCACTTGAGAGGGATTCAGATTTTGCCGGGCGATCACCGAAATGTCGAACTCTCCTGTCAACAGGATATTCGACCTGTAGACCGACGCATCATAGATACCCCGTCTCCTCTCCTCCACACTGG
This sequence comes from Petrimonas mucosa, assembly GCF_900095795.1. Taxonomy (NCBI): domain Bacteria; kingdom Pseudomonadati; phylum Bacteroidota; class Bacteroidia; order Bacteroidales; family Dysgonomonadaceae; genus Petrimonas; species Petrimonas mucosa. The sequence continues at coordinate 3,678,999 of NZ_LT608328.1, forward strand.
TGGAGATTTTCGCATCCAGCGTTTCAGGCAGTAGCAGCAGGTTCCTTCTTTCAACGATCTCCCGCTTCTCTTCTACCCGAATCTCCTCATAAGGAATCACCAGGCACGGTCCGGTGATCGTCTGCTCCCCGCCCCACTTCGACGTAATCTCCCTTACCACCTCCTGTCGGGTGTTCTGCCGTTCCCCGATCAGTGACTGGATCATGGCGAGCGGGATAAGCAGCATCAGCGTGAGCATAGCCACAAAAAAGAGTTTTATGGTTGTAGCGTAGCGCTCAACGAGACCCGGCTTCTCTTCCCCTTGAGGGAAGTGGTTCATTTGTTCTTTTTTTTCTGTTTCCATATTGTTATTGATTATTGACCCATCTTACGGAAGCATCCGACATTCGCTCCAGGGTGGCGTCAAACAGAGAGGGCGTCTAGTCGGCCGTCTGCCTGATCAGTGCCTCCAGGGCCTGCAGATGCACCTTGAATGCCTGTTCGCCTGCTGGCGACCTGGAATAGGTGGTTCGCGGCTTCCGATCGACAAACTGCTTTTTCACATCAATATACCCCAGACCTTCCAACGTCTTGAGATGGCTGGCCAGGTTACCGTCGGTAAGTCCCAACATCTCCTTGAAGGTGTTGAACTCCACCTCGTCATTGACCATCAGCATCGACATGATTCCCAGGCGCACCTTGCTTTCAAAGGCTTTGTTGATATCGTCGAGATACTCCTTCACGATTTACCCTCTTTTCTTTCAACAGTGACGTAGAAATAGATTCCATACAAAATATGGAGCAGACCGAAACCGGCAGCCCAGAAACACAATCCTTCGGCAGGGAAAAATGCGGCCAGCAAGCCCAGCACCATCTCCGCACACCCTAAACCGAAGATATTGCCGTAGGTGTACTTGGAGGCGTTGATCAATGAGACACCGTAAAACAGCAATGTGGCTGGCAAGATCAGCTCAAAGTACCCGTTAAGGAGCAGGGCCCCGCAAAAAAGGGCTCCTGCCGCAAGGGGCAGAAAAAAGTTGAAAAAGGTACGGTATGCCGGCTTGTTGAAGAATGGGTGTTGCCTCCTCCTCGCTTTTCTGATCGAGAAGAAGAGGATTGTCGACAGCGACAGCACAAATAGCAGGAGGGCGGTAACAAACAGCCAAGAAACGATGCGATAATTGTCGGCTGTGAAACTGGCCGATGCGAGGAGATTCCTGGCGATAAATGATCCGACAAGGGCATAGAGGCCGACAAGGATGGTGGAGGTTCCGCTGAAGGAGATGAAGCGGGTCGACCGCTCCATCATCGAGCGGATCTCCTTTACTGCTTCTAAAGCTTCACGATTTTTCATATAAAAAGTACTTTGTCGTACAAAGTAAATAAGAAAATTGTAAAGCCGGTACGCACGGTACCGACTTTAACTTATTTTAATCATTGCGGTTGGCCGGTACGTACAATGGTAACCGGACCGAGGAGACCATACTCCTTTAACGGGAGATCCGGTCGGGGACCCTCAATGGTCCAGGTCTTCCGCTCTGCTTCGGGCAGACCGGCGTCGTAGACCAGGCGGTTGAACCAGGTGCTGGTGACCTCCACCCGGAGGCTATTCTCACCCTCCTGTAGGTAGCCGGTGATCTCCAGCAGGTAGGGAGAACTCCAGCGCCTGCCCGCATCCCTGCCGTTTACCGTTACCCGGGCGATCATCTCCACCCTGCCCAGATCAAGAAAGTAGGCGCTGCTCTCCTCAATCCGGTCCAGCCGGAAGGTGGTTTCATAGGCGGCAGTTCCGGAGAAAGCTTTTCCCTCATCCGTCAGCGGAAGCTCCTTCCAGGGCTGCAACCGGTCGATAGTCACTGGCGACTGCTCCACGCCCCATCCTTCGGGGAAGTGGATCTTCCAGGCGGCCTGGCCAAGGTGGGCAACCGGAATGGATACCGGCTGTTTCACCGGTTTCACCGATTTTTCTCTGCTGATCCTCAGGAAGCAGGAGTTCCCGGCTGGAATATCCACCTCAACTTCAGTATAACCGCCCAAGGTACGGGAGGGGAGGGCAAAGATCTCGCCAGTCATGGGATCCCACATCTCTACATTTCCCGACACACGGAAGGCCACGACTCCGCTATACCCCTCTTCAGGAGGCATCGAAAGGAAATAGATGTCGGACTGGCCGGTCTGCCGGTGCAGCCAGCGAAGCTTCGGTGAGCGGGCCGCCAGATCGGGCAGGATCTCCTCTGTCTCCAGCACCCGGGCAATATCGGATGTGGAGTATACCCTTCCTTTTCCCAGGGTAAGCTGCTCCTGCGAACCGTCTCCCCAGAGTTTCCTGACTGCCATGTCGAACCTCCGCCGGGCAACGTCACCTCCGCTCAAGGTGGCGAGACCAGCAGGAGGATCGCCGGCAACGATCGCTCCGGCCTCGACAAGCGAAGCAATCTTCTCCAGGGTTTCGGGCAACATCCGCTTGCAGTCGTACAGCCAGAGCAGACGGTAGCTGATTCCTTCGGGAGTGACCAGCTGGCCGTCACGAACCGACAGGCGATTCAGCAATATGTCGGGATTGCAATAGTCATAAGAGTACCCCTCGGGGAAGGGAAGATTCTGGAGCGGTTTGTGATTCTGCTCGTCACCCAGGTACATCAAAACGTCAGATACCGGCCTGCCCGCTTCCAGCATGTAGTTACACCTGGCCAGGTAGTCGGTGAAACCGGGCATGTGTTGCCACCAGGTCTGCAGGCGCAGAAACGGGGTCCCGATTCCGGTCCCGAACGAAGAACCGGGCGGCAGGAAGTCGGTTCTCGGATTGTGGGTATAGGTGTGGAACACCAGGTGGGTCACCCCGCGGGCAAAATGGTCGTCGGCAAAATCCTTCAGAAATCGGGGATGCTCATTCCAGGTAAGTTCGAACGAGGTGAACGCTTCGGCGGCCACCCGTTTTTTGCCGTAGCCTCTGGCGGCGGATACCGCCGGCTTTACCGGCTTGAATTCGATGCTTCCCACAAAGGAGTCGGAACGTGGCTGCCAGAACTCGCACATCGGAATGTCGGCATGCTTGTAATACTCCAGGATATCACCGGGGAAGACATCGCCCGAGGCGGTCTCGAACGAGACTGTCAGCCCATGCTCATTGGCCAGCCGCTTCATCTCGCCGAAGAAATTCTCTACCAGCAGATCGTTCAGGGTCACCCGCCAGTCGCGCAGGAATCGGGCGGTATTTTCAGGATTCTCCAGGACATATCCGAACAGGGCAGGCAGCATGGGATGGAGCGGATAGCTCCACTTCTGCCCGAAGAGCTCATCCAGACCGGGGGTCCAGGTTTGCCGTTTGCACTCCCAGCTGTCGAGCAGGACGCCCTGCAGTAATCCTCCATTGAGCACGCCATCATCCCTGATCAGCCGGCCGATATAGCCATTGAAATTGGTCCGGATGCCGTCGGGATGAAGTTTTGTGGCCTCCCAGCCTGTCGCCTCGGCGGGTGCCGGCCCGTTCTTCTGGCCGGTGTTGACATGGCCGATACGGAGGATGGTCCACTCTCCGGCAGGAACATCCCAGATCAGTTTTCCGTTTGCATCCATCCGGTCGGTTATATCTCTCACCGTGGCGGGATCTACCCAGGCACGGGAATCTTGCCGGGGATAGGGCTCCCTCACGATCCGTCTTAACGTCCATGCAGCCTCCGACTCCCAGTTCTGCTGACGGGCTGCAGAGTAAAAGTTGATGTAGCGGAGAGTCATCTCATGGAGGTTGGCGATCTCGATCCGGTAGGAGTCGGATCTCACCTCTTCACAGGCGATCGAAACGGGCATATCGTCCTGCCAGTTGGCTGGCGGCATGTCGATAAAGGCAACCTCACGTCGTTCGCCACCGGGCAGGTTGGCATAGAGGGTTACCTTCACCCCCGGTTCATAGACCCAGGCATGGGAATAGGAGTCGATGGGGGGAAACTCGACGGTCCGCAGGGTGACCTGCTGGGGAAAGGTGATATCGATTGTGGCAGGCTCCTCTGCCGATGGAGCGAGGATCAGCGGTTTTTGATCTACCAGGCAGTCACGCCAGGCCAGGTCGGACCGGTTAGCTGTAACTGTGGATGGAATCAACCGTTCACCGGTATCTCCCTCGGGTGTGGGAAAGGCGATCACGAACAGGTCGCGGTAGTCGCGCCATGGCTCCTCACTACCGCGGGGGTTGGACAGGATGGTGTCGGTCGTGGCTCCACCGGTGAGATCGGTCCGGGAGAATACCAGATGGCGCATGGAGTTCTCCGGCTCGATCCACGGTCCCCCGGCATACGACCATCCGGGGCAATTCTGCATGGTAAAGCGCAGATTCAACCGTTTGCACTCCTCCGCGGTCCATTGTACCAGCTCGTCCCAATCTTCACTCAAGGCCCCTATCTGCGGATCCACACCGGGCCATGCGCCGCCAAACTGACCATGAAAGAACTGGATACCGGAGATCCCGGCAGCGGCGATTGCCTCGAGATCGGCAGTTATTCCAGCCTTGGAGACGTTACCGCCAATAAAATGGTACCAGGTTTCGGGATAATGCTCCCTTCCAGGATTGCGGAACTCCGCTTCAGTGACATCCCGACTGGATCCTGTTCTGTTGCAGGATGCAACAACAAGGCTGAACAAAAGCGGGAAGATCGCCAGGACAATGGTTGTCCGGCGAACAACATATGTTTTCATAGGCATAACAAATAATATATCTCTATCTTTTACAGAGGGCCTCGTTAAGGGCTATCACACCCTCCTCGTAATGTTCACGCGAGATGACGAACTGCATGTTCACCTGCATCAGCGACTGGGCGAAACTCTCCACGTTTATACCCTTTTCGTGCAATGCCTTTGCGGCCCGGTAGAGGAAGCCGGGCATCGCGATATTGGTTCCCATGGCACAAATGATTGCCGCCGGCTTGACCGTAACCTGATAGAACACCTCCTTGAGTACGCGGATCAGCTCGCTGGCCCGTTCGTTGTCCCAGATCACCATGGTGATGGAGTTGGCATTGGTCGACTTCAGGATATAGCTGACGTTATGTTTCTGGAAATAGTGCATGATCCGGGCGTCGTAACCCACTTCACCCACCATCATCGGATCATGGATCTCCACGGCGATCACCTTGCGCGACCCCGATACGATCTCCACCCTCGGTTCGGGTGAGACATAGTCGCGGGAGATAAGGGTTCCCGGGTGTTCCGGCTCGAACGTGTTCTTGATCCGGATATTGATTCCCGCCAGCTCAAGGGGTTTAGCCGCTTTCGGATGGATCGCCTCCATCCCGATATCGGCCAGCTGGTCGGCAATGATGTAGTTGGTTTGTCCCACGGGGATGCTGTTCTCCACTCCCACAATCTTGGGATCTGCGCTGGAGAGGTGGTACTCCTTGTGTATGACCGCCTCGTCGGCCTTCACTTCAACCGCAATCTTGCTGAAGGTGACCTCCGAGTAACCCCGGTCGAATGCCCGCATGATCCCCTCGGTTCCCTTGGTATAGCCAGTAGCGACACAAACGATATTGCTGAAATCTACCCCTGCAAATTCGCGATGGATCCGCTGGTCGATAGTCAGCGGTTCGTTGTCGTTAAAACCGCAAAGATCGATAAACCGCGCGTTGATGCCGTTGTTGTTCAGGATGTTCACCGAATTCCATCCCGAGTGCGCCTCGCCGATAGAGGCCAGGATCTCCCTGGCAGCCAGGTGTATATCAGCCATATTCACATATCCCGATGCCAGCACCTTGCCCAAGCTGTAGAGCAGTGTCTTGGCCTGGTCGATCCTGAAACGGATGAAGTCGCGCGCCTCCTTCAGATCCAGCCCGATATCGGCAAATCCGTCGTTGATCAGTAACAGTCGCTGACAAAATGAATCGAGTGCGCTGCTGTAATCCTCGCCCCTGAGGAACTTGTTATAGATTCCGGGTTCACCTGTTTTCTTGTGTTCCAGTAACCAGTTGGTGACGTTATTGTATGCCGAGACGACAAATATCCGGTTGTAATACTCATCGCCCTTGCGGTTGCCCTTAATGATGTTTTGCAACACATCCTGAAACTGCGACATGGATGTTCCGCCGATTTTTTCTACTGTAAGCATCGTAATGTAATGATTTATTGGGAAGCACAAAGATAAAATATTTTTTCTTATTCGGTAACCCGATAGCCGAAACCCGATTTCAACTCTTCATAAAGGCGGTGGATAGGCAAACCCATCACGTTAAAGTAGGAGCCTTCGATCTTTTTCACCGCCACGTAGCCGATCCACTCCTGCACACCGTAGGCGCCCGCCTTGTCCATCGGGCTGTATTTTTCCACGTAGTATGCAATCTCCTCCTCCGACAGGTCGGCAAAGGTCACCCGGGTAACTTCGGAGAAGGTTACCTGTTTGGTCAATGAGGTGAGGCAGACACCGGTAATGACCCGGTGCGTCTGTCCGGAAAGCTCGCGGAGCATCTCTTTTGCCCCGGCATTGTCGGTCGGTTTCCCGTAGACCTTTCCATCGAGCAACACAATGGTGTCGGCCGTGATAAGGAGTTCATCCTCCTTCAGTTGCGACATATAGGCCGATGCTTTCTTCCCCGCGAGGAACTCTGCCACCTGCTCGGGAGAGAGATCGTCGCCGTACGATTCATCTATATCGGGTAATGTTCTCACTTCATATCCGATATCGATACCGGAGAGAAGCTCTTTTCGCCGGGGGGAATTGGAGGCGAGAATCAGACGATAATTTGCAATTGACATTCCTTGAATTTTACACAAAGGTACAAAAACAAGTTTGTTTTTTGTAAATTTGTGGCAAACTCACTGCTTATGACTGTCGATATTTGCCTTTCACCGGTTCTTTACCCCCATTATCAACAAGAGAACGATCTGGTTGTGGTGGCCGATATATTCCGGGCTACCACTACCATGTGTACTGCATTCAACAACGGAGCTGCAGCCATAATCCCGGTTGCCGACATCGAAGAGGCAAGGCGGTACCGGGCAGAAGGGTATCTGGTAGGAGCCGAACGGAAAACCCGCCGTGTGGAGTTTGCCGATTTCGGCAACTCACCGTTTGAATACAGGCCGGAAATAGTGGCGGGCCGTGAGATTGTCTTCACCACGACCAACGGCACAAGGGCCATTGAGGCGGCAAAAGATTGTGACAGACTGTTAATCGGGGCATTTTCCAATATCGATGTAGTGGCCGATGCCTGTTTTTCGTCGGGAAAGAGGGTGGTTGTCTTGTGCGCCGGCTGGAACGGTAGAGTAAACCTGGAAGATACGCTGTTTGGCGGTGCGCTTCTGGAAAGGTTGTCGAAAAGGGATGAGGTGGTTTTCGGATCGGATGCCGCACGGATAGCATTGGAGTTGTGGGGAAAGGCCAACCGCTCCCCCCTGGATTACCTGAAAAAGAGCGACCATTACAGTCGCCTTACAGCCAGCGGGGTGGAAGGAGATGCCGCCTACTGCCTGCAGCAGAACACAGCTCCGGTCTTACCCTGCTATAACCGGGAAAACGGGAAGTTGACCCTCTTGCGGTAACCCCTAATCGTCCCAGTCCAATTCGTCGAAATCGAACATATCGGTAAACTGTTCCAGGTCGCGCCGCTCTTTTTTGGTGGGACGTCCTGTACCGCGCTGCCGGTCGACAAACCCGCTGATCTTGTTCAGTTCCAGAATCTCATACTGCTCGGGCGGGGTGACATTTTCCATGAATTGCGGAACCAGTTTTGCGCCCATCCGTTTATCGGTCAGCCCCAACACCTTGAACGAGAAGGTGACCGGTGGTTTTCGCACCTGCACAACATCTCCTGTACGGATCATCCTCGAGGGCTTCACCGGGAGGTCGCCGATCATCACGCGACCCTTCTTGCACGCCTCCGCCGCTGCGGTACGGGTTTTGAAAATCCGCACAGCCCACAGCCACTTATCGATACGAACTTCATCCATCTTGTCCGGAAACTCCCGTTCTGACTATCTATTGTTATACTGATTCATTGTTATCTCTACCCCGGCCAGGCAAAAACTGCGAACAATCTCGGCAGCCTTCTCCAACCGCTCCGGAAGAGACTGCTTCTCTTCACCGGAAAACTCGTCCAGCACATAATCTACCTGTGCGCCGCGGGGAAAATCGTTTCCGATACCGAACCTCAGCCTGGCATATTGCTGGGTACCCAATATCTGTTCAATATGTTTCAACCCGTTGTGACCGGCACTGCTCCCCTTCGATTTCAGTCGCAATGTCCCAAATGGGAGGGCCAGGTCGTCCACGATGACAAGCAGGTTTTCCAACCCGATATTCTCCTTCTGCAACCAATAACGGACTGCATTCCCGCTCAAATTCATAAAGGTGGATGGTTTCAGCAGCAGCAGCGACCGGTTCTTCACCCGGGTTTCGGCGACAAAACCGTAGCGCCTGTCCTGAAAAACAGTATTGGACGCCTTTGCAAAAGCGTCCAATACCATAAATCCTATGTTGTGGCGGGTATTCTCGTACTCCGGGCCGATATTGCCCAACCCCACAATCAAATACTTCATTTCAATCTCTTCACTTTACCATTACTGTCCCTTGGCTGCAGCACCTCTTGCGGCACGTGTCAGCTGAACGCGGCAAACAACGGCATTCTTGGCATTCAACAGCTCAAGTCCTTCGAAACTCAACTCACCAACCTGAATAGATTTGCCCAGTTCGAGATTCTCTACGTTGATAACCAGTTCCTGCGGCAATTTCTCAGCCAGAGCCCTAACTTTCAGCTTGCGCATATCGAGCGACAGTTTACCACCCGACTTGACACCGGCTGCCAATCCTTCCAACCGTACCGGAAGTTCAATTTCCACCGGAACATTAGGGAATACATGCAGGAAGTCGATATGGAGAATGTCATCCTTTACGGGATGGAACTGTATCTCCTTCAGAATCGCCATTGAAGGCTTCCCATCCAGAACAAGGTTGATCAGATAAACTTCGGGCGTATAGATGAGGTTGCGAACATCGCTGTTCTTCACCACAAAGTGGACATTGTTCTCATTGTTTCCACCATACACCACACACGGGATAAGCCCTTCACTGCGGTAGCTTCTCGCTGCTTTTTTTCCGAAATCTGCTCTGATTTCGCCTTTCAAATCGTACGTTTTCATCCTTTTTAAATTTTGTTTGTGTTACTCAAAATAAAGCCAGTAGTTGCTTCTTTATTTCCCATCACACGAGGGAGCCTTCAAAAGCGGCGCAAAGATAGTGATATTCTTTTTATTATGCAAATTCACCTGACTCTTTTCTTCAGCTCCTCCACCGGAATGCTCATCAGCCTTCCGATCGGCTTGCCATTGCGGTAGGTGATGATGCGCATCAAGGATGCATCCCTGGGTATCGGTTGCGGGCTGTCGTACCTGGGATAGAAATTGTCGGGCGTGGAGCTGTCGAAACTGGTATAGATCTCCAACCCGTCGATCTCCGTTGTCAGCGTTACGACATACTGCTCCCCTTCGCGGGTTACACGTATGATCGGGTCATAGATGGCCGGTGAATATTTAGTCTTGCCGTAATCTAGCCGGACAAAATGGTGCTCGGTCTTCGCAGCGAACCGCTTCCAATCTTTTTTCTCCTTCGGGGACCAAAGCGATTCGGCGATGGCAAAACCGCGTGGCCAGGTCATGTACTCCGCCTGACGGATATTGTAGACCTGTTCTGTCCAGAGGTTGGCCTGCCCTCCCAGAATAAACCGGGCATCGGCCCCTTCCGGAACCGGATCGAACTTGTAGGTCTGGTTCAGCCGCAACGAGGCGTAGACCTTCGGTTCCGTGGAGATGTCACCCTGCATGTAATCGATATAGGCATAGGTGGTGGGACTCATCACGACAAAATGGGCCGACTTGGATGCCTCGATGCCATGATTTACACCGCGCCAGCTCATCAGGGCGGTGGTGGGGGTGATGCCTCCCTCCAGGATCTCGTCCCAGCCCATCATCTTCTTCCCTTTCGACTGGATGATCCGTTCGAGCCGTTTGCCGAAATAGGATTGAACGCCTGCCATATCCTTGATCCCCTCGCGCTCCATCAACCGTTTCACATCGGGACTCTTCTTCCAGTAAGTGTAGGGCGCCTCGTCGCCGCCAGTATGAATATACTCGAACGGGAAAAGTGCGGCCACCTCCCCCATCACCTTGTCGAGGTATTGATACACCTTCTCGTTGGCAGGATTCAGCGTGTTTTCATATAACGCTTCGGGACGTCCCCCCGTATTCCAGTCCATGAAAGGGGCCCCCGTACGAACCGCGTGCTCACCGCTTTCCGGGAAACAGGCCAGCTCGGGGTATGCCGCCAGGAAAGCCGAACTGTGCCCGGGAACATCGATCTCGGGCATCACCTCGATGTTCCGCTCCTTGGCATAACGCACAATCTCCTTCACCTCCTCCTGCGTATAGAAGCCACCGTAACTCTTCGGTGCGGCGGGATCGGGCAGGGAGAAGCCCCCAAACCAGCCGATCTGCTCCTGCCGCCATGCCCCAACCTCGGTCAGCCTGGGCAGGCTCTTGATCTCGATACGCCACCCCTCGTCGTCGGTAAGATGCCAGTGGAAGCGGTTGTATTTATACTTCACCATATTGTCCAGATAACGCTTCACCTCATCTACGGTAAAGAAGTGGCGGGCAACATCCAACATCAGTCCCCGCCAGGCCACCCTGGGATAATCAGTGATCTCCACCTGGGGAATCTGCCAGACTATCCCCGGCTCGGGGCGGTCACTCTCGATCTGGGGCGGGAGTAGCTGGAGCAGGGTCTGAACCCCATAGAGCAATCCGGCCGGCTTGTTTGCACTGATGCTGATCCTGCTGGAGGTGACCGATAAAGCATACCCTTCGTCGCCAATGACCGGATCAGCCTTTTTATTGATATTCAGAACAATATCGGCATTGGACCCCTTGCTGTCCAGGGTTACCTGCTTGCCAGGTGCAACGGAAAGTTTTTTTATCAGGTATTCATTGACAATACCCATTCCATCTCCCCGGGGAGATGAGATCACTATCTTGTCGGGGAGCTGATAGCTGCCACCCTTTCTTGTCACGGAAACTGGCTCCGGAATGATTGAAATTTCAGGTTCAACCTGCTGGCCAAAAGAGAGAAGAGCGAATAGAGAGACGGTAATTAATAGGAAAAACTTCTTCATTGTAATTATTTAATTATTTCAGTTTCGTATTTAGCGACCCATCTGTCGCTGATTTGCCAAGAGAAAAGAGCAAGTTCCGTTTCAGACAACAGCCATATATGTCGCCGTTACTGTTCAAGATCTGACAACGGTGCTTATCCATTGCAAATTTACTAAAAAAAGAGATGCTGCCGAGCAGTTTTGTCAAACATCGGCACGGATCAAAACCGAAATCGCAAATATTTATTACCTTTGCACACCAATATAACAGTTAATTTTTATGGATACAGTACTTAGCGGAATCCGGTCGACGGGCAACCTCCATTTGGGAAATTATTTCGGTGCTTTACGCAACTTTATCCGGATGCAGGACGAAAACCGGTGTTTCTTTTTTATTGCCGACATTCATTCACTGACCACGCATCCCGACCCGAAGGAGCTGCACGGAAACGTCAAAAACGTATTGGTGGACTATCTGGCGGCGGGTATCGACCCCGAAAAATCGGTCATCTACATCCAAAGCGATGTGCCGGAAGTTGCCGAGCTGTATCTCTACCTGAACATGCATGCCTATATGGGAGAGTTGGCCAAGACCACCTCGTTCAAGGAAAAGGCGAGAAAACAGCCGGAGAACGTGAATGCGGGACTCCTCACCTACCCCACACTGATGGCTGCAGATATCCTTATTCACAATGCCGACAAGGTACCGGTAGGGAAAGACCAGGAGCAGCACCTTGAGATGACCCGTAAATTTGCCCGCAGGTTCAACAACTTTTACGGCGTGGAATTTTTCAAGGAGCCGGTTGCTTACAATTTCGGGAAAGAGCTGGTGAAAATTCCGGGACTGGATGGCAGCGGAAAGATGGGAAAATCGGAAGGAAACGCCATCTATCTGGCAGATTCGCCCAAAGAGATCGAAAAGAAGGTGAAACGGGCCCTTACCGACTCCGGACCCACCGAGCCCAACTCCGTCAAGCCCGATTATATCGAGAATCTGTTTACCATTCTGCGTGTGGTCTCAACGCCCGAAGTGGTTCAACATTACGAGGAGAAATGGAACAGCTGCGAGATCCGGTATGGAGACCTGAAAAAACAGCTGGCCGAAGATATCATCAAAGTGACGACGCCCATCCGTGAACGGATCCTGGAGATTGAGCGGGACGACGCCTACCTGCGAAAAGTCACCCGTGAAGGGGCCGAAAAGGCACGGGAAAATGCGTTGAGAACCATTGTCCCCGTAAGAGAGATCATCGGGTTCAAGAAATTTTAGCACAGGATAAAAAAAGTGACCCAAATTTGAGGAATGACGGTGTCATTCCTTTTTTTGTTAAACTTTTCGCATAAAAGATTGTTCAGACTCAGTAAGTACTAACAACCGTTTTATGCTACCATTTAAGCCCATAGAGTTAAAAGATAAGGAGGTCATCAATTCCTATCTATGCAAACAGAATTACAGGGCATCCGACCTCTGCTTCACCAACCTGTTCTGTTGGGGTAAAAAGTTTGACACCCAATTTGCGACCAAAGGAGAATGGTTTTTCGTCAGGTTCAGGGATAACAACGGCCGGAACTCATACCTCAAACCAATTGGTGGCAGGAACATCAGGGAGGCTATCGACATGATCATGGATGATCACAAGCAGTTTGACACTGTATTCCAGATCAGGGGGTTGACCCGGGAGATGATGGATGAGATCGAAGCGGAGATGCCGGATATTTTCGATTACAAGTTCAATCGAAGTGTGTCTGACTATATCTACAGTTCGGAGAAACTGGTCAACCTCACCGGAAAGAAGTTACAGAGCAAGAGAAACCACATCAACCGGTTTAAGCGCGAGAATGAATGGGAGTATGGATCGCTTTCGGGAAATCCGTCACTGATAAAAGAGTGCAAGGAGATGCTCGACCAATGGATGGAGATCAACATGGCCGACAAGGATCCGTCGCTGGTTTACGATGATGTGGCCACCACACTGATGCTGGATAATTTTGAGTACCTGGGGTTGAAGGGGGGGGGCATCCGGGTGAGGGGCAAGATCGTCGCATTCACCATCGGGGAGCCGCTTACCCGCGATACGTTTGTGGTACACGTGGAGAAGGCGTACACCTCCATTCATGGCGCCTACAGTATCATCAACCAGCAATTCGCCGAACATGAGACAACCGGGTTTACCTATATAAACCGTGAAGAGGATATGGGTTTCGAGAACCTGAGAAATGCCAAACTCTCATATCAGCCCGATATCCTGCTCGAAAAGTACAACGCACGCCTAAAGGATCGATCGCGATGATACGGTATGCCGACAACAGTAGCCGTCAAGCGGTTTTCGACATGTGGAAAACCGTCTTCGGGGACTCGCCTGAATATATGGAGATCTATTTCAGGGAAAAATACAGGAACGAAAACACGCTGATCTATTTCGACAGCGGAAAGGCGGTCTCCTCCCTGCAAATGCTCCCATTCCGGTTCTCGTTTCATGGCCGGATGATTCCTGTTGCCTATTTTTCCGGACTATGTACCTTGCCCGAGGCGCGACGAAAAGGGTTTATGGGGGCCTTGATCCGAAGAGCTTTCGACGAATTGGAGAAAAGAGCCGTTCCCCTCGTCATGCTGGTTCCGCAGGATGAACCGGTAATGAACTACTACAGGCAGTTTGGCTTTGTTCAAACCTTCGACGAGGGAGTAGTGCTGCCCGATCTGCATCAACTTCTATCCGGCTCGGAGAATCTTGATCTGGCATACGGGGAATTCAACTCCTTTTTCCGGCATCGCGATATGGCCATTCAACACAGTGTCGACCACTTCAGGGCAATAGCCGAAGAGGCTGCCCTCTTCGGCTATCCGCCAAAAAGAAGCTTGACGGGAATGTCGCGCGTGATCGATGCGGAGAAATTGCTGGCCATATTTGCCGCGGCCCATCCCGAAACGGCACTCACCCTGAAGGTGTCAGATTCCCTGATTGAAAGAAACAACGCTTATTTCCAGCTGGAGAACGGCAGGGTCTCAATCCCTGAAGAGGGAGCGGCTCCGAAACTGGAACTGGATGCCGGTGAACTGACGCGGCTGCTGACTGGCTACAGGATTGCTGAAATGGGAGAAGAGTACACCTTATATTTTCCTGAAAAAGAGCCGCTGATCGGTTACATGATGGAATAAAAAAAGGTCACCTCGCTAGAGATGACCTCTTTTGTCTTCGGTTTATCCTGCTATTATCAATAAGGTAAAAAAGATTGTTTTAGGTTATCGATACAAAGATAGGTCACTTTAACCATACTTGCCAAATATTTTTACATGTTCTATAACATATTTTTCAATTTCTCCTCTTTTTTTTGCTTCCAAAGCCATCAGTCCATCAATTCTTGCTGGACGGGAACAAAAAAGAGAGCTACGTTAAACCCGTCGACTCTCTTTTTTCTTTTTCCAGTGAAAATTTTATTTTCTCAGACCCAGCTCCTTAACAATGGCCCTATACCTCTCGATATCTTTTTCGACCAGGTAATCGAGCAAGCGACGACGCTTACCCACTAAAATTTTCAGTGCACGTTCAGTGTTATAATCTTTTTTATTTGACTTCAAATGTTCAGTCAAATGCGAAATACGGTATGAAAACAATGCTATCTGCGCTTCAGGCGAGCCAGTGTCAGTGTTAGACTTCCCGTACTTGGCAAAGATTTCCTTCTTTTTTTCAGAGTCTAAATACATAAAACTTGTTTGTAAATAAAATTATATAAAAAGTTTCGGGTGGCAAAGATACAGCTAAATTTTCAGATTACAAACATTTTAGAACTATTTATTCTGCACGCCGTATCAATCTCCCGCTCAACCTTCGTATGGCGTTGGTAATCTCAATATCAGGCTCAATCACGTTATATTCACCCCAGAAATCGGGATCCTGAAAGTGCTCCACCTTTTCAGCAATCACATCGGTAGACCGGATACGCTCCTCCCTCGGAAATTTGTTGACCCCATCCCGGTACCTGTCGGTAACGGCCATCTCGGAGTTGATGGTGTAGTTTGTGGCAAAAAGCCCAAAGAAGCGGTTGGTCCACCTCACCCTGAATCTGACCTGGGTGCTGCTGTAGTTGAAAAACCACTTTCCGTCATCTTCGATGAAATCGGCCACATAGCTGGCCTCCTCCACATCAACCTTCATCTTCGAGGGCTTCCGGCGGATGAAGATATTGGAAGCATCCCTCCTCCCCTCCACATTCATATTGAACTCCATCCGGCTGATGGCCAACGACTCCCTGTCGAGAAAGAGCTTCCCGCGGAAGAGAATATCGGTTATTCCCGGCAGGGGCAAGAAGCTAATCTCGTAATGCGGCTTGTTGTTGATGCTGACCATTCTTTCGATGGTGAAGTTATACTCATCGCCCCTTTCCCCAAATACTATTTCGGGATTCTTGGCCACATCCAGCATAAGAGCCGTACTGATTCCACCCTGAAATTTCAACAGCACGGTATCACGCGGGGAGATGTCGGTCGCCTTCCTGCCGATATAGATCTTTGCCTGATCAGTCTCGTAGGAACGGTAGGAAGATTTGTAGACATCCAGCACAGTCTCCACCAGCGAGATATAATTGGAATTTTTCTTGATCGACTCCCGATAGAACGCCACCATCATGGTGGGATCTACGGCATAGTTCTGCGGTATGCGGTTCAACGCCTCCCGTATCAGCTCGCGACCATTTCCCGACACCACCTCTAATGTTCCCAGTTCAATGAACGAGGGCTGCAGCACGATGTGGTTATTAGGCTTGTCGATCAGTGTAACGACCGGAATCTCAAGGTTCTCGTATCCCAGGTATCGGATGATCAGTCTGGAGTTCCTGGCCGATTCCGGAACCCTAAGCGTAAAGTATCCATCCTGATTGGTTACGGTCGAAATATTCAGGGTTCCTACGGTCACACTCGCATTGGAGAGCGGTTCACGGTTATCGGCCGCCAATACCCTGCCACGCAACGTATAGCTCTCTGCCGGCAACAGATTATTGCCAAAGAGTTGAAAACTAAAGAGAAGAAGCATCAGCAAATGAGCCATCCGACTATTTTTCATTGAGATGGAAAGATTAAGTTGTTAGTCACAATCAGGATCCGAACGCTACACAAAGTAAATATTTTTAATGAAACAATCAAACTAAACCTCAATGTTTTAACTTTATTTTTTCATCAATCGCCATAGGCCGGGCTACTTCCCTTCTCCACCTTGCGGAGTGTGGTCTGTTCAGGCAACCGGAAGGTTTTGAATCTCCCGCCCTTCAATTAATGGGGCTGAGTCAGCAAATGGTAAACATTAATTGCCTAAATTTGTAGAGAAAAACAGGAAAAAGAGCATGGCGTACAAATACGATTTTCTGGTCATCGGATCGGGTATTGCAGGGATGAGCTACGCCCTGAAAGTGGCAAAATATGGCAAGGTGGCCATTGTTGCCAAGACTACACTCGAGGATGCCAACACCTTTTATGCCCAGGGAGGCATTGCATCGGTGACAAATCCCTGGGACAATTTCGAGAAGCACATTGCCGACACGCTCGATGCCGGGGCAGGTCTCTGCGACCTCCGGGTTGTGGAGCGTGTTGTAAAGGAGGCGCCTGCACAAATCAAGGAGTTGATCAGCTGGGGGGTCGATTTCGACAAGGATGAGGAGGGAAATTTCGATCTGCACCGGGAGGGAGGACACTCCGAGTTCAGGATCCTGCACCATAAGGACAGTACCGGAGCCGAGATCCAGACAAGCCTGATCAAAGCCATCCGAAACCATCCCAACATTGATGTATTCGACAACCACTTTACCATCGAGATACTGACCCAGCATCACTTGGGACAGGTGGTCACCCGCCACACTCCCGGAATTGAGTGTTACGGAGCCTATATCCTGGATTTACAGACACAGGAAGTATTGACATTCCTTTCACGCATAACGATGATGGCTACCGGAGGGATCGGGTGCATCTATCAGACGACCACCAATCCGCTGGTTGCCACCGGCGACGGCATTGCAATGGTTGCACGGGCCAAGGGCGAGATAAGGGGCATGGAGTTTGTGCAGTTTCATCCCACCGCATTATATCATCCGGGTGTACGCCCTTCCTTCCTCATCACGGAGGCGATGCGTGGATACGGTGGCATATTGAGGACAAAGGATGGCAAGGAGTTCATGCAGAAGTACGACGAGCGGTTATCGCTTGCACCGCGTGATATCGTTGCCCGTGCCATCGATACGGAGATGAAGAACAGGGGCGATGATCACGTCTACCTGGATGTGACCCACAAGGATCCGGAGGAGACAAAAAAACATTTCCCTACCATCTACGAGAAATGCCTGAGCTACGGCATCGACATCACCAGGGAGATGATCCCGGTAGCGCCCGCAGCGCACTACCTGTGCGGAGGCATCCTGGTCAGCCTTGACGGAGAGACCAGCATTAACCGGCTTTACGCCAATGGCGAGTGTGCATGCACCGGCCTGCACGGAGCCAACCGCCTCGCTTCAAACTCGCTCATCGAGGCGGTGGTCTTTGCCGACTCGGCGGCCAAACACTCCCTGCCCCGTTTCAGGAATTTCACTTTCCGGGAAGATATTCCCGACTGGAATGCAGAAGGCACCACCTCCACCGAGGAGATGGTGCTTATCACTCAGAGCTACAAGGAGGTGGGTCAGATCATGTCTTCCTATGTAGGGATCGTCCGCTCCGATATCCGTCTGCAGCGGGCCATGGACAGGCTGAACATCCTGTTTCGCGAGACCGAGAATCTGTTCCAGCGTTCGGTAGTATCACGCGAGATCTGTGAGCTCCGGAACATCATCAAGGTGGGATATATGGTCATCAAGCAGGCCATGGCACGCAAGGAGAGCCGCGGGCTGCACTATACCATCGATTATCCCGGCCAGAACACTGACTCAACCCTATAACCGCCCATTCATGAGACCATCCATCAACATAAACGGCAACCTGATCGACCTCTCCACACCGCTGGTCATGGGAATCGTGAACATAACGCCCGACTCCTTTTTCCAGGAGAGTAGAAAACAGTCGGAGAGCGAGATCGTCAATCGTGTCAGGCAGATTCTGGAAGAGGGTGGCAGGATCATCGACATCGGAGGCCAATCCACATCACCCACCTCTTCACTGATTCCTGCAACTGAAGAGTTCAACCGGCTGGAACCGGCATTGCGGATCATCCGCAAGGAGTTTCCCGATGCCATCCTCTCCGTCGACACCTTCTATTCGGAAGTGGCCAAACCGGCAGTAGAAAAATATGGCGTAAACATCATCAACGATATCTCGGGCGGCCAGATCGACGGCAAGATGTTCGATACGGTTGCCCGGCTCAATGTACCCTACATCCTGATGCATATGCGCGGCACACCGCAAACCATGCAGCAGCATACCGGTTACGACAATCTTATCCAGGAGATTCTCTACTATTTTTCCGAGAGGATAGCCAAGCTGAACCTGCTGGGAGTGAACGACATCATCATAGATCCAGGCTTCGGGTTCAGTAAAACGATGGATCAGAATTATCAGTTGATGGCTTATTTAAAATATTTCAATATCTTTGAGGTACCGATCCTGGCAGGCATCTCCCGAAAATCGATGATTTACAAATTATTGGAATGCTCACCACAGGAGAGCCTGAATGGGACAACGGTCCTGAATACCGTTGCCCTGTTGTCGGGAGCCGCCATCTTGCGCGTTCATGACGTGAAAGAGGCGGTGGAGTGTGTGAAAATTGCAAAAAAGATAAGCAACAGCGTCATATGTTCGAACACTTTGGAATAAAAGATTTTATCGACATCCTGCTGGTAGCCGCACTGTTGTACTACCTGTTCAAGATGGTGAAGATATCGGGAATGCGCCCGCTCTTTATCGGAATTGTGGTCTTCATGATTATCTGGGTACTGGTATCGCAAGTGTTCGACATGGTGCTTCTGGGCTCTATCCTCGATCAGTTTGTGGATATCGGACTGATATTGCTGGTGATCCTCTTTCAGGATGAGATCAGGAGATTCCTGATGTCGCTCGGCTCGAAGAAGGGATGGAAGTTCATCTCGAAACTCTTTGTGCCGGTCGACAAGCAGCAGAAAGACATCTCTCACATCACCTCGATCGTACTGGCCTGCATGAACATGTCGAAAGCCAAGGTCGGGGCACTGATCGTCATTCAGGGCGATCTTCAGCTCAGCCTGTATGAGCAGAGCGGTGAGATCATCAATGCCGATGTCTCCTCCCGGCTGATTGAGAATATTTTCTTCAAGAACAGTCCGTTGCACGATGGCGCCATGATCGTGGTAGGGAAGAAGATCAAGGCCGCCGGCTGCATTCTCCCCATCTCCCAGAACCCGAACATTCCCAAGCATATGGGACTCAGGCACCGTGCGGGACTGGGCATAACGCAGGAGACCGACGCCAAGGTGATTGTCGTTTCGGAGGAGACCGGAAAAATAACATTTGCCGAGGAGGGAAGACTGAAGGTGAACGTAAATCCCGAAGAGTTGCAGCAGTTGATCCTGGCAGAATAGTATCGCTACAATGACGTTACATCATCTATCCATCATCAATTATAAGAACCTGGCCCAGGTAGAACTGGAGTTGTCGCCCAAGATAAACTGCTTTGTGGGAAACAACGGCATGGGCAAGACCAATCTGCTGGATGCCGTCTACTACCTCTCGTTCTGCCGGAGTTACACCAATCCTGTCGACAGCCAGATCATCAAGCACGATGCCGATGTCTGCATGATACAGGGAAGATACCTGATCGAGGGACAGGAGACGGAGGAGGAGATCTATTGCGGATTGCGCCGGCGACAGAAGAAACAGTTCAAGCGAAACAAAAAGGAGTACGAGAAATTGTCTGACCATATCGGTTTTATTCCGCTGGTAATGATCTCCCCGGCCGATATCGGGATTATCCAGGGAGGCAGCGACGAGCGGCGGAGGTTCATGGACATCGCCATCTCGCAGTTCGACAAAAGCTACATGCAGGCGCTGATCCGGTACAACAATGCGCTGCAACAGCGTAACGCCACCCTGAAAATGGAGGGGAACGCAATCGATCACACCCTGCTGGAGCTCTGGGAAGAGCAGATGGTGATGGACGGCGAGCTGATAGCTGAAAAACGGCAAGCATTCGTAAAGGAGTTTATCCCTGTTTTCGACGAGTTTTACAAAAGGATCAGTCTCTCCAACGAGAAAGCCACCTTCGACTATGTTTCGCAACTGAACGATGGCAACTTCAGGGAGATCCTTCGCCAAACCCGCCAACGCGATATGGCGCTGGGACACACTACCACCGGTATTCACCGCGACGAACTGGAGATGCTGCTCGACGGGTTCCCAATAAAGAAGGTGGGGTCGCAGGGACAGAACAAAACCTATTTCGTATCGATGAAGCTGGCACAGTTCCATTACCTGCTCAAAACCGGGAAAAGGAGACCCATCCTGTTGCTCGACGATATTTTCGACCGGCTCGACGCCAACCGGGTGGAAGAGATCGTGAAACTGGTATCAAGTGATGAGTTTGGCCAGATCTTCATCTCCGACACCAACCGGGAGTCGTTCGACAAGATATTGAGCCGCATCAACAACAGTCAGCATATCTATTCGGTAAAAAACGGAGAAGTTACGATTTATGGATAAGAAAAATGCCCAACCCATAGCAACCATCCTCTCGGCTTTCTTCGATGAGAATCCCGGGTTGAAGAGCTCGATGGCCGAACACCGTGCCGTATCGGCATGGCGGGAACTGCTGGGCGAGGGTGTCTCGCACTATACCAGGAATGTCTATTTCCGGCGGAACGTCCTCCATGTGCAACTGACATCGTCGGTGTTGCGGGCCGAACTGATCATGAACAAACAGAACCTGATCGACAAGCTGAACGAACATGCAGGAATGGATGTAGTGAGCGACATCCTGTTCCATTAGAGGCGGGCCTCCGGAATTCCGTTCACCCTCGGCGTAGTTTTCCTGTCAGATATCTGCGTACCGGCTCATCGTAGAACTTAAGGAGAAGATAGGCCAACAGGATATTCCCCGCAAAGAGCAACAGGGCCACTGGCCAAGCCTGGGAGAAGAGAACTCCGTTGCCCCATAACCAGGCATAGAAGAGATACATGAAGGGGTAGTGAACCGCGTAAAGCGGATAAGATATATCGCCCAACAATTTGCAAAGTTTCGAGCTTTTTTTGTCGGTGATCTTCCCCGAAGCACCGAGATAAACCAGAAGCGGGAAAACAATCAGGATAGAGACCGCATCATAGAGCCCGTTTTTCCAGGGAGCCGTTCCGTCACCGATGTAGGGGACGGAGAGCAGGATGACGATCAGCAGCGCACAGATCCAGAAAGCGCCCCGGATCCGTACCGGCTTGAAATTTCGCGTCATCAGCAGGCCTGCCGAAAAGGAGAAGAGCAGACGAAGAGATCCGCCATACAGGTTGTAGTCGGCCATCGTCCATCCCACACCCAGATGCCCGAAACCGGAAAGGTTGAAGAGGGCAAACGAAGCCAATCCACCACCTGCAAGCAGCACAAGCAGCGTCAGGGCACCGGTAGGAAGGCGGCGGATGAAGAGTGCATACAGGATATTTCCAATATACTCGAAGAAGAGTGACCATATCGGTCCGTTCAACGGGAACATCTCCCCGTTACCGCGCACCTCGACAGATGATCCGGGAGCCGCGGGAATCAGGAAGAGGCTCAGGAGCAGGGCAAGCATCACAAGAGCCGGAGAGACGGGTGTCCCGTCCCACTGTTCGCCACCATGAATAAAAAAGGTGATGGCGCCCAACAGAAAGCCCAGGATAATCATCGGATGCAGCCGGATCAATCTCCGCCGGAAGAAATCCTTCACTTTCAATCCACCCTTCCACCGATCGTCATAGGCATAACCGACAACAAATCCGGAGAGGACGAAGAAGAAATCGACAGCCAGATATCCGTGGTTAAACCGCTAATCGATGGGGCTGGTTGCGAACCCTTCGAAAATATGGTAGAGAATGACCATCAGGGCTGCAACCCCGCGCAGTCCGTCGAGTATCTCATAGTGCGGTTTTCTATCTTGTACGAGGGAGGTTGAACCGGTAGTGTGGAACATAAATGTTGATTTGAAAGGCAGGAAAGGATGGATATGAAAAAGAGAGAAACGGTGAGCTTCTCTCTTTCATCTATCGTCTTGATCGAATCGGTTTATTCCGATGGAGGAGTAACCGGCAATACCGGAGCTACATCGGGCGCAGTGGCCGGATTGAGCGGAGCCGGTTGCTCTACTTCAACCTGCGATTCTGGAACAGTAGATCTTGAAGTGGTATACTTCGCTGTCAGGATACTTAAAACGATGATCGTTGCAGCCAGTGTCCAAGTTGCCTTCTCCAAGAAGTCGGTAGTTTTGCGGACACCCATTATCTGATTCGATGAAGAGAAACCTGCAGCCAATCCACCGCCTTTGGAGTTCTGCACCAACACGATGAGAATCATCAGGATGGCAGCAAGCAAAATAAGGATGGTAATGAAGATATACATGTTTTATTCTTTTTTATTTTTCTCGTTGAGTATCAAAAGTTCCAAAAAACGAATTTGGTCGGCAAAGTAAACACTTTTTTTTGGAAAATTCAAACTTAATTGCCTAATAATTGCCAACGCCTGTTCATATTTTTTCTGTTTGATGTAAATTGTTGCCAATGTTTCCGTTAAGAATCCATTACCCCCAGGCATTTTCTCCACTTCACTGGGTTTAGCCGGCTCCGGTTCGCGCGAAGTTATCGTGATCTCATTGGCGGCAGCTTTCTCCAGAAAAGTGTCGATAATCTCCTGGTGCTTAAGTTCGGGCCGGGACGAATCCTCCTCTTTCGGCGACGACTCTCCCTCCAGGCTCTGCAGGTAGGAGAGATAGTCGGTAGAGATAATGTTTGTCTCGATCTCGGGCATCTTCTCCTCGGGCTCATCCAAAGAGAATGAATCCAGAAAGGCATCCAACAGGGTCTGGGTCCGGTCGGTCTCCTCCAGGGAGGAGGCTTTCGGGAAGAACCTGGCATACTTTTCATTATTGATCAGGTAAAAGAGCCGGCTCCGATCGGCACAGCAGACAGCCGCTTCGGGCAGGTGTTTCTCGAACTCCTCCCGACGGAATTGATAGCGACTCCTGGCCAACAACAGGTGTGCCGCCTGAAAACAGGGGTACTCCTCCACCAGCGCCTTCAACTCCTCCAGGCTGGTCTCGGTCAATTTTCCGTAGTCTGCAATATAACTGAAAAAATCCGATCGATCCATTCTACCAGTTTGCCATTGTCGTATTGAAAATCTGATCCACTATCTCGTCGGTAAGCTCCTTTATCAGCTGATCCTGCACGTCAGTCAAGTTGACATTACTGGAGAAAGTGCGGTTGGCAGATATAGTCTCCTCCTTGTCCTGCCCCGGTATCTTGTTGTTGCGAAAACGCATGCGGACATTCATCGTCAAACGGGTCTCGGCTGCAAACGCATCTTCCTGCACCGCAAGCGGTGTAAGTTCGTACCCCACAATCTCGCCCTCGATCTCCATATCGCCATTCTGGTTCACAAATTGCAGACGGGTGTTGCGAGTGAACATATCTTTCAGGGCTTCATTGAAACGAGCCTCCAGCGGCGGATAAACCAAGGGGGCCTGGTTCACGAAATGACCCAGCTGCAACGTCTTGGTGAGGTTATAGTCGATGGAAGCCCCACTGAACTTGTAAGAGATGGAACAGGAGTTCAGCAGGAGCAACAGCGCTATTGCTATGTTGGTTGATCTTTTCATCATTTGTCTAGATTGTACTCCTTGATCTTCCGGTACAAGGTCCGTTCGGAAATACCCAGCTCACTGGCAGCCTGCTTACGCTTACCGTTATGTTTCTCCAACGCCAGCATGATCATCTCCTTCTCCGCCTCCTCCAGCGACAGGTTTGCAAACTCAACTTCAGTCGCCTCCTGGAACTCGGCATTGTCGTGCATTTCACCCAGGTGCATCTTCTTGTGCATCAACTCGTCGTATTGCAACGGCAGGGCCACCGAAGGGTTCTCCTGCTGGGAGACGGAGGAATGGAATACGGTTTTATCCTCTTTCGGAACTGAAGATGCGGCATCCTCCAGTATGGTCTTCACCACATTTTTCAGGTCATTGATATCTTTCCGCATATCGAAAAGTACCTGATAGAGAATCTCCCGTTCGGACGAGAAATTTTTCTGGTCTGCATCCCTGAACTGTGAAACCAATACAGGCAAGGCAGTTTCTGTTTTGGGTAGATATTTCTGCAGGATCTCGGAGGTGATCACCCGTTCATGTTCGATTACCGAGATCTGTTCCGTCACGTTTTTCAGTTGCCGTACATTGCCGGGCCAGCGGAAGTTTTTCAGCAACTCCTTGGCATCGTCGGTCAAAGTGATGGGCGGCATCATGTATTTCTCGGCACAGTCGCTCGCAAACTTTCTGAAGAGCAAGACAATATCCTCTTGTCTGTCACGAAGTGCAGGGATGCGGATGGGGACAGAGTTCAACCGGTAATAGAGGTCTTCCCTGAATTTCCCCCGTTCAATGGCCTGGGCAATATTCACGTTGGTGGCCGCTACCACCCGGACATCGCTTTTTTCCACCTGGGAAGATCCCACCTTGATAAACTCACCGGTCTCCAGCACACGCAACAACCGGGCCTGTGTAGACAACGGCAGCTCTCCCACCTCATCGAGAAAGAGGGTGCCGCCGTTGGCCACTTCAAAATATCCCTTCCGTGTTGCCAGCGCCCCCGTAAACGACCCTTTCTCGTGACCGAAGAGCTCGGAGTCGATGGTTCCCTCGGGAATGGATCCGCAATTGATCGCAAAATAGGGACCGTGCTTGCGGCGACTGTACTGGTGGATAATCTGCGGAAAATTCTCCTTTCCGACACCACTCTCACCCGTAATCAGCACCGAAAGGTCGGTCGGTGCAACCTGCAAGGCGATATCGATCGCCCTGTCCAATCCGGGAGATACTCCAATAATGCCGAAACGCTGCTTGACTTGTTGTATATTTTGTTTAGCCATTCTATTGAGACGATGAAAGCAGAGAGCAACAAGCAGTTGCCGACAATTGCAAAATTACCTTTTTTTTGCCAATGCGTAGGTCTTATCACGCAAAAAAACACCCAACTCATCCGTGCTGCCAAACGAACGGATCGTTTCGGGCATGATAGGCTCACCAAACGTCAATGTCATCTCCTTCCCCCTCTTGTTGTACAGTTCGTGGCACAGGACAAGACTCTGCAGCTGCCAGCAGATAAAACGGGTAGCATAGAAGAGATACCTGTTCCGACAATCGATGTAAAGCGGGATAACGGGTACCCGGGCCTTCTCAATGAGCTTGATTACCGAAGGTTGCCAGGTGCGGTCGTGGATCATAAGCCGCCCATTGCGGAATTTTAACCGGGAGACCGATCCTGCCGGGAAAAAGCCCATCGGGTTGCCTCCCCGCAAGTGGTCGATGCACTCCTTTATACCGGAGAGCGAGATGTGCTTCATCTTATCGGTATGCTTGTACGGATTGACCTTGATGAAGTTCTCATCCATCGTATCTACCAGTCCAAGAATGAAGTTGACCATCACCTTGAAGTTGTCCACCCGGGAGGCAACGGTCTCGATGAGGGCGATCCCGTCGACGTGACCGTTGGGATGATTGGCGACCACAATAAATGGTTTAACCCTGAATGGCTCCAACACCTCGGCATTCACAACTGTACGCTTCAGGCCCAGCTTGTCGAGCAGATCGGTGCAGAAAGCTACGCCGGTAAGGTGTTTCGATCGGTCATAAATCTCGCAGGCATTTTTGAGCCCCGACAACTTCATTCCCCATTTTATGTACTTCTCTCCGTTCTTTCCACGAAAGATCGGATGAAACCTTCTTATCTCGTCATCACTGATCAGGCGTTCTTTCATGCGATATTGTCGTCTGTATTTCAACAAAAAATTACCGCAACTAAAACATCGGCTGTCTTAATATACGGTAATCGATGAAATCAATCACTATTTCTCTTTTTATTTGAATTTTTCAATATATTCTATCATCTCTTTTCCGGCCGCTTCAGCCGCTTCAAGGGATTTTGCCTCCGAATAGATCCGGATAATCGGTTCGGTATTCGACTTGCGCAAGTGCACCCATTTATCGGGAAAATCGATCTTCACACCGTCGATATCGGTTACCTCCTCTCCGCTGTAGTGAGCCTTTATCTTTTGCAGTAGGGCATCGGTGTCGATATCGGGAGTAAGCTCGATCTTCTGTTTCGACATGAAGTAGCCGGGATAATCTGCCCTGAGTTCGCTTACCTTCTTCCCCGACTTAGCCAGATGGGTCAGAAAGAGAGCGATTCCCACCAACGCATCCCTTCCATAATGGGATGCCGGATAGATTACTCCGCCGTTTCCTTCGCCTCCGATGACGGCACCAACCTCCTTCATTTTTGTCACCACGTTAACCTCACCTACTGCAGCTGCATAATATTTGCCGCCCCGTTGCAACGTAACATCACGCAAGGCACGGGTCGAGCTCAGGTTCGAAACCGTATTGCCAGGGGTGTGTTGCAGCACGTAGTCCGAAACGGCGACCAGGGTATACTCTTCGCCAAACGGCTCACCGTTCTCGCCATAGATTACCAGCCGGTCCACATCGGGATCGACGGCAAAGCCGACATCCGCCTTGGAGCTTTTCATCAAGGAGGAGAGTTCAGTCAGGTTTTGAGGCAACGGCTCGGGGTTGTGCGAGAAATTGCCGTGCGGCGCACAATGCAACTTGAAGATCTCCTTTACACCCAATGCATAGAGCAACTCAGGAACAGCGTTTCCTCCAACCGAGTTAACCGCATCCACCGCAACCCTGAAGCGGGCAGCCTTAATGGCATCCGTATCCACGAGATCGAGTTTAAGTATCTCCTGGATATGGGCATGCAGGTATTGTTTGTAGCTCACCTCTCCCAGCTGGTCCACAGAAGCATATACGAAACTTTCCGACTCGGCCAGTTGCAGGATCAGGTTACCCTCTTCAGCATTGAGGAACTCCCCTTTGCCATTCAGCAATTTCAAGGCATTCCACTGTTTCGGGTTGTGACTGGCCGTTACGATGATACCGCCAGATGCAGCCTCTTTTACCACTGCCATCTCGGTGGTAGGCGTGGTTGCCATCCCAATATCCGTAACGTCGCACCCCATGCCGATCAGGGTACCGGTTACAAGACTGTGTACCATACTGCCCGATATCCTTGCATCCCTTCCTACAACCACCCTTGGTCTTGGATTGCCGGTGGAGTTTTTGATAAACAATGCATATGCCGATGTAAACTTTACTATATCGACCGGGGTGAGGTTTTCGCCCACAACCCCGCCAATGGTTCCCCTAATACCTGATATGGATTTGATTAGTGTCATATCTTGTTATGATTGCGATTCAAACCTGTATTTAACATTGCCGTAATATGTTGTCGAATAGGATTGCTGGTCGGAAGAGGAGCCCATATTGAACGGGACGATCATTTTCACCACACCAGTATGTCCAATATAGGTGAGCGGGACGACCCAACCGGGGGTTGTTCCTGAATAGAGGGAGCGGTTGGAGACATTTACTGCTCCGCGGTAGATGAATGTTTCAGGAAAGGGGTTGGTTATCAGATTGTCGTTGCTATATTCGGTCGTGTCATTCGAAGAGGTGAAGTAGCGCAGGCCGCTGAACCTCACGTAGACCTCCTCGCCAATTTTCACCTTATGGGCGGTATCTCCCGGCACGATAATGTTGAAATATACGCCGGTAGCGGGGTCTCGATAGAACTCGTTGGGTTTGAAAACCAGATTCTCGGGAAATTCATCCAGGATGACCAGTTTATTTTCAAGGATGAACTTTTCGATTGCCCGGGTCTCATCCTTGAGAAGCTCAGCATATGTCCTCCTCTTGTTGCAGGATGTGCCTACCAGCGCCAGGCCCAATAGACAAAATATAATGCAATATGTTTTTTTCATTGCGGAAAAATGAGAAAATTAAAATTGGCTACAAATGTAAGCAATCCGCTTTAAAAAAAATGTTATTTGAGGCAAAATAAACGAAAACGTCTCCAGAGCCGATCAGCCCCCAAAGTTATGACCTCGGCCGGAAAAAAAGAAAAGCCCCGGGCGATTTACCGGATAAACCGCTCCGGGAACCCTATACAGTTAGTTACGGTCACCGCCAGCTGAAAGAGAGTGTTATCCCTCAACCTTCTTGTTAAGCGGAACCATTTCGAGGGTCTTGCTCTTCATCTCGAGATCCTTATTGACAGCCTCGATATGGCTGATCTTCAAATTACCGTCGTAACGGCTACCCATTTCGATCTCCACTGCATCTGCCACAATATCTCCCTGAACGGAACAGGTGGACTTCAGGATAACCTCTTTGCTTTTAATGTTTCCCTTGATGTGTCCGAAAAGGATGATGTAGTCGCTTTCCATATTCCCTTCCACATACGCCTTCTCACCCAGGATGATGCCCTGTTTCAGCGAGATGTTGCCTTCAACCTTGCCATCGATACGAATAACACTATCGCCAAAAAGATCGCCTTTAAAGACAATATCATTACCGACTATAGTGTTTATGGGCATGGAGTCCAAATTTGAGACGCCAGCCTCTTTTCTCCTTTCATCTTTAATCATAACTTTTTTCTTTTGTGTTAACATTTAAATACTCTTTGGGGTTAATTCGTTTGTTGTTAAATATTATCTCGTAATGAAGATGCGGTCCCGTACTCCTTCCGGTATTTCCCATCAAGCCGACTACCTCTGTATTTTCAACTGTTTGACCCTCTTTTACCAATACCTTGTGAAGGTGTGCATAGAGTGTCTGTAAATTTTCATTATGCCGCACAATGACACATCCTCCAAGTCCCCCCTTATGACCTGCAAAGACAACCTTCCCCTTACCGGTAACCCGGATACTGTCGCCAACCTTCCCTTTTATATCCATGCCGGAATGGAACTCCCGCCCAACCCGTGTAAAGGGATTGCGACGGTATCCAAATTCGGAGGTGATCTTTCCTTCACATGGCTTTCCCAGGGGCAACATGTTCACCACCTCTTCCAATCCCTCTACCTGGTTCTCATAAAAGGTAGCGAACTCGTTGATGTTGATGATGTCGAAATCGGAACTCACCCCGCCCATATTGTCAATCTTCAATTTTTCCAACCCTCTCTCCTCGAGGAACATATTGAGCCGGTATATTCCGGAATCGATGGAGGCAAATGAGGCAAGCGCCTTGTTGACGTCGATCTGGCTCCGTATGAAGTTGGCTCTCTCGAGCCTTTCCTTGTATTGACGGCTGGTATTTTGGTAGATCATGAAACCGGAAACCAGAAAAAATGCAATTACCAGCAAGGCCGAAAACATTGCATATTTACGCCAGTTCATGATGATATGGGTAGGAACTTGACGAACTTTACTCTCCCTGTCCTTAGAATTAACAATCAGTACCGAGGTTTTATGTATCATTGTAGATGTTTCAGCTTTATGCGAACCTGCAAATAAAAAGATGTTCGCTGATTTATCCAGTTAATGTAATTAATTAAAAAACGAGTCTGACAGACATCGTATGGAGAAGGTTGTTCGGTTTATTGGCTGTTTTTGGTTTAAAACATCTCCACGATAATGACCCGCCATATCGTCCAGTAAAAATGAGCAACAGGTTTTTTCAACTCTTAAACAAAAAGCCCTTCACTGATTGCATACTCAAGACCATCCGGAATATCGACCGGCTTCCATACCAAAGTATGGTCGACCTATTTTTAACATATCAGCGACATGAACCATATACGCTACTATCCCTTAGAAACTAAGAACATATCAAAAAGCCCATAATATTTGTTGTACTATCCGGTTGCGAATGGCAAACACGAAAAGCTCCAAGGGTAATCACCTGTTACTGAAACACTATCCGGTAAAAGGAGAGACCTTGAAGAGAATAACAACTTGTACAGCAGGGGCTTACAGACATCTGTATCAATTTAAGCGACACGCCGTTTCTATTCGGAAAACAGGCAATGTCCATCTCAACTCATAT
Source organism: Petrimonas mucosa (assembly GCF_900095795.1). Classification (NCBI taxonomy): domain Bacteria; kingdom Pseudomonadati; phylum Bacteroidota; class Bacteroidia; order Bacteroidales; family Dysgonomonadaceae; genus Petrimonas; species Petrimonas mucosa. The sequence continues at coordinate 3,709,164 of NZ_LT608328.1, forward strand.
TGTTGTCCAAATCCCAATGGGGGACTGGTTCGCAAATATAGATAAGAAATCTGAATTTCCGTCACAGAAAGTGATATTTTTTTAGCAGGCAGAGTCAAGCAGCAAGTGCAATTTACATTAATTGTTTGTAAAACTCAACTTTGGGTGTGTTAAAGTCCAATTTTTTCCTCGGTCTTTCATTCAGCCTGTGCTGTATCCGCTTCAATCTGTCGGGTGGATAGTCCTTGAAGGACGCCCCCTTGGGGATGTATTGCCGGATGAGCTTGTTCGCGTTTTCGATCGATCCTTTTTGCCATGCCGAATAGGGGTCGGTGAAGTACACCGGGGCTTCCAGCATCTCCGTGATCCATTCCGGGGTGGACCGGTTGCCGGGCAGGCGTTCCCTTCTCTCCATCGCCATCTCGTGGGCCAGTCGCCACGAGTAGCCCCCGCGCTTGTCCTTGTTGCGCTGCAACTCCCTGGACACCGCTGAAGGACTGACACCTATCAAGCTCGCGATCGTCCGCTGGGTGTCACCGTTTTCTAAACCTAAATAAATCGCGTACCTTTGTTCTGAAGTTAACTGTTTGTATTTTTTCATAAGCAACATAATAGTTAATTTTAGGGAGACTTCGGTCTCCTTTTTCTTTTATGTTGCTGTCCGACTCTCTTCGGGGGCTTGCGCGCCCCCGGCCGTTAGGCAAACCCCCCCGGTGTTTTTCATGATTGTTGTGAAGAATCATTTCAAAAAACAACACGTGGATGTTGCACTTCTAAGTTGAACTTAGGGCAAATGATCATTTAATCCTACCTTGAGATGCTCCTCAGCTTGTCTGCATAGTGCGCGACCCCCTCCTCAAACCGGGCAAGAGCATCACTCAACGAACCGAAGAACTCTCCTCCCGAGGCGTTCAGATGCCCTCCGCCCTGAAAGAACTGCGCTGCAAATTCATTTGTGGGGAAAGAGCCTTGCGACCGGAACGAAAGTTTCACCATCTCCTCCTCTTCGCGGATAAAAACGGAAAAGATAATATCCTTGATGCTTAGCGGATAATTCACAAACCCCTCGGTGTCGCCCTTGTTGTATCTGAACTGCTTCTGATCCTCGAGCGAGAGCCAGATGAGTGCCGTGTGCAGCTCGGGGTAAACCTTCATCCGTTGAGACAAGGTAAAGCCCAGAAGCCGAAAACGATCTTCGGTAAGGTTATTGTAGACAAGCGAATAGATTCGGTCCTTATCCACTCCCTTGCGGAGCAGCAGGCTTATTATCAGGTATATCTCCGGATTGTTGGAGTTGAATGTAAAACCTCCGGTATCGGTCATCATCCCGCAATAGATACACTCTGCCACGGTCCTGTCGATACCCTCATACCGGCCGGCCTGATATAGCAACCTGAAAATCAGTTCGCTTGTGGATGAAATAGCGGGATGGGAGATCACCACATCAAAGATGTCGCCGGGGAAAAGGTGATGATCGACAAGTATTTTGTGCGCGGACGATTTTTCCAGCAGCGGCGCCATGCCCCCCACCCGTTTCGGGATATTGTAATCGAGACAGAAAATCAGATCGGCATGATCAAAAATTACCTGTGCAGCCTTAGGGTTATACTCGTGAATGAGGATATCGTCGGAACCTTTCATCCACTTGAGGAAATAGGGAAACGAGTTGGGCACCATCAGCCTTACATCCTTCTGTTGCAGTTTCAGGTAATGATAGAGGGCTAGCGACGCCCCCAACGCATCCCCGTCGGGGGAGAGGTGTGTAGTGATCAAAATCTGCCGGCTCCTCTCCACCAGCTTAAACAGCCGCTGTAGAGCAGCCTTCTCTATAATCTCCGATAAGGGTTCGAAATAGTTCATCTTTAATGAAAAAAGCCAAAATTACTACAAATTTATGAAATATGCTCCATCCTGCCCTACATCATGGAAGGAGATTCCAAGTTTTTTACACTCTTCAACCAGCCGGGATCTGCAGTGTGGAGGGAGGGAACTGTCCAGCACTATCTTGTCGGCACTGAAAATGGCACTCAACTGATTTATCGAGAAAGTGGGATCCCTTGAGAGAATCAGCAGATCGATCTCCATCGGCCGATCACTCTTCGCACCCATATAACGATTTTCGGAGAGCCGGACTATTTTTTTTGTCGGATGGGGTATAAAACCGTTTTCCTCAACTTCGAAGTAGATCCGTCTACCTCTCCCATAGAGGCCGATATCGCTGAACCCAGTTCTGTTAAAAACCGCCAACTGCATCTGATCCCGGTACAGGTTACTAAAAGTGAGAGTCAGCATAAGGAGAAGCGAGCAGGTCAGGCCGGAGATCAGGGATCCCGCTTTTCTACAACCAAAAAAACGAAACGTGAAGAAAACCATGAGTGACAACAAAAATGCCTGCAACGCGGAGAGCTGTTTTACAGCCAACTCTGCATAAGGCAGGGATTCGACAAGATAAACCACCTTCAGCACAAGATGGACCACCATCTTCAACCCCCATTCGCAAACCGGATAGAGGCCATCGGCAACGATATGAAAATGGGGCCTCATCCCCTCAAGGAGAAGTATCGGAACAGTAGCGTAGATCGCAATGCCTGTCAAGGGAACCACCACCATATTGGCAATAAAGAAATAGGTGGGAAAGGTTCCGAAATAGTACAACACGATGGGAAAGACTCCCGCCTGGGCAGATATTGAAACCGAGAGGAGGCCCCATCCAAACTTACCGATTGAGCCACGTGGCCGAAAGAGCCTATCCATCACCGGCTTGTATAGAAGAATTGCCAGGACGGCTGCAAAACTCAACTGGAATCCAACATTGAAAAGGCTCATCGGATCAAAGAAGAGGATAAGAAAGGCTGCTGCCCCCAGTGAGTTGAGGGTAAACCCTTTTTTACCGGCAGCCCATCCGATGGAGGCAATAGTGAGCATCAGGGTTGCCCGGAGAACAGATGGGGAAAGTCCTGTAAGAAAGGCATAAAACCATAGCGCGACTACAATCAGCAGCTGTTTCAACACAGCCCGTGCACCGCTTTTCCCAAGGAAGGAAAAGAGAAAAGCAAAAACTCCATAAACAATCCCCACATGCAGGCCGCTGACGGCCAGCACATGAGAAGTGCCTGAGGCCCGGAAAGCCTCCTTGAGTTCGTTTGTCAGCTCCTGCTTGTATCCCAAGGTAAGCGCGGAGACAAACGAGCGGGCATCCCGATCCAGCTCCAACTGCCGGTAGAATCTCAATACCCTGCTCCGCACTTTCTGTGCTGCAATATAGAAGGAAAAATGCTTTTTACCTGTAACGTGCCAGTTGGTGGATGAGAGAAAGGCATGGCCCGAAAAACCGTTGTTCCGCATAAACCGGGCGTAATTGAAATCGTCGGGGTTTCCAAAATTCCTGAAAGGACGTATCGGGGCTACAAACCAAATCTCGTCGCCCGGACCGATACTCATTGCCCGCTCATCCTTCTGCAGATAAACCACAATCCGGCGTTGTAACGGATAGCCGATACGGACATTGCAGGCGTAGGTGCGTAACTTCTCTTCCGGAAAATCGGTCACCGTGGCGATGCAGGCCAACGGAGTGTCGGAAAAAGCGTAGGCCGATTCCATCTCCTTTTGGCGGAACAGCATGGCGAAGAGAAAGAAGATCAACACAAAAAGCCCCCCACCGAAGAGCCAGCGGCAGGCAAATTGCCGTTTCTCCGGGAGAAGTAAGGAGATGGCCACTACTCCCGCTCCCACAATGCATCCCAGCAGGGGAAATGGGAGTTCAACTAGAAATGCTGATACAGTTAATGAGGTTACAGCCGGGAGTAATAGCCTGAAAAAAGGTATCTTTTCCACCAACCCGCTCATAACTGTCACGCTTATGAGGGAGCGCAGCTATCCTGCGCTACAGCATCTTCAATTGATGGATGGTCTCGACAGGATCCTCGGAAGAGAAGACGAAATTTCCGGCCACCAGGACATCTGCCCCGGCATCCACCAGCCTTTTGCCGGTCTCAAGGTTCACTCCGCCGTCGACTTCGATAAGCGCATGGGCCCCCTTTCTGGCAATAAGCTGCTTCAAGGCTGCCACCTTCTCTACCGAATGTTCGATAAATCGTTGTCCCCCGAAACCGGGATTGACCGACATCAGCAGAACCATATCCAGGTCGCTGATAATCTCTTCGAGCAGCGACACGGGAGTATGCGGGTTGAGTGTAACCCCCGCTTTCATCCCGCGGTCCTTGATGGCATGGACCACGCGGTGCAGATGCGGACATGCCTCATAGTGCACGTTCATATACTCTGCACCCATTTCGGCTACCTCGTTGACAAACTTCTCCGGTTGAACAATCATCAGGTGTACATCCAGCGGTTTGGCTGTCTTCTCCTTCAACAGGTTCAGGATAGGGAACCCGAACGAGATGTTGGGGACAAAAACACCGTCCATTACATCGAGGTGTATCCAATCGGCTTCACTCCGATTCAGCATTTCAATATCTTTTTCAAGATGGAGGAAATCCGCCGACAAGAGCGACGGTGCAACCAGATGATTCATGTCGTTATCAATTTTGTAGGTCAAAGGTAATAAAAAAAATCAATTGATCAGGAGGGAGGCCAGGCGTGGAGGCATATTTTTCACTATCCGCAACGATGCTGCATATTGCAGTACAATGCAGAGAGCCAGACGGTCGGGTCCTTTTTTATCGCCCTTTCCGGAGGAGGAGAATCGGCTGGATAGGTTGTACATGGCTATCTCGGTCTCTTTTAATAACGTCCTCTTACTCCATTTATTGTCCGGGCAGTAAAAAAAGTCCTGTAGATGAGTCAACTCTCTTAATTTTATCTATCTTTGTATCGTTCACAAACTAAAAACAACCGTATGAAGAAGATTTCATTGCTGTTTATCACAGCCCTTGTTTTGATCTCTTGTCAAAACAGCAAAAATTACAAGATTACCGGAACCGTTGCCGATCCTGCCTACGAAGGCAAGTATGTATATGTTCAGGAGATGATGCAGAACCAGATGGTGTCGGTCGATACGACCTTGATTACCGATGGCAAATTCACCTTTGAAGGTAGTGCCGACTCAACTGTATTGCGCTTCATTGCCCTAGATGAAACGGTCAATCCACAACGGCCATCAAGAGTGCTCGCAGTTATTGAACCGGGAACCCTTCTCGTTCAGTTCGATTCCATATCCACTGTCTCAGGTACACCGCTGAATGACGCCTACATGACATTCAGGGAAGAACAGGACAAGATAAGGAAGCAGATCCGCTCACTTTCCGAACAGTATCAGGAAGCCGCCTCTACCGGCACAATGACCGATTCGCTGGATGCCGACCTTACCGCCCAATATGAGAAGTTGTCGGACGACATCACTGCGAAGACAGCAGATTTTATCAAGTCCAACATCTCAAACCCGCTGGGAAAATTCCTCTTCATGACCTCTGCAGAGATGTTTGAACCTGAAACCCAACGCGAGATCCTGGCGCTCACCGACGAGGCATACCGGTCTCAGGAGAATATCCAGCGCATCATCACTCGCCTTGAAAATGCCGAAAGGGTAGCCATCGGCCAGAAGTATATCGATTTCACAATGAAAGATCCGAAAGGAAACGACATCTCATTGTCTGACTATGCCGGTAAAGGGAAGGTGGTCCTGATCGATTTCTGGGCAGCATGGTGCGGTCCCTGCCGTGAGGAGATGCCCAATCTGGTTGCTGCTTACAACAACTACAAAAAGAGGGGGTTCGAGATTGTTGGTGTTTCTCTGGACAGGGAGCAGGAGAAATGGCTGAGCGGTATTAAAGAGCTTAACATGACCTGGCCGCAGATGTCGGAACTGAAGTTCTGGAATACATCGGTGGTGGAACTCTATGCCTTCCGCGCAATTCCCCACACCGTTCTTCTGGACGGAGAGGGTACAATCATCGCCCGGAATCTGCGTGGTGCCGAGTTGCACAACAAGCTGAACGAACTGCTGGGAGAATAAGAATATCCGATCTCCTTCTGGAATGAGGCCGTACCACAGGTGCGGCTTCATTTGTAAAAAAAACGACTATTACCCGTTCGGTGCAATTTAGTACAAAATAAATATCTATTTTTGCATGAAATAAGAGGTGACGGAAAATGCTGTTACAACTGAGAAAAATTGTTATCTGTTGTTTTGGGGTTTTACTGCTGATTCCGATGGAGGGAGCCTTTGCTCAAAAAAAGGGATTTACCGTCGTGATTGATCCCGGTCACGGTGGTCGCGACCCGGGCGCAATCGGCTCAGGATCAAAAGAGAAAGATATTGTCCTGGCTGTCGGCAAAAGACTCGGCGAACTTATCCGGAACAATCATCCCGACGTAAACGTTTTATATACAAGGGAGAGCGACAAGTTTGTGGAATTGAACAGAAGGGCCGAGATCGCCAACAAGGCCAAGGCCGACCTCTTCATATCGCTGCACTGTAATGCACTGGACAGGAGAAAGCGTTCGCCTCAAGGTGTTGAGACTTTTGTGCTGGGACTTCACCGGAGCAAGGACAACCTGGATGTGGCCAAGGCGGAGAACTCGGTTATCCTCTATGAGGAGGACTACTCCACCAAGTATCAGGGTTTCGATCCTAACGAACCGGAGTCGTACATCATGTTCGAATTTATGACCGACCAGTATCTTCAGCAGAGCGTCTATTTTGCATCACTGGTACAGAACAGGCTGGTAAACAATTCAAAAAGGGTCAACCGGAATGTCAGACAGGCCGGGTTTCTGGTACTGCGCGAGGTGGCCATGCCAAGTATCCTTGTGGAGTTGGGATATATCTCAAATGCTACAGACGAACGGTATATGAAAAGCGAAAGCGGACAAAAGTCGCTGGCTAACTCGGTATACCTGGCATTCAAGGAGTATAAACGGGAGTATGACAAGAAGAGCCAGGTGTTACCCTCTGCACAACAACGGACAACGGAAACAGCTGCCGTAACGACGGAAGTCGCACCCGACGGAACAACCGAATACCGGATACAGTTCCTGACATCTCCCAGGAGACTGGCCGACAACTCTCCTCAATTGAAAGGGCTGAACCCGGTCGATTACTACATCGAAGGGACCACCTACAAGTATACCTACGGCCGTTCGTCCGATCTTAAAGAAGCAACCAAAACACTTAAAACAGTCCAGTCCAAATTCAAGGATGCTTTCATCGTCGAATTCAGGAACGGGAAAAGAGTAAAATAAAAAGGACTATGCAAGCTCAAGGCAAATTCAGCAGAAACTTCATCATCGGCGTCTCCTTCCTTATCGCCCTGGCCCTCCTCTATTTCGGGGTGAACTTTCTGAAGGGGACAAACATCTTGAAAAAACAGAACAAATATATTGTTCTGTTTGATGATGTTACGGGGCTATACCCCTCTTCGCCGGTCTACGTGAACGGATTCCAGATCGGTCTGGTCAACGCCATCCGGATGCATAGCACCGATCCTATACAGTTTGCAGTGGACATCAATCTCGAAGGGGATTACCGGATACCTTACGGCAGTTTTTTCGAATTCGGATCAGATCTGCTGGGAGCTTCAACCGTGAGCCTGATAGCAAACAAGGATGTCTCCCGGCTACTGGTTCCGGGTGACACCCTGTATGGGCGACTGAAACCCGGAATGATGAATGGCGTGGCCAATGTTGTACCCAAGGCCGACTCCATCCTGACACACATCGACTCTGTCATCCTCACGATCAACAAGCTGATGAGCAATCCCATGTGGGAGCAGTCGGTGGCCGGTATCGGATCGACCGTGACCCAGCTGGAGCAATCGAGCAAAAGCATGAACGCCATCATGGCGTCGGTCAGGCAGGATCTTCCCACAGTCACCCAAAACCTCACCTCCGTATCGAACGACCTGAAGGAGTTTACCGCAGAGCTTGGCTCGCTGGAGCTCCAGAAAACATTCAACACGATAGACAGCACGGTGGAGAACCTGAGGCTTCTCTCATCGAAACTGAACAGCGCCGACAACTCACTGGGTAAATTGACCAACGACTCCGAGTTGCACGACAGTCTGACAAACACTATCCATACAGCAACAAAACTGCTTGAAGACCTGCGTCAAAATCCCGAGCGGTATTTAAGCGTGAGGGTACGCCTGTTTTAACTTTCCGCAAGTCGTCAGGATTACCCCCGAGAGATGTTATTTAGATTAATTCTAAATATGACCACCCGTCGCAGATAGGATATAAACCCTTTGATTGAATGCATTTAAGTGACAAATAACATCTCATTTTTCCACAATATGGTGACGAATATACACTTATCGCAGGATTCTGTATCTCAATCGATTAGGCGGCTTTGTTTTTAGCTAACAGATTAATATCCAACCATATTGGCATATAGGATTGATTATTAAGCGACTGTTTTCATTTCAAATTAACAAGCAAAAAAACGATTTTTTTTTCTCGTTTTTTTTTTTGAAATTTTGTAAGTCCGAAACCAAACAGAACTGTAAGAAGAGGATAATCATTAATAATCGA